>NZ_JTHF01000252.1 GCF_001043895.1 Methylobacterium indicum
TCGCCCGCCGCGACCTCGCCCGGGACTTCACCGCCAACCGCGGCCGGCGCCTCGGCCAGGCCCTGGTGCTCGCCCGCGAGTTGCCGGCGCAGACCGACCACATCCACGTCCACTACCTGCACACCCCGGCCTCGGTCGCCCGCTACGCCGCCGCGCTCACCGGACGGCGGTGGAGCGCGTCGGCCCACGCCAAGGACATCTGGACCACGCCGGACTGGGAGCTCGCGGACAAGCTCGACGATCCCCGGCTCGCCTTCGCGGTGACCTGCACGGCGGCCGGCGCGGCGCGGCTGCGCGAGGTCGCGGCCGCGCCGGACCGGGTCTCGCTCGTCTATCACGGCCTCGACCTGTCGCGGTTCCCCGCCGCCCCGGAGACCCGCCCGTCCCGGGACGGGTCGGACCCGGCCGACCCCCTGCGGGTCGTCGCCGTCGGCCGCGCCGTGGCGAAGAAGGGGTTCGACGATCTGCTCGACGCCCTGGCGGCCCTGCCGCCGGACCTGCACTGGCGCCTCGCCCATGTCGGCGGCGGCGAGGAACTGGCGGCTCTGCGCGCCAAGGCCGCCGCGCTCGGCCTCTCGCAAAAAGTGGTCTTCCTGGGCGCGAAGCCCCAGCCCGATGTGGTGGCGCTGCTGCGGGAGGCCGACCTGTTCGTGCTGCCGGCCAAGCGCGCACCCTCGGGCGACCGCGACGGGCTGCCCAACGTCATCATGGAGGCTGCCTCGCAGGGGCTCTGCGTCGTCGCCACCGACTTCGCCGGCATCCCCGAATTCCTGCGCGACGGGATCGAGGGCCGGCTGGTGCCGCCGGGCGATTGGGGAGCGCTCTCGAACGCCATCAACCTGCTGGCCCGCGACCCCGCCGAGCGCGCCCGCCTCGCCGCCGCGGCGCTCGCCCGCCTCCGGGCCGAGTTCGGCGCCGAGTCCGGGTTCGACACCATCGCGCGCCTGCTCGAGGGGGCGGCCCGGCGATGAGCCGCGTCGCCTTCTACGCGCCGCTCAAGGCCCCGGACCACCCGGTGCCCTCCGGCGAGCGCACGATGGCGCGGCTCCTCCTGCGGGCGCTCGGGGCGGCGGGCTTCGCCCCCGAGGTCGCCAGTTCGTTGCGCACCCGCGATCCCGACGGGGCGCGGCACCCGGCCCTGCGGGCAGAGTCCCTCGCCGAGGCCGAGCGCCTGATCGCCGCCTGGGCCTCCGATCCTCCGGCGCTCTGGTTCACCTATCACGTCTACTACAAGGCGCCGGACTGGATCGGCCCGGCGGTGGCCGCGAGTCTCGGCATCCCCTACGTGGTGGCGGAGGGCTCGCGGGCGCCCAAGCGCGCCGGGGGGCCGCATGCCCTGGGCCATGCGGGGGCGGAGGCGGCCCTCGACGCCGCCGACCTGATCCTGGTGATGAACCGCCGCGACCGGCCGGCGCTCGAGGCGGCGCGGCCGGCGCGCCAGGTGCTGGCGGGTTTGCCGCCCTTCCTCGATCCGGCGGACTGGCCGATGCCCGTCACCGGGAGAACACCCGGCCCTCTGCGACTCCTCACCGTCGCGATGATGCGCGAGGGCGACAAGCTCGCCTCCTACCGGCTGCTGGCCGAATCCCTGGCGCGGCTCGGCGATGTACCCTGGACCCTCGACGTCGCCGGCGACGGCCCGGCCGCGGGGGCGGTGACGGACCTGCTCGCGCCCTTCGGCGCCCGGGTGCGCCGGCACGGCGCCGTGGCGTCGGACGCGCTCTCGGTCCTCTACGCCGCCGCCGACCTCCTGGTCTGGCCGGCCGTCAACGAGGCCTACGGCATGGCGCTCCTGGAGGCGCAGGCCCATGGCTGCCCGGTGGTGGCCGGCGGCTACGGCGGTGTGCCGGACGTGGTGCGGGACGGCGCGACCGGCCGGGTGACGGCGCCCGGCGACGCCGTGGCCCTCGCCGCCGCGATCCGCACCCTCGCCGAACGGCCGGACCGACTCGCCGCGATGCGCGCGAGCGCCCTCGCCTTCGCCCGCGACGAGCGCGGCCTCGATCGGGCGGCCGCGATCCTGCGCACGACGCTGGCGCCGCTCCTGCGGACGTCCCTCGCATGAGCCGGATCCTGATCGCCGTCACGCACCTGCTCGGGGCCGGGCACCTGACCCGGGCGGCCGCCCTGGCGCGGGCTTTCGCGGCGGCCGGCCACGCGGTGACGCTGGTGTCCGGCGGCATGCCGGTGGCCCTGCCCCGCCTCGACGGCGTGCGCCTGGTGCAGCTGCCGCCCCTGCGCATCATCGGTACCGCCTTCACGACGCTCCTCGATCCCGACGGCGTGGCCGTGACGGCGGAGCGCCTGGCCGCCCGCCGCGACGGCCTCGCCGCCGCCTTCGCCGAGGCCGCGCCCGACGCGGTGATCACCGAACTCTACCCGTTCGGCCGCCGGGTGCTGGCGCCGGAATTCACGGCGCTGGTCGAGGCCGTGCGGGCGGCTACGCCCCGTCCCCTGCTCCTCGCCTCGATCCGCGACATCCTGGCGACCCCGAGCCACCGGGATCGCATCGCCGCCACCCATGCGCGTCTCGCCGCCTACGACGCCGTGCTGGTCCACGGCGATCCCGGCTTCCTGCCGCTCGACGCCTCCTGGCCAGTCGTGGAGGAGCTGGCGCCGCGCCTGCGCTACACCGGCTACGTCGACGAGGGCGAGGTCGTTTCCACACCGGGCGAGCCCCGCTCCGGCATCGTCGTCTCGGGCGGCTCCAGCGCCGCCGGGCTGCCGCTGCAGGAGGCCGCCGTGGCCGCCGCCGCCCTCACCCCGGCGCTGTCCTGGCGCATCCTCGTCGGCCGCGCCGTACCCGAGCCCGCCTTCGCGGCCCTGCGCGAGGCCGCGCCGCCGAACGCGATCGTCGAGCGGGCCCGGCCGGATTTCCGCGCGCTGCTCGCCGGAGCGGCGCTCTCCGTCAGCCAGGCCGGCTACAACACCGTGCTGGACCTCCTCCGGAGCGGCAGCCCGGCCGTGCTGGTTCCCTTCGAGGCCGGCCACGAGACCGAGCAGCGCCTGCGCGCGGAGACGCTTGCCGCCCACGGCCTCGCCCGGGTGCTGCCCGAGGATGCGCTGACGGCGGAAAGCCTCGCCGACGCGGTGCGGGCCGCCCCGCCGCCGGGCATGCCCCACGCCATCGCGTGCGACGGGGCGCGGCGGAGCGTGGCGATCGTGGAGGAGTTGCTGCACGCCGCCTCGCCTCTCCCGAATCGGAACGAGGCCGGATCCATCCGCCGATCCCCCGACTTCACCCCCCTCACCGAGGCGCTGGACCGCGCCGCCGATGAAGGCCGCAGGGTCGCGCTCTGGTGGCGGGACGACGACGCGGTCGCCCACACCCCCGCCCTCGACCGCCTGCTCGCGCTGGCGGCCCGCACCGGCTGGCCGGTGGCGCTCGCCGCCGTGCCGGCCCGGGCCGAACCGTCGCTGGCGGCGCGCCTCGCCGACGAGGCCGGAATCGATTGCCTGGTCCACGGCCTCGCCCACGCCGACCACGCGCCGCCGGAGGCCAGGAAGGCCGAGTTCGGCCCCCACCGTCCTCTCGCAGCCTTGCGGGCCGACGCCGCCGAGGCCCTGGCGCTCGCCCGCGCCCGCCTCGGACCCCGCCTGCTGCCGGTGCTGGTGCCGCCCTGGAACCGCTTCGCCCCGGACCTGCCGGCAATCCTGCCGGGGATCGGCTATCGCGGCCTCTCGGCCGCCGCGCCCGTGCCCCCGGTACCGGGCCTGGCCCAGGCCCATGCCGCGATCGATCCGGTGGCCTGGCGCTCCGGCGGCGGGCTCGCCGATCCGGACGGCATCGTCGCCCGCGCGGCCCGGGCGGTCGCGGCGGGCGGCCCGGTCGGGCTTCTCACCCACCACCTCGTGCAGGACGAGGCGACCTGGGAGTTCTGCGCCCGGCTCCTCGACCACCTGGCGGACCGCGCGGCGAAAGGCCGGTCTCCAACAATATCGCGCGCCGCCGCATTGTTTGCGAACCCGCCGCTGCCCGTGTCACAAGCGGGCCCTATCTTCCGCGGTGATCCGGGGGCGTCCCCGCCCCGAGAGGACAGCACGGCATCAGGATGACGGCTCCGCTCCTGTCGATCCGCGACCTCCGGGTCGATTTCTCGACCGATTCCGGTGCGTTCCGGGCGGTCGACGGCCTGTCCCTCGACGTGCCGGCGGGCCGTACCGTGGCTTTGGTGGGCGAGTCGGGCTCGGGCAAGTCGGTCACCGCGCAGGCCATCCTGCAGATCCTGCCGAAGGTCGCGCGGATCTCGGGCGGGAGCATCCGCCTCGCCGATCCGGCGGGTCCCCCGGGCGGCACCGACATCGCGGCGCTCAAGGCCGATTCCTCCCGCATGCAGGCCCTGCGCGGCGGGCGGATCGCGATGATCTTCCAAGAGCCGATGACCTCGCTGTCGCCGCTCCACACCGTCGGCGACCAGGTCACCGAGGCCCTGCGCCTGCACGCCGACGTCTCGGCCGAGCAGGCCAAGGCGAGAGCGATCGAGGTGTTCGACCGCGTCGGCTTCCCCGACCCGAAGCGGGCGCTCGTCACCTACCCGTTCGAGCTGTCCGGGGGACTGCGCCAGCGCGCGATGATCGCCATGGCGCTGATCACCAAGCCCGCGCTCCTCATCGCCGACGAGCCGACAACGGCGCTGGACGTCACCACCCAGGCCCAGATCCTCGAACTGATGCGCGAGCTGCAGGCCGAGACCGGCATGGCGATGCTGCTCATCACCCACGACCTCGGGGTGGTGGCCAACATGGCCGACGACGTGGTGGTGATGTATCGCGGCCGGGTGATGGAGGCCGGCTCGCGGGAGGACATCTTCCGCCACCCCGGCCATCCCTACCTCAAGGCCCTGATGCGGGCGGTGCCGCGCTTCCACATGGAGCCCGGGGAGCGCCTGACCCCGATCCGCGAGGTGAAGAGCGCGGTCCTCGCCCGCAAGGCCGGCGAGCCGCACCGGCCCGATCCGGCCGGGCCGCTCCTCGCCATCGACGGGGTGCGCAAGTCCTTCACCCTGCGCTCGGGCTGGTTCAAGGGGAAGACCCGCACCATCGACGCCGTCAACGGCGTGTCGCTGAGCCTGCATCCGGGCCGGACGCTCGGCCTCGTCGGCGAATCGGGCTGCGGCAAGACCACCCTCTCGAAGGTGGTGATGCGGGCCCTTCGGCCCGATTCCGGCACCGTGACCTTCGACGACGGCTCGGGCCGCGGGCCACGCGACGTCTTCGCCCTCGAGGACCGGGAGTTGAAGGATTTCCGTCGCGCGGTGCAGTTCGTGTTCCAGGACCCGTTCTCGTCGCTCAACCCGCGCATGACGGTCTACGAGCTGCTGACCGAGCCCCTGCGCATTCACGGCGTCGGCACCGCGGACGAGCGCTACGAGCGTGCCAAGGAACTCCTGGACATGGTCGGGCTCGACCAGTCGTCGCTCCGGCGCTACCCGCATGCCTTCTCGGGCGGCCAGCGCCAGCGCCTCGGCATCGCCCGGGCGCTGGCCCTGAAACCCCGGGTGCTGCTCTGCGACGAGCCGGTCTCGGCCCTCGACGTGTCGGTCCAGGCCCAGGTCCTGAATCTCCTGAAGGACCTGCAGGCGAGCCTCGGCGTCTCGTACCTGTTCGTCTCCCACAACCTCGCGGTGGTCGACTACATCGCCGACACGATCGCGGTGATGTGCCGGGGCTACATCGTCGAGGAGGCCTCGAAGGCCGCCCTCTTCAAGAACCCGGCCCATCCCTACACGCGGGCGCTGCTCGCCGCCGTGCCCGAGCCCGACCTCGACCACCCCCTCGACCTGAAGCTTCTGATGAGCGACCGCTTCTCCGACCCGGCGAGCTGGCCCGAGCCCTACCGCCTCACCGGCGGCGCGGCCGGGACGATGACCGAGATCGAGCCCGGGCACCGCGTCCGGGTCGCCGGCCCGGCGAGCCGGCAAGCCGCCTGAGCCCTAAAGCCGCCTGAGCCCCAAAGTTACCTGACCTTACGTCCGAGACCCCGATAGAGCCCCCGATGTCGAACGGTGCCGCCCTCCGTCCCCACCCCCTCGTCGAACGGCTCCGCCGCCGCTTCCTCGGCCGCCTGTTCGACCGCCTCGGCTACGACCTCGTCCCGGCGGTGTCGGACTGGAACCACCGCCCGCTCTCCGGCCCGGAAACCGACGCGCTGATCGCCGCCGCCGCCGCGCGCCTCGACGCCGATCTGGCCGAGGCCGGCCTGTCGCTGCCCGGCGGTGCCGCGCCCGCGGTCGCGACCTTCTGGGACCTGATCGCCACGGCGCCGGTCGCGCAGAAGCGCGGCGGCAACGGCTTCAACGGCGCGCTCCAGCTCTACGTGCTGATGCGGGCGCTCGCCCCCGAGGTCATCGTCGAATCGGGCGTGTTTCGCGGCCTGACCACCTGGGTGATGCGCCAGGCCTGCCCGCAGGCCGAGATCCTCTGCTTCGATCCCGATCTCTCGGGCCTGCGCTACCGCGATCCCCGCGCGCGCTACCACGCCGTCGACTGGTCGACCGTGAGCCTGCCCCGCCTCGATGCCGACCGGGCGGTGGGCTTCTTCGACGATCACATCAGCCAAGCCCGCCGGGTGCTGGAGGCCCGCGAGCGCGGCCTGACGCGCCTTGTCTTCGACGACGACGCCGCCGCCCACCGGCTCCACGCCCACGGGGGGCCGGCCTTCCCGACCATCGCGATGCTGACGGCGCCCCGCTCCGGCGAGCCGGTGCGCTGGCGTCGCAACGGGCGCGAGTTCGTCTACCGGCCCGACGACCCGGAGGCGGCAGGAGCCCGTTCGGCCATCGCCGCCACCCACGCCTTCGACGACCTGCACGCCGCGACCGGCTACTCGCCCACCCGCATCACCTGGGTGCGCCTGCACGGGAGGGACGGGACATGACTTGGCTCGGACGCCTTTTCACGGACGCGACGGCTGTTGAACCCTCCCCCCTCTGCG
>NZ_JTHF01000253.1 GCF_001043895.1 Methylobacterium indicum
GGGCAGGCCAACGCAAGTCCACTGAGGTTCTTGCTTTATCGCAGATTTTTGCCGCCGAACCGGTTTCCGCTTCGGCGAAATCTGCTTGGGGCGCCCGTTCGGGCGGGGCCGGGCCGGAGAGGCCCCCGCCTCGCCGGCTCCGGGGATATCCCAGCCTACTTGCACTCCTCGCGGGTGCGCTTCATCGCCTCGCCGAAGCCGTCGAGGGCGTATTCGTCGGTCGAGGCGTTGCCGCGCTGCGAGACCGCCTTGACCACGACCTTCTTGCCCCGGGCCATCTCGGCGACGACCTTGCCCTCGTCGGCCGGGTTCTGGACCCAGGCGTTGCTGCCCTTCACCACCAGCGCGTAGCGGGCCGAGCCGATCGTCAGGCTGGGGTCGGCGGCGCTCGGGCTCGGCACGGCGCCGTTGGCCGCCGCCGTGGTGGCCTGGGCGCTGCCGGGCTTGGGCGCGAAGCCGAGCATCACCGCGACCTCGTTGTTGACCTTCTCGCCCTTGCGCACGGTGACGAAGAGGTAGGCCGGATCGCGCTTGAGGCTCTTGGGCAGCCGCACCTGCGGCTGGCTGATCGCGTAGCAGAGGCGCGACTTGCCCTCGCCCGCGGCGAAGACGTTCCAGTCGCCGAAGGTGCCGATCGGGCTCGCCTGCAGGCTGGCGGGAGCGGCCTCGGCCTTGGGCTTCGGTTTGGCCGCGGCGGGCAGGACGAGGAGGGACAGGCCGGCGGCGGCCAGGAGGAATGCGCGAATCATGCGGGAACTCTAGTCGCGGGCGGTGCGCTTGCCCACCCGATTGCCGGAAAATGCGGCGAAATCAGTGGGCTACACCGCCGCTTCGCCGAATTGCTGCGGTGCAGGAATGACCCTGGCGCGCCGGTGGGGCAAGGTCCCGCCCGGAAACGCACGCGAGAAAGGCCGCGAAGGTCGCATGACTGCCCCATCCCCGTCGGACCTGCCCGAAACCATCCCGGTGCGCGAGGCGCACCGCTTCCCGACCGAGGCCCTGGAGGCCTTCCTGCGGGAGCAGGGGCTGGGCGCCCTGCACGAGTTGCGGCAGATGCGCGGCGGGCAGTCGAACCCGACCTTCCTGGTGATGGCCGAGGCCGGCGAATACGTGCTGCGCAAGCAGCCGCCGGGCAAGCTCCTGCCCTCGGCCCACGCGGTCGACCGGGAGTTCCGGGTGCTGCAGGCCCTGTCGCGTACCGACGTGCCGGTGCCGCAGGCGGTCGCCTTCTGCGCCGACCCCGCGGTGATCGGCACGCCGTTCTACCTGATGGAGCGGCTGCACGGCCGGGTGTTCTGGGACCCGATGCTGCCGGAACTGCCTCGCGAGGAGCGGGCCGGGATCTACGACGGGATGAACGAGGCGCTGGCGCGCCTCCATCTCGTCGACCCGGCGGCGATCGGGCTCGCCGATTTCGGCCGCGCCGGCAACTACTTCCAGCGCCAGGTCGAGCGCTGGTCGAAGCAGTGGACCGCCTCGAAGACCCGCGAGAACGCCGCGATCGACCGCCTCGCCGAGTGGTTGCCGGCCCACATTCCGGCGGACAGCGACGAGACCCGGATCGTCCACGGCGATTTCCGCCTCGACAACATGATCTTCCACAAGACCGAGCCGCGGGTGATCGGCATCATCGACTGGGAGCTGGCGACCCTCGGCCACCCGCTCGCCGATCTCGGCTACAACTGCATCGCCTACAACACCGACCCGACCGCCTATCGCGGCATGCTCGGGCGCGACCTGCCGGCCCTCGGCATCCCGACCCAGGACGAGTACGTGCGCCGCTACTGCGAGCGGACCGGGCGCAAGGACGGCATCACCCCATTCCACGTCGCCTTCGCGCTGTTCCGCCTGGCGGTGATCCTGGAGGGCGTGCTCGCCCGCTCGAAGGCCGGCAACGCCTCGAGCGACGAGGCGAGCCAGAAGGGCGCCCTCGGCATCGCGCTCGCCGAGCGGGGCTGGGAGCTGGCGCGCAGCCAGGCTTGAGGGAAGGGCAGCCGCGAGGTCGCGTGCCGACCGCCGGCGGAATTCAGCCGGCGGCGCGTTCGCGCTCGCGCCGCCGCTGGAGGCGGGTGACGCCGTAGATCGTCGCGAGCCGCAGCCGGGCGGAGCGGACCTGCGGCGCGCTGCGCTCGGCCTGGACCGCCGCGATGGTGCGGAGCGCGGCCTCGACGGAGCGTTCGAGCGCGGCGGTCTCCTCGCCGCGGGTGGATCGGACGGCCTGCATCGGGATCTCCCCTCCTGCTGTCTCGGGTCCGGTTTGACCCGGACAATCCGGCGCGGACGGGGCCGGATGGTGGCGGGATCCGGCCCTGTCTGAAGATTCCGTTCACGAAGCTCGGCCGGACGCGGGCGCCCGGGAACCTCGGCGGCGCCTCTCAGACGAGCGGCACCGTCGGCCATGCGGCCGAGGCGGCGGCGGCGGCGTCGAACACGCCGTCGATCCCCTCGCGCCAGAGCGAGAAGAGCGTCGGCGGGCTCAGCGCCAGGACGGCATGGACCTCCCGCCCGCCGAGGCGGAACTCGGCGCCGAGGCGCTGGGCCAGCGCCCGCATCCGCCGGTTGCCGGGAAGGCAGCGCAGGTGGAGCCGACGCGTGCCGGCGTTGCGGGCGGCCTCGGCCAGGCGCGCGCCGAGGGCGGCGCCGAGCCCGCGGCCACGATGGCCAGGCGCGACCGTGAAGGCGATTTCGGCCTCCGCGGACGCGCCCGTCGGCCGCAATTCGCCGATGCCCCGCAGGATCCCGTCCGCGAAGGCGCCGAAGACCAGGCCCTCGGCGGAGACGGCGTGCGAGGCGTAGGCCGCGGCCGCCGCCTCGCTCACCGCGCCCATGAAGCGATCGAAGCGCGAATCGGGGTCGAGGTCGCGAAACAGGCCGACGACCGCGTCGCGGTCGCTCGACCAGAGGCGCCGGACCAGGGTGCCGGCGGGAATTTCTCGGGTGTCTGGCATTCTCGAGGTGCACTCCGGACAAGGACGGCACGATCTCGAGCGTTTCCCCATCCCGGCCGAAACCGGGCCCGGTCGAAACCGGGATTGTGCAATGCAACAGATGGGGGTGCCGTTCCGGGGCCGCACGGCACGACGGCCGTGCCCCCGGCGCATGCGGCCGCCATGATGCGACCGCATTGCGTGGGCCCGCCCCGCGGGCTAAGCCCCGTGCCGTGACCCAAAGCCCCGCTTCCGCCGCCGCCGGCCCGGTCGCCGCCCGCTACGATGCCCTGGTGGCGTCGGGCGCGATCGAGCGCGATCCCGCCCAGACCGTCCTCGTCGATCGCCTCGACGGGGTGATCCGCGACCTCGCCGCCGTGCCGCCGCCGGCGAGCCCCGGCATGCTCGGCCGGTTGTTCGGCCGCAAGCCCGAGCCGGTGGCGGGCCCGCGCGGCCTCTACGTCTGGGGCCTGGTCGGCCGCGGCAAGACCATGCTGATGGACCTCTTCCACGAGGAGGCCCCGGCCCCGAAGCGCCGGGTGCACTTCCACGCCTTCATGGGCGACGTCCACGAGCGCATCCACCGCCACCGCCAGGCGGTGAAGCAGGGCACCGCGAAGGGCGACGACCCGATCCAGCCGGTGGCCGAGGCCCTGGCGGCGGAGGCGCGGCTCCTCTGCTTCGACGAGTTCACGGTCACCGACATCGCCGACGCGATGATCCTCGGGCGGCTGTTCACGGCGCTCTTCGCCCGCGGTACCGTGATGGTGGCGACCTCGAACGTCGAGCCCGACCGGCTCTACGAGGGCGGGCTCAACCGCGCCCTGTTCCTGCCCTTCATCGACCAACTGAAGGAGCGGGTCGCGGTCGTGCGGCTCGATTCGCGCACCGACTTTCGCCTGGAAAAGCTCGGCGGCAGCCCGGTCTACCACGTCCCGGCGGACGACGCGGCGGCTTCGGCCCTCACCGGGGCGTTCCGGGCCCTGTCCGGCGAGGCGCAGGGCCGGCCGGCGACGATCCAGGTCAAGGGCCACGACGTGGCGATCCCCGAAGCGGCCGGCGGCGTCGCCCGCTTCACCTTCGCGGATCTCTGCGCCCGGCCCCTCGGCGCCGCCGACTACCTGGCGCTCGCCGAGCGCTTCCACACCGTGATCATCGACGGCATCCCGGTGATGGACATGCCCCAGCGCAACGAGGCCAAGCGCTTCATCATCCTGGTCGACGCGCTCTACGACACCCGCACCAAGCTGCTCGCCTCCGCCGCCGCCGAGCCGACCGGGCTGTATCTCGCCGATTCCGGCCGCGAGGCGTTCGAGTTCGAGCGCACGGTCTCGCGCCTGATCGAGATGCGCTCGGAGGAATACCTCGCCCTGCCGCATGGACGGCCGGATTCCGAGGCCTCGGGGAGCACGACGGGGCTGGTGGAAACCTGAGACGCGTTTCTTGATTGTGCCGCATTCGGCGCGCCGAAGCGATGGCGCGTCCGCGTTGTTAGATCATTGTTCCCGAGGCCCCCGATGACCCCCTCCCCGCATCAGACCGACCTGTCGCCCGAGCGTGCCGTCGCGGCGATCTCGCGCTGGCTGGCGGTGGAGAGCCCGACGGACTCCGCCGAGGGCGTCAACCGGATGATGGACCTCGTCGCCGGAGAGGCCGCCGACCTGGGTCTGACCGCCGAGCGGGTGCCGGGCCGGGACGGTTTCGGCGACAACCTGATCCTGCGGGCCGGCCCGCGGAACGGCGAGCCCGGCCTTCTGGTCCTGTCCCACCTCGACACCGTGCACCCGATCGGCACGCTCGCGAACGACCTGCCGGTGCGGGTCGAGGGCGACCGGCTCTATGGCCCGGGGGTCTACGACATGAAGGGCGGCGCCTGGCTGGCGCTCCAGGCCTTCGCGGCGGCGGCCCATGGCGGGCTTGCGCGGCGTCCCCTCACCTTCCTGTTCAGCAGCGACGAGGAGACCGGCTCAGTCTCGACCCGCGGGCTGATCGAGGATCTCGGCCGGACGAGCGCCGCGGTGCTCGTCACCGAGCCCGGCCGCGACGGCGGCAAGGTGGTGACCGGGCGCAAGGGGGTGGGCCGCTTCGACGTCCATGTCGAGGGCCGGCCCTCGCATGCCGGCACTCGCCACGCCGACGGCCGCAACGCCATCCGGGAGGCCGCCCGGCTGATCCTGGAGATCGAGGGGCTGACCGACTATGCCCGCGGCGTCACCACCACGGTCGGGACGATTCTCGGCGGCACCGCCGAGAACGTGGTGCCGCAGCATTGCCGCTTCGCCGTCGACCTGCGGGTGGTCACCGCCGCCGACGGGCAG
This sequence comes from Methylobacterium indicum, assembly GCF_001043895.1. Taxonomy (GTDB): domain Bacteria; phylum Pseudomonadota; class Alphaproteobacteria; order Rhizobiales; family Beijerinckiaceae; genus Methylobacterium; species Methylobacterium indicum. The sequence continues at coordinate 5,246 of NZ_JTHF01000253.1, forward strand.
GATTATGCCGGCCGCATCCTCGGGCTTAGCGCCTCGCCGGATTTCCGGGTCACGGTGACCGGCGGCATGAACCGGCCGCCCTACGACGCCGAGGCCGGCGCCGCGCTCTACGCCCACGCCAAGGCGCTCGCGCGCGACGAGCTCGGGCTCGACCTCGGCGAGGTGCCGCTCACCGGCGGCGGCTCGGACGGCAACTTCACGGCGGCCCTCGGCATCCCGACCCTCGACGGGCTCGGCATCGACGGCGACGGGGCGCACACGCTCCAGGAATACGGCCTGATCTCCTCGATCGCGCCGCGGCTGCGGCTGATGCAGCGGCTGCTGGAGACGCTGTGAGTGCGAGGGGCGGCGCGATCTTTCGCGCCCGCCCCGCGTTGCCGGCCCGCATCCCCGAAGGATGCGGCCTCGGCACGGATAACCCACGCGCATGACCGACCGCAAAAACCCCTGGGTCACGCTGTCCCGCGAGCGCCGCTACGAGGACCGCTATCTCGGCGTCGACCTCGACCAGTTGCGCCATGAATCCGGCCGCGAGCACCCGCATGTCGCCCTGCGCTTCAAGGTGTTCGGCGTCGCGGTGCTGCCGGTCGATCCCGCGGGCCGGGTCACCCTGATCGGCCAGTACCGCTACGTCCTCGACCGCTTCACCTGGGAGCTGCCCCGCGGCTCCGGCCCGGTCTCCGACGACGCGCTGGCCACGGCCCGGCGCGAACTCCGGGAGGAGACCGGGGACGAGGCGGGATCCTGGCTCGAAGTGTTGCGGCTCGACGCCTCGCCCGGCATCTCGAGCGAGCGGGTCCCGGGCTTCGTCGCCTGGAACCTGACGCGCGGCCCGGCCGATCCGGACCCGCAGGAGAGCCTGCGCCTGCGCCGCCTGCCCTTCGCGGAGGCTGTGGGCGAGGCCCTGTCGGGCGCGATCACCGACGGGCCGAGCGTGGCCTTGCTGCTGTGCCTCGCCGAGCGGGCCCGGCGGGGCGACCTGCCGGCGGATCTCCTGGGCTTGCTGCGGATGTAGCGGAGCGTCTTTCGGGGATGCATTGCACCCTCATGCTCCGTTTCGGGAAGCCAGGCCCGATCGCCCGCGGACCGCGGTGGATTTCGTCGCGGAACATCGTCCGGGCGGCCCCGCCTAAGGCTCACTCGGGCTTGAGGCCCGAGCGCGCTTCCAGCTCCTGCAGGGTCCGGCGCGCCACGCTGGCGCCGGGCAGGCGGCGCTCGCGCTCGAATCGGGCGAGGGCGGCGCGGGTGGTCGGGCCGGCGATGCCGTCGACGGTCAGCGGGCCGTAGCCGAGCTTGATCAGGGCGCGCTGCGCGTAGGCGACGGCCTTGTCGGGCTTCGCCCCGGCCGCGGGTGGGACGGCGTGCAGCGCCGAGGCCTTCGGCTCCCCCGCCCTCGCCTCGCGGACCGGGGCCGGGGAATGGGGAGCCTTGGCCGGCGTCGCACGGGGCGCGGCCTCGCGAAGCGCAGGCGCGTGGCTCGCGCTCTCCCGGGCCGAAGTCGCTTTCGCGGGCCTGTCGGGCGCGGGTCTGGCGGGGGAGGACTTTGACCCGAGAGACGCCGTCGTGTGGTCCTCACCGCGCAGCAGCGCGCCGATGGCGTCGGGCTTGGAGGCTCGCGGCGCCGGCTCGGCGGCCTGCGCGGCGCGGGTGTCCGAGGCCGGCCGGTCGGGGCTCGCCTTGTCGGCGGAGGATCGCGACGCCGGGGCACCGTCCACCGCCGCGCCCGCGGAGGACGCGCCCGCGGGCGGGACCTTGCCGACGGGCGCCTTCGCGAAGAGCGGCGCCGGGTGGCGCCCGGTCTGGAAGCTGAGGGCGTTCGCCGCCACCGCCGCCACCGCCCCGAGGGCCAGGAGGCCGCCGACGATGCCGGCCGGGTGCCGCATCAGCCGGTCGGCCCGCCCCCGCAGACGATCGAGGGGACCGGCCGGACGCGGCGCGGCCCGGGCGACGCGCGGGGCCCGGGGGGCCGAACGCGGGCGCGGTGCCGGCCGCGCCTCGGCGGTCAGGCCCGGTTCGGCCGCGGCCGCGCCGGGAAGAGCGACGTCGGGATCGTGCCGGCGGGCCGGCGCATCGTCGGGACGACGGGGCGGGGCCGCGTCGCGGCGACGGTCGAGGGCTCCGTCGCGTCTCCGGGCTGGCGCCTCGGACATCGCATCTCCTTTCCGGATTCGATCGATCGGCCGCTTGCGGGGGTCTCAGGATCCGCCGGCACGGCGCGTGGCTCAGCCGGTGAGCCGCAGCGCGGCGGCGGGCAGCTCGCCCGGGACGGGGGCCGCGGGCGGAGGCAACGCCCCGGACGGCAAGGCCGCCGGGACCGAACCGGCCGCCGCGAGGGCGGCGGTGCGGATCGGCACCGGGTTGCCGGGATCGCCGCGGCCGACGCGGCAATCGAGCGGCAGGGTGACGACCACCCGGGTGCCCCGGGACGGACCGCTCTCGACGGTGAGCTCGCCGTGGTGCAGCCCGACGAGGCCGCGCACCACCGAGAGCCCGAGGCCGGTGCCCTCATGCGGGCGGCCGTAGCCGGATCCGGCCCCGAGGCCGGCCTGGAAGAACGGATCGCCGAGCCGCGGCAGGTCGGCCTCGGCGATGCCGATGCCCGTATCGGTCACCGCCATCTCGATCCGGTCGAACACCCGGCGCACAGAGAGCGTCACGTCGCCGCCGCGGGGCGTGAACTTCACGGCGTTCGACAGGAGGTTGATCAGCATCTGCCGGCAGGCGCGCGGGTCGGCGGTGACCTCCGGCAGGTCGGCGGCGATCTCGCGCCGCAGGCGCACCCCGCCCTGGTCGGCGCGGATCTGCATCAGGTCGCAGACGCCACGGGCGAGGCCGGCGATCTCGAACGGCTCGGGCGCGTAGTCGAAGTTGCCGCTCTGGATCCGCGACATGTCGAGGAGGGTGTTGACCACCTCGAGCAGGTGCCGGCCCGAGGAATGGATGATGCCGGCATATTCGCGCCGCCGCTCGGGCCCGAGCGCCAGGGTCGATTCGGCCTCCAGCATCTCCGAGAAGCCGATGATGGCGTTGAGCGGGGTGCGCAGCTCGTGGCTGACCGTGGCGAGGAAGCGGCTCTTGACCTCGTCGGCGCGCTCGGCCGCCGCGCGGGCCTCCTCGATCTCCTCGGACCGGCGCCGGTGCTCCGACACGTCGCGGGTCACCGCCACCACGGCCGCCTCGCCGGCCACCGCCGGCACCATCGCGCCCGGCACCCGGTGGGCACGCATCTCGGCCCAGATCACCGGCCCGGCCTCGCCGGCCTCGCCCGCGGCATGCAGGCGGAACTGCACCGTCACCGGCTGGGCCTGGACGGCGGCGGCGCTGAGCGCGGTCAGGAAGGCCGGCCGGTCGGAGACGTGGACGCGGTTGAACAGACCGCGGCCTTCGAGGGCGTCGGGCGTCGTCCCGGCGAGCGAGCGGGCGGCGGGGCTCGCCTGCAGCACGCTGCCGGTGCGGTCGTGCCAGGTCACGAGATCGTCGATGGCATCGAGGAGAAGCGCGTCGCGCATCGAGGCGGCATTGAGCCGCGCGCTCCAGCGGCCCTCCCGGCGGCGATGCTCGAGGGAGAGCGCGAGGACGTGGCAGATCGCCGTGATGGCGAAGACCGGCATCGCCAGGGCCGAGGGCCAGGCGAAGAAGCCGAAGCCCGTGGCGGGCTCGATGACCGCGACCGCGACCGCCCCCAGCATGGCCAGGAGGGCCGCCACCAGGGCGGCGCGGTGCGAGCCGGCGAGCAACGCCTCGACCGGGATCATCACGAGCCAGATCGTGACCGCCGAGCTCGGCCCGCCGGTGAGGCTCGCCAGGCACACGACGAGGCCGGTCAGCGCCGCCGAGGACACGCCGTGCGCGAGCGTCAGGTTGCCGGTCCGCGCCAGCAGCAGGGCGGCGAAGACCGGCAGGATCAGGCAGGCCGCCGCCGCCGCCTCGACGAGGGTCGGCACGCCGCGCCACAGGAGATAGGGGGGCAGCATCGCCATCAGCACCGCGCCGGTGGCGAGCCGGGAGATCAGGAACCGCTCGTGGCGGGCCCTCTCGGCCGGGTCGCCGGCGGTGGATTCATGGACGAGACCCGTCAGGCGGGCATCGACCAGGGACGCAAAGGCACTGTTGATATGCACACCGCCACGCCAGCGCGAGGAACCCTGCGGCCCCGGCGCCCCTACTCTGCGAACTCCCGGAAACCCTCGCAGAGGCGGCTTAAACGAACGTTAGAGCGCAGGGCGGGTGGAAAACCTGTCCACGGATCACCGAGCCCCGGGCCTGCTCCTGCTCATGTCAGCCGGTCATCGCCTCGGCATCGTAGCCGGCGCGGCCCAGGGCCTGGGCGATGTCGAGGGCCTGGGCGCCGGTCACGACCGCGACCTGGCCGCGCTCCAGGTCCACCGACACCTCGGCCTCCGGGTCGAGGCGACGGATCGCCTTCGTCACCGCCGCAGCGCATCCGCCGCAGGTCATGCCCTCGACCTTCATCGTCAGGTCCATCCGTCCATCGGCCCGGTCGATCGTCATCGCCAAAACTCTCCCTTGCCGCGGCCCTTCAATGCCGCCATCAGTCACGACGCTCCGCCGGTGCCCGCCGAACCGTCGCGCGGCACGCCAGGGCCGCACAAGCCATGTCGGGTACTGCGGCACCTCGGACAAGGTCGGGCGAAAAGCGTGGGAAGCCCGCAGCCGCGTCTTGCGGGCATCCGGCACCTCGGCGACAACCGGGGACGCGTCGGGTTCCCGCGAGACCCGGCACGTCCTCGATGCTCTAAGAGGAATCGCCATGGCCCTCATGATCGGCCGGCGCGCCGATCGGTCGTCGGCGGGTCGGATCGCCCTCAGCCTCTCCTGCCTCCTGGCGGGCGCGGTCTGCCTTGCGGTCGCATTCCTGTCGGCGCCCCTCCTCGGCGCGGTGGCCGGGACGGCCCTGGTGGCCGCCGCCCTCGGCGGCGTCGCGACCGCGCTCGCCTACCGACGGGCCGGACGCCTGGCCGCGCAGGTCGAGCGGATGTCGGGCGAGATCGACCTGCTGTCGCGCCGCCTCCTCGCCGTCGAGCAGCGGGGCGCGCCCGCCGCGCCGGTCGCCGATCTGCAGAACGGCCTGTCCGAGGTCACGGCCGAGATCGGCCTTCTCGGCGGCATCGTGCGCGAGCTCGCGGTGGCGGTGGCGGCCCAGGACGAGGACCTGATCCGCCTGAAGGCCGGAATCGCCCCGGCCACCCCCGCGGCCGCGTCTCCGACGCCGGCCTTCACGGCGCCGCCGGTCCAGGCCGCGCCCGTCGCCCAGGCCGCGCCCGTCGCCCATGCCGCGCAGGCAACCCAGGCTGCGCAACTCGCCCCCGTCCCGCCTGCTCCTGCGCCGATGCCGGCGGCGCCGATGACGATGGCGTCCCTGGCCGCGGCACCGCAGCCGACGGTGCACGCCGCGCCGCCGCCCTACGCGCAGGCTCCGGCCTACGCCCCGATGTCGGCGCCCTCCCCGGCCGTCCCCGCGCAGGCGCCCCAGACCGCGCCATCCTGGTCTTCCGCCGCCCCGGCCGCGCAGGCCGCGGCGGTGCAGGCCCGGCCCGAGCCGGTGGCCGAGCGGGTCCCGCAGGCCGATCCGATCCTGCCGCGCGAGGCCGCGCCGGCGCCGCGCCGCCCCTTCGTGCCGGAGCCCGCCGTGGCGCCGCGGCCGGAAGCCGAGATCCTCGCCGCGCTCGGCGAGGGGCTCGAGGTTCATCTCCAGCCGATCGTCAGCCTGCCGCAGCGCAAGGTCGCGTTCTACGAAGCCCTCGCGCGCCTGCGCGTCGGCGACGCCCTCCTGGCACCGTCGGACTTCCTGCGGGTGCTGGAGCGCCACGG
>NZ_JTHF01000254.1 GCF_001043895.1 Methylobacterium indicum
CGTGCTGCGCCGCCTCGCCCAGAACCCGGAGGTCGGCGAGGTCACGGTGCTGGCCCACTCGATGGGCAACTGGCTGGTGCTCGAATCCTTGCGCCAGATGGCGATCCGCGACGGGCGCGTCGCTCCGAAGATCCGCGACGTGGTGCTGGCCGCCCCCGACGTCGACGTCGACCTCGCCCGCGAGGCTTTTCGCGATATGGGCCCGGGCCGGCCGCGCCTGAGCCTGTTCGTGTCGCAGGACGACAACGCGCTCGCGGTCTCGCGCCTGGTCTGGGGCGGGGCCGGCGCGCGGCTGGGGGCCATCGACCCGACGGCCGAGCCCTACCGCACCGAGCTCGCCCGCGAGAACATCGCGGTCCTGAACCTCACCTCCATGAAGGGCAGCGACGCCCTCAACCACGGCAAGTTCGCCGGCAGCCCGCAGCTCGTGGCTCTCCTCGGCAACCGCCTGGCCCAGGGGCAGACGATCACCGATTCCCGCGTCGGCCTCTCCGACCGCATCGTCCAGATCACCGCGGGCGCCGCCGCCACGGTCGGCACCGCCGCGGGCCTCGCGGTCTCGGCCCCGGTGGCGGTGGTGGACGCCCAGAGCCGCGAGACCTACGGCGAGCACCTGCGCTCCCTCGGCCAGGGCCTCGGCGACACGGCGGAAGGTGCAGTGGACCTCGCGACGGCGCCGGCCCGGGCGCTCGGGGGGCGGTAAGGGGTCAGCCCATGGCGCGCGACAGGTCCTTGCGCCAGGAGCCGTGCGCGACCTCCCCGTCCCGTTCGGCCACGGCGAGGGCCTGAAGCAGCCCGGCGCGGTCGAGGGGGACGCAATAGGCGGGTTTCCCCCGCTCAAAGCGCCAGCTCTCCGCCAGGCTCCCGGCATCGACCGGATCGAAGCCGAACTGGTCGACCAGCTCCGCCGCGACCGCTTTCGCCGGCACGTCGTCGCCCGCGAGCGGCAGGGCCCGGCGTCCCGGCGCGCCCGCCGGCCTGCCATCTGTCTCCAGGTCCTGCGCCCTGATGGCGTTGAACGCCTTGACGATCCGGGCCGCAGGCAGGTGCTCGGCCAGAAGCCCGCTCGTCGTCGCCCGCCGCTCGTCGAGCACCGCGATGGGCCCGTCCCGCTCCGGGTAGTGGTTCATTGCGTCGAGGACGATCTTGCCGGCAAGCTCAGCGCCCGGGAGGGTCGGGTAGGCGTGAAACGGGATCGCCGCCACCACGACCTCCCCGAAGGCCGCCGCCTCCGCGGCCGTCCCGATGTGGCAGCGGAGAGCGGCACTCAAGCTGAACAGGCTCTGCCGTCCGCGGGAATTCGCCACCATGACCTCGTGTCCCTGCACGATGGCGTGCTGGGCAACGGCTCGGCCGACATAGCCGGCCCCGATGATCCCGATCCGCATGGCGTCTCTCCTCGTGCGATTGCCGATGCGCCTTGCGTAACTGGGTGCGATCTGGCGATAAATCGCGCATTCGCGATGAGATTCCCAACCAGCAGGGGTTAATCGTGGACCGGCTCACCAGCATGGCGGTGTTCGTGACGGCTGCGGATCTCGGCTCCTTCGCGGCGGCAGCCGCCTCCCTCGGGATGTCGCCGCAGATGGTGGCCAAGCACGTGGCGTTTCTGGAGGGCCGGCTCGGCACGCGCCTTCTCAACCGCACCACCCGCCGCCAGAGCCTGACCGAGTTCGGCCGCGCCTATCACGAGCGCTGCCGCGTGGTCCTGGCGGAGGCGGAGGCGGCCGACGCGCTCGCCGAGGCGGCGCGGGCTCATCCGCGCGGCACTTTGCGGATCAACGCCCCGGTGACCTTCGGCAGCCACAGCCTGGTGCCCCTCCTGACTCGCTACCTGCGGTCCTGGCCCGAGGTGGAGGTCGATCTGAGCCTCACCGATCGCATGGTCGATCTCGTCGAGGAGGGATTCGAGGCGGTGATCCGCTTGGGGCCTCTCACCGATTCGAGCCTGATCGCCCGACCGCTCGCCCCCTACCGGCTGGTGGCCTGCGCGGCGCCGGCCTACCTCGCGGCGCATGGCGCACCGGATTCGCCCGAGGCCCTGGCCGGTCACCAATGCCTCGACTTCGCCCATTGGCCGCGGGGCCGCGACTCCCTCTGGCGCTTCACGCGCGCCGGCGTCACCCGCGAGGCGCCCGCCACCGGGCGGTTGCACATCAACGACTTTCGCGCCCTGTTGCGGGCCGCCCTCGACGGATTCGGGATCGTGCTCGGCGTCGAGACCGCCCTGCGCGACGATCTCGCGGCCGGTCGTCTCGTGCGGATCCTGCCGGAGTGGGAGGCGCCGTCGCGGCCGATGCACCTGCTCACGATGCGCGACCGGCGCCCGACCGCCAAGCTGCGCCGCTTCATCGACTTGGTGACGAGCGAATTCGGACCGTACGGGGCTGCTGTCGCGGCGGGCGAAGCCTTGGCCAGCCACCGCAAGTCCGCCTAGGGTGCTGCCAACGACAACGCCCCCACGGCACGGCGGCGGAGCGCCGCCGCCGATGGGTGGGATCCCCCAGGAGGCCGAGACCATGCACTACCCCACACGCCGCACCCTGCTCGCCGGTGCCGCCGCGGCCGCTCTCCTGCCGGGCCCACATGTCCGCGCCCAAGGCGGGCCGCTCCGGCTCAAATGCGGGGTCGTCACGCCCGACACCCATCCGGCGACGATCCGCCTGCGCGAGGCGGCCGACAAGGTCGCGAAGGAGACGAGCGGCGCCGTCGAGGTCGCGATCTTCCCCAACGGGCAGCTCGGGTCGGATGCCGACATGCTGAGCCAGCTGCGGTCCGGCGCGCTGGAAATGTTCGCGCAATCCTCCTCGAACCTCGCGACGCTGGTGCCGCGCGCCTCGCTCATCAACGTCGCCTTCGCGTGGAGCGGCTACGACAAGGTCTGGCCGGCCCTCGACGGCGAACTCGGCGCCTATATCCGGGGCGAGATCGCGAAAGCCGGCCTCGTGCCGTTCGAGCGGATGTGGGACAACGGCTTTCGCCAGACCACGACCAGCATCCGGCCGATCGCGAGCCCGGCCGATTTCGACGGCCTGAAGCTCAGGGTGCCGAACAGCGCGCTGTTCACCTCGGCGTTCCGGGCGCTGGGTGCCGCGCCGGTGGCGCTCAACTTCTCGGAGGCCTACTCGGCGCTCCAGACCAAGGTGGTGGACGGGCAGGAGAACCCGCTTGCCATCATCGCGAGCTTCAAGCTCGCCGAGGTGCAGAAGTACCTCTCCTTCACCAACCACATCTGGGACGGGTTCTGGCTGATGTCCGGGAACCGGACCTGGTCGCGCCTGCCCGTCGACGTGAAGGCGGTGCTCGCCCGCCACTTCGACGACGCCGCCCTCGATCAGCGCCGGGACATCGCGAGCCAGGGCGAAACCCTGCGCACGGCGCTCGGCCAGGCTGGTTTTACGATCAACGATGCCCCCGCCGCACCCTTCCAGGACCGGCTGCGGGCCGCCGGGTTCTACGCCGAGTGGAAGGGCAAGTACGGGACCGAGGCCTGGGGCCACCTGGAAAAGTTCGCCGGGGCGGTGTCGTAGGACGCTCGCGGCCGTCGCGCGATCAGATGTCGGGGTCGCCCGGGCGCGCCGCTACGTAGGCCGTCCGGCGGCCCGGCACGAAGCCCATCCCCTCGTAGAAGGTGTGGACCCGCGGATCGGCGCGCCCGCTCTGCATCAGGACGTGGTGGCAGCCGCTCGCCCAGGCCTGGGCGAGGGCCGCCCGGACGACGGCTTTGCCGTGCCCGCGCCCGCGGTGGTCGGGGTGGGTCACGACGTTCTCCAGGAAGCCGTGGGCGCGCCCGCCGCGCAGGAGGTTCGGCGCGGTGACGAGCATGCAGGTCGCCGCGAGGGCCCCGCCGGTGTCGGCGTCGGACACGAAGATCGCGACGCCGGGATGCGCCAGGCTCTCCCGCCACAACCGCTCGGCCCGTGCCCCGGGCGCGGCGGCGCTGACCTCCGACGCGGCAAAGAGCGCCAGGAGCGCCGGCAGGTCGGCGGGACGCGCGGGCCGGGCGGCGGCCCTCCGGCGGTCCTCGCCCGGGCCCACGCGGGTCACCCCTGCTCCAGCGGCCGCATCACCGCGTAGAGCGCGTTCTTCGCCTCGAAGCCGATGCCGGGCACGTCCGGCATCGCGACCCGGCTGTCCTCGACCGGCACCGCGTCGGCAAAGCCGCCGAAGGGCGCGAAGACGTCCGGGTAGCTCTCGTTGCCGCCGAGGCCGAGGCCCACCGCGATGTTGAGGGCGAACTGGTGACCGCCATGGGGCACGCAGCGACGCGGCGACCAGCCGTGGGCGCGCAGCACGTCGAGGGTGCGCAGGTATTCGACGAGCCCGTAGGACAGGGCGGGATCGAATTGCAGGATGTCGCGATCGGGCCGCAGGCCGCCATGGCGGATCAGGTTGCGGGCGTCCTGGTGCGAGAACAGGTTCTCGCCGGTGGCGAGCGGCCCGTCATAGGTCGTGGCGAGGGCGGCATGGGCCAGGCAGTCGAGGGGATCGACCGGCTCCTCGTACCAGCGCAGGCCGTAGGGGGCGACCGCGCGGCCGAAGCGGATCGCCTCCTCGAGGGTGAAGCGGCCGTTGACGTCGACGCAGAGGCGCGCGCCGTCGCCGCCGAGCACCGACAGCACCGCCTCGATCCGGGCGACGTCCTCGGCGAGCGGCACCAGCCCGACCTTCATCTTCACGGTGCTGTAGCCGCGGTCGAGATAGGAGCGCATCTCGTCCTGGAGGGCGTCGAGGCCCTTGCCCGGGTAGTAGTAGCCGCCCGCGGCGTAGACCCACGCGGTCGGATCGGCCTCGCCCCCGCGGTAGCGGTCGGCGAGGAGCCGCCAGAGCGGCACGCCCTTCGCCTTGGCGAGCGCGTCCCACAGGGCCATGTCGAGCACGCCCACCGCCACCGAGCGCTCGCCGTGGCCGCCGGGCTTCTCGTTCTTCATCATCGCCGCCCAGGCCCGGTGCGGGTCGAGGAACCCGTCCTCGTCCTGCAGGTCGTCCGGGGCGGCGGCGAGCAGGCGCGGGATGAAGCGCTCGCGCAGGAGCCCCTGCGGGGCATAGCGGCCGTTCGAGTTGAAGCCGAAGCCGACGACTGGGCGGCCGTCGACCACGGCGTCGGTCACCACCGCGACCACGCTCGCCGTCATGGTCGAGAAGTCGATCCAGGCGTTGGCGATGTCCGACTTGATCGGCGCGACGATGTCGCGGATGGCGGTGATGCGCATGGGTGATCCCCTACGAGGTCGCTGCCCCGTCTCGTAGGCGGCTGCGCCGACGCTGACAAATGCGCCGGGCGCGTGAGCCGTCAGCGCGCGGTGCCGTTCTTCTGCGACCCCGGGCCGGTTCCCGGCGCGCCGCTGCCGGTCGGGCCCTCGCGCTGCACGGTCGGACCGGGGCCCATGTTGCCGCCGCTCGACCCTTGCGAGCCGGTCGAGCCCATGCTGCCCGGGTTGTTGCCGCCGATGCCGGTGCCCGGCGGCTGGCTCGACATGCCCGAGCCGGTATTGCCGGTCGACGGCTTGGCGGCGCCCGAGCCGTTGTCGATGCCCTGGGCGGCGGCGCTGCCGGCCAGCCCCGCGACGAGGGCGGCGGCGAGGAGGGAGGTACGAAGCGGCATGGAAAGGAATCCGGTCTCGGGATGCTGCGGACCGGGGCAACGGGAGGATCCGGCCGGCGTTCCCGCTGCGGCGAAGGGGTAGGCAATGGGACGCGGATCGGACGCGAATCGCATCTTGGCATCCGGGTGCGCGCGCAGGCAGAGTGCCGTCCCTGTCGTCCCCCTGTCATGGGGCGGCGGCTATGGCCACCCGGCAGAAGGTGGCGCGGATCTTGTTAGGGAGCGTGCGGGGTCCGGTCGCGAGCCGTCCCGCGCGAAGGAGTTGAGATGCAGGTTTTCCTGATCGCCCTGGGGCTCGTCGCCGTCGTGGTCGCCGCCGGCGTCTTCGGTCATCATCCCGATCACCGCGAGACCCCGGCCCGCCGTCCCCGCGCCTGAGGACGGAGCGGGGCGCGCAACGGCCGCCGACCTGTCGCGTTGAAGACGCATCGGAGACCGGTGGGCGGCTCGTGACGGCTGCCCGATCCCTGGGGTCTCCCGAGACAGGAGCCGGTCATGTCCGTATCCATCCGCGCCGTGCTCGCCGGGGCGGTCCTGGCGGGCGCGTTCGTCGTCGGGCCCGCCGCGTGGTCCAGGGAGCTGCCCGACCAGACCGGCACCGGGGGCGGGCCGCGCTCCACCATCACGGCGCCGAACACCAGCGCGGTCGGCAAGGTGATGCCGCATGGCGGCGGCGCCGATGCGCGCATGGAGCGCGGGATCGACGCGCGCACCCGCCTGGAGCGGGCCGACGACCGGATCGACGGCGGGATCTGCGTCGGCTGCGGCCGCTAAGCAGATTTGGCCGAAGCGGACACCGGTTCGGCAGTAAAAATCTGCGACACAACAATAACCTAAGCAGGCGAAGCGTTGGCCTGCCAACGCAAGTCTGCTTAGGGCACGTCACGATCGCGTGGCGATCGCGTGGCGATCGCGAAGCGCTCCGGGTCTGTGATCGAGCCGCATTCTTTTGCGGCGAACCGGTGCCCACGGCGTCGAACAACGCTCCAGGACCCGCGGGCGGCCGGATTCAGCCCAGCATCTCCGCCAGCCGCGCCCTGGCGCGGTTGATCCGGCTCTTCACGGTGCCGACCCGGCACTCCATCGCGGCGGCGATGTCCTCGTAGGACAGGTCGTGTACGGCGGAGAGCAGCAGCGCCTCGCGCTGGTCCGGCACCAGCCGGTCGAGGGCCGATTGCACGTCGCGCAGGTCGAGGTTGCCGTCCTGGGCCGGAAGGGACACGAGGCGCCCGGCGAAGATCCCGTCGGGATCGCCGACCTCGCGGGCGCGCTTCTGGTGTTCCGAATAGAAGTGGTTGCGCAGGATGGTATAGAGCCAGGCGCCGAGCTGGGTGCCGGGGGTGAAGCGGTCCTGCGCCGCCCAGGCCTTCAGCAGGGTCTCCTGCACCAGGTCGTCGGCGCGGGTGCGGTCGTTGCAGAGCGTCACGGCCCGGCGCCTCAGCCGCGGCACCTCCGCCAGCATGTCGCGCCGGAACGCCTCCGCGGGCGCGGCGTCGAGGCCGGCGAGCGCCGCGGCGAGGCGCGCGACCAGCGCCTCCAGACGGTCGCAGGGCGGCGCCGCCACGTCGTCGTAGGCGGCGCGCAGCACCGCCCCGAGATGGGCCTGGATGCCCGCCGGCAAGGCCGGCAACTCGGCGGTGTCCAGGGTGGTCGTGGTCGGCTGCGGCATCGGCGGTCTCCGGCGGCCGCCGCTTAAGCCATGCTCTGACGTACCATTACAATGATCCGGGCGTACTAGTTCGAATGGCCGGCATCCGAGCCGGGCTCAGCCGGCATCCGCCACGAGGCCGGGTTCGACCGTGCCCGGAAGCCAGCGGCCGCGCATGTGCCGCGCCGCCGCCTGACGGACCTTCTCGGCATAGCCGGGGAGCGCCGGACCGATCAGCGGCAGACCGAAGGCGGCGATGGTGGCCCGGACGCCCTCCGCGTCGAGGGCGCGCCCGGCCGCCACGGCATGGCGGGCGATCTCGAGCTCCTGGCCCCAGAAATAGAGGCTCGCGGCCTGGACGTTCGCCTGCATCCGGCGCACGTCCGTAACGCGATCGTCGGAGACGAGTGGCAGCCAGATGTCCGGCATCAGCAGGTCGACGGGCCGGTCGGGGCGCCACGCCAGGGCGTCGCCCTCGACGATGCGGATCTTGGCGCGGGCCTCCGGCGGCAGCTGGGCGGCGAGGTCGAGGTCCCGGTGCAGCGCGATCACCTCGGGGTCGATCTCGACGACCGTGACGGCGGTGACCTCCGGCCGCAGGGCGCACGCGACCATCGACCAGCCCATCCCGAGACCGAACACGACGACGTGACCGGCAGACAGGCGCACGCCGATTTCCTGGCTCTCCAGCTCGATCGGGGTGGTCGACATCCAGGTCTCGTCGTCGCGGACCAGGGCCGTGACGCTCGGCACCAGCCGCGCCGGGCTCCAGTAGCCCTGGGCGAGCAGGTTCTGCCCGTGATGGATGTGCCAGGCGCCGGATCGCAGCGGCCGGTAGACCGGCACGAACAGGTCGAAGGTGAACGGCTCCAGCCCCGGCGGGATCGCCGTGAGGGCGGCCGTCATGGGCGGAAGCGTCACGGATGGGATCGTCATGCCGTCATCCTCGCGGGCGGGGGCGGCCCGATTGGCGCCGATTCCCGCCTTCCGTGCAAGCGAGTCCGTCCGGGGTTGGAGCCCGCTCGAGACGGGTCGACCGCGAGAGCCCGAGGGCCGGCCCCGCGGCGCCGGGCTGCGTGGCGATCGGGGTCGATCTAGGGTCTAACGGATCGGCCCCGGCAGCAGGCGAGCGAACGATGACCCTGACGATCTACGACTGGCACACCGGGCCCTATCCGGCGCGCGTACGGATCGCGCTCGCCGAGAAGGGGCTCCAATCCCGGCTTCGCTTCGTGTCGGTCGACCTCCGGAAGGGCGAGCACAAGACCGAGGCCTTCCGCGCCAAGAATTATTCCGGCACCCTGCCGGTCCTGGAACTCGACGACGGCACGCTCATCGCCGAATGCACGGCGATCACGGAGTACGTCGATGCCCTCGACGGCACGCCGGTCCTCACCGGCCGGACGCCGCGCGAGAAGGGCGTGATCCACATGATGAGCCGCCGTGCCGAATTGGAGGTACTCGATGCGCTCAGCCTCTACTTCCATCACGCCACCCCGGGCCTCGGCCCGCACGTCGAGGTCTACCAGAATCCCGAATGGGGCCTGTACCAGCGGGACAAGGCTCTGCGGGGGATGCGCTACTTCGATGGTGTGCTGCGCCGGCAGTCCTTCGTCGCGGGTGAGGCTTTCTCGATGGCCGACATCGCGCTCATCGGCGGGATGATCTTCGCCGGTCTGCTGCGGGTTCCCGTGCCGGAGGAGTGCGAGGCCCTGAACGCCTGGTACGCGAGGATGCAGGAGCGCCCGAGCGTCCGGAACTGGCGCACGATGTCGGCGTGACGGGGGCGGGGGACCCTTGCGATCCTTCAGCCCGCGTCCCGTCGCGGCGCGCCGTCATCGGCAAGGCCCCGCACCAGCGGCAGCGCCGCCGCGCAGAGTGCCGCCATGACCCAGAAGGCGCCGGGGCCGAGCCGCGCCCAGAGCGGCCCGGCCGCGAGGGTCGCCAGGGTGGTGGCGAGGCCGAGGCCGAGGGTGCCGTAGAGGGTCTGGGCCGTCGCCGCGAGGGCGGGCGGCACCGTCCGGGCGAGAACCTGCATCGCCGCGAGGTGCAGGAGCGCGAAGGTGAGCCCGTGCAGGGCCTGGATCGCCGCGAGCGCCGGCAGCGCGACGGTGAGCGCCGCCACCGACCAGCGCAAGGCTCCCGCCCCGGCCGCGAGCGCCAGCGCCCCGGCCGGTCCGAGGCGTGCCAGCAGCCGGGGACCGACGACCAGGAAGACCAGCACCTCCGCCGCCACCGCCTCGGCCCAGAGCAGGCTCGCGGTGCCGGGGGAGAGGCCGGCCTCGCGCCAGCGGATCACCGCGAAGGCCTCGTGCACCGCATGGCTGGCGATCACCAGGGCGGCGACGGCGACGAGGCGGCGGAAGGCGGGCGCGTGCAGGAGCACCCGCAACTCGGCGAGGCCGGGCCGTCCCGCGCTCGGCGCCTCGACCCGGGTGGGGCCGGCCGGCAGGGCCAGCGTCGCGGCGGCCAGCAGCACGAACGCGGCGGCGCCCGCCACCGGCAGGGCCGACAGGCCGACGAAGCCCGTCACCTGGCCGGCCGCGAGCGTGCCGGCGATGAAGGCGGCCGAGCCGGCGCCCCGCACGGTGCCGTAGGCGAAGCGGGACGCCGCGGCGGCCGGGAGCGCCAGGGCATCGGCCAGCGGAGCGAGCGGCGCCGTCGCGGCGGCATGCGCCAGGCCGGCGAGCAGCAGACCGGACAAGCCGTGGCCGGCAAGGTAGAGGAGGGCGCTCGAGCCCGCGAGGAGCCCGCAGGCCGCGAGCACGCCGCGGCCGGCGCGGAGCCGGTCGGCGATCCCGCCCGCCAGCGGGCCGGCGGCCAGCCGGATCGCCGTGCCGGCGGCGAGCACCAGCCCGACCTCGGTCGGCGAGAGCCCGCGCTCGGACAGGAGCGCGGGCAGGAACGGCGTCGTCAGGCCGTAACCGGCATAGAGCGCGGCGTAGACGAGAAGGAAGCGCGGCAGCGCTCCCGTCGGCACGGGGGCCGTGACCGGGCGCGCGCCGTCGTCAGATCAGGCCGGCGCCGTGGGGATGGTCCCGCGGCGGCTCGACGGTGACGATGGTCCCCAGACCGAGGACGAGGGCGCCGGCGGCGCAGAAAGCGAGGGAGAGGGCTGCGATGATCATGGGTGGGAGCTTTGCGATCCCGTGCTTAACGCGACCTTGCCGAACCGGATGAAGAAGGGGAAAACCCCAGCATCCACAACGCGGATGCGGGACGGCGCCGGGATGGCGCCGCGGCCACGCAAACGCCATTTTCGGGACGGGGGACGCCCTATGGAGTACCGCACGCTCGGCCGGTCCGGCCTGAAGGTCTCGCCGCTCTGCCTCGGTACGATGATGTTCGGCGGGCCGACCCCCGACGACGAGGCGGCCCGCATCGTGGCGGATGCCCGCGACCGGGGGATCACCTTCATCGACACCGCGAACGCCTACACGGAAGGGCGATCCGAGGAGGTGGTGGGCCGGGCCATCGCGCAGGACCGCGACGCCTGGGTGCTCGCCACCAAGGTCGCGAACCCGATGGGGAAAGGCCCGAACGACCGCGGCCTGTCGCGCGCCCACATCGTCCAGGCCTGCGAGGCCAGCCTCAAGCGCCTGAACACCGACCGGATCGACCTCTACTACCTCCACAAGGAGGACCACGACACGCCGCTCTCCGAGACCGTGCGGGCGATGGCCGACCTGATCCGGGCCGGCAAGGTCCGGTACTTCGGGGTGTCGAACCACCGGGCCTGGCGGGTCGCCGAGATCTGCCGGCTGTGCGACGAGCACGGCATCGACCGGCCGGCGGCGAGCCAGCCCTACTACAACGCCCTCAACCGGATGCCGGAGGTCGAGCACCTGCCGGCCTGCGCCCATTACGGGCTCGGCGTCGTGCCCTACTCGCCGCTCGCCCGCGGCGTGCTGACCGCGAAGTACCGCCCCGGCGAGGCCCCGCCCGAGGGCACCCGCGCCGGGCGGGGCGACACCCGGATGATGCAGACGGAGTGGCGGCCCGAGAGCCTGCACATCGCCGAGGAGCTGAAGACCCACGCGGAGGGCAAGGGCGCTTCCGTGATCGACTTCGCGGTGGCCTGGGTGCTCAACAACCGCGCCGTCACGGCGGTGATCGCCGGACCCCGGACCTTCGAGCAGTGGCGTTCCTACGCCCGGGCCCTCGACTACCGCTTCACCCCCGAGGACGAGGCGCTAATCGACCGCCTGGTGCCGGCCGGCCATCCCTCGACCCCGGGCTACACCGATCCGGCCTATCCGCTCGAGGGACGAACCACCTGGACGCAGGCCCGCGGCTGAGCCACGCTCCTCAGCGTCAGGCTCGCGGCGTGATCCGATGTGGATGACTCCGGTTCGACGGCGATTTCCTCTTGGAACGCGCCGTCCACGGCTTAGTTGTTGACGCTATGTGCCCAGGCATGTCCACTGTTCGACCCTGGGAGACGGGTTGCAGACCGGAGGAGACCGATGGCGATCAAGACCACCAAGAAGGCCGAGACCAAGGCCGAACCCGAAGCCGCCCCGAAGGCCGCTCCCAAGGCCACGAAGGCGGCCGCCAAGGACACGGCGAAGGACGACGACGCCGGCGAGGCCAAGGGCGCGGCCAAGGGCAAGAAGGTCGCGGCGCCGAAATCCGGCGACAAGCCCAACGCCCTGCAGAAGCCCCTGCAGCCGACGCCCGAGCTCGCCGCCATCGTCGGCGACAGCCCGATCCCGCGCGGCGAGGTGGTGAGCAAGGTGTGGGAGTACATCCGCAAGCACTCGCTCCAGAACCCTGAGAACAAGCGCGAGATCCTCGCCGACGACAGGCTGAAGAAGGTCTTCGGCAAGGACAAGGCGACGATGTTCGAGATGAACAAGTACCTCGCCCAGCACCTGAAGTAGGACTGCCCGGCCACCGGCTTCCTCCGGTCCGTCTCTCCCCGGATGGCCGCCCAGCGCGGCCATCCGCGCTCCCGGCCGCCGGATCGCCCGTCCCGGGCCCATCCGCGAGCCGATGACCCAACCCCCCGATCCAGGCGATGCCGGCCGAGGCCGTGCCCTCGCCGCCCTCCTGTTCGTGGTCGTCCTGGTGGTCGCCTGCGTCTGGCTCGCCGGCGTCCTTCGCCGGGAATCGGCCCGCGAGGATTGCCTGGCGAGCGGCCGGCGGGATTGCGACGTGGTGACATCCTCCCCCTGATCCGCGGCGGCTTTCGCGACGTCATGCGCTCGGCGCTGCAGCCAAGCGACGGACCACGGCGCCGAGCGCGCCCTTCGAGCGCGCCTTTGGGTTTACCTGGGTAACCCCTCGGGGATGACCGTCCGCGGCCGGTCACGGGGCCCGATACAAGACGAATCCCTCGATCTCTTGCAAATGCCCGCTGTCGGCGAACCTCCAGGCGACGATGGCGGAGACCGGGTACGGCCCGCTGACGCCGCCACGTCGCTCGAGGCCGTCGCGCGATCCGCGGATCGTCCCCGCACGGCTCGATCAGGGGGAAGCCCCGGGTGACCAGAGCCGTCGAAACGGCATTCGCATCGCTTCCTTTGGGGAAGTCGGCGCGCAGGCGGGCGGGAGCGCTCGCGATGCGGCACCGCGTTCGGACGCAGTCGTCGGTGCGGTTGCTTCGCAACTGCTTTCGCCGTTGGGCCAGCGGCTTCAGTCCTCCTCGAAAGGAACCGGGTAGGACGCTCTCGACCTGTCGATCCATGCTGGAACGGCATGGCAACGGCGGCGCCCGCGTTGGTCCGGCTGCCCGCAATGCCGTGACGACGGTTACGAGGCGGGCCGAGATTGGCCACGCGGCATCCAACGAACCGGATCGTGACATGCGGCCTTTCCGGCAAACGCCCGGCCGGCACGAAGGCTGCAAGACCCTTCACCCCGAACCGATGCTCGCACAGGTCGCGCCGCCCTGCTGGCGCTGAGTCCTGGATTGTGCTTGGATGGATAACCTTGGGTAAGAAGGCCCCGTTTGCATTTGGACATATCGGAAAAACGATGAAACATATCGATGATGCGGCCGAATCATTGATCGACCTGCGGCAAAGTATAGATAATATAGATTCCGCCATGATTTACATGTTGTCCGAGCGGTTTCGCTGTACGAAGCGCGTCGGAGCCCTGAAGGCGGTCCACGACCTTCCTGCAGCCGATCCCGACCGCGAGGCATACCAAATCGAGCGCCTGCGGAAGCTCGCGGACCAAGCCCGGCTCGATCCCGATTTCGCCGAAAAATATCTCTCTTTCATCATTCGCGAGGTCATCCGCCACCACGAGGCAGTCGGGCGGTCGACCGCCGTCCAGGAGTGACGACAGCATCCGCGACCTGATCGAATGACGACGCCCGCAGACGATCGATCGCCGACCGATCGCAGTGTCCTCCAGCCAGACTGCCGCGTGAGGGACGAGGTGCCGGGTGGGTGCGCACATCCGTGCTGCGACGCGCGGCTGACACCCAGGGGGACTGCTCCTTCATGACATCGCCATCCCCGATGCCGGATCCTTCCGGGCCCGACGGCATGCCGCCCGCCCAGCGGCGGCGCGCCATGGCGGCCATCCTCGCGGGCATCGGGCTCGCTTTTCTCGACACGGCGATCGCCAACACCACGCTGCCCACCATCGCGGCCGATCTCGGGATCGATTCCGCGGCGTCGATCTGGATCGTCAGCGCCTATCAGCTCGCCGTGGTGGCGACGCTGCTGCCGGTCGCCGCGCTCGGCGAGATCGTCGGGCAGCAGCGGGTGTTCACGGCCGGCATCGCCCTGTTCACCGGGGCCTCGCTCGCCTGCGCGCTCGCCTGGTCTCTTCCGGCGCTCATCGCCGCGCGCCTGCTCCAGGGCATCGGTGCCGGCGCAGTGATGTCGGTCAACATCGCGCTCGTCCGCTTCATCACCCCCGCCGACCGGCTCGGACGCGGCGTCGGGCTCAACGCCTTCGTCGGCAGCGTCTGCTTCGTGGCGGGGCCGCCGGCCGCTTCGCTGATCCTGCTCGTCCTGCCGTGGCCCTGGCTGTTCGCGCTCAACCTGCCGATCGGGCTTGCGGCCCTGGTGCTGGCCCTCGCCGCCCTGCCCGACACCGGACGCGCCGCGCACGCCTTCGACGGGCCCGGAGCGGTCCTCACCCTCATCACCTTCTCCCTTCTCGTGCTGGGGCTCGGCGAGATCGCCCACGAGGGGCCGGGTTGGCGCAACGGCGCCGAGCTCGGCGGCGCGATGGTCTTCGGCCTTCTGCTCCTGCGGCGGCAGGCCGGCCATCCGGCGCCGATGCTGCCCGTCGACCTGCTGACGCGCCCGCTCTTCGCCCTCTCGGCCGCCGCCGCCGCGTGTGCTTTCGTGGCGCAGGGCCTCGCCTTCGTGTCCCTGCCGTTCCTGTTTCAGCAGGCGCTCGGGCGTTCCCAGTTCGAGGCCGGCTTCCTGATGACGCCTTGGACCGTCACGGTCGCCCTCGTGGCGCCCCTGGCCGGGCGCCTGTCGGACCGCTACCCCTCGGGCCTGCTCGGCGGAATCGGACTCATGGGGCTCGGCCTCGGTCTGGGTCTGCTCGCCGCCCTTCCGTCCGACCCGAGCCTCGGCGACATCGCGTGGCGGTTGGCGGCGTGCGGAGCCGGCTTCGGCTTCTTCCAGGCGCCCAACCTTCGCGCCCTCATGACGAGCGCGCCACCCGCGCGCGCGGGTGGCGCGAGCGCCATGGCGGCCACTGCCCGGCTGCTCGGCCAGACCACCGGCGCTGCCCTGGTGGCCGCCTGCTTCGCCCTGGCGAATGGCCGGGGGCCCGCGCTCGCCTTGGGACTCGGCGGCATCGTCGCGGGGGCGGCCAGCCTCGTGAGTGTCGCGCGCCTCGCCATTCGGCCCGATCCCCGATGACGATCGGGCCGCTCCCCTCCCGCGCGAGCCGCCGGACGTGCCCCGCGCTGCCGCGCCTCACGCGTGGCGGGCCGCCCGTCACCGAAACAGGATCAGCGCCTTCGACAGGGTGATCCACACGCCCCACAGGATCGGCAGGCCGACCGCCGCCCAGGCGACGACCGCCACCGGCGTCAGGCCGCCGCGGCCGATCCCGAAGGAGCCGGACGGGTCGGAAGCCCCCGCGGTGCCGGCCGTCGCGTCGGCCGGGCGCATGAACCAGCGCTCGGCGAGCGGCCGGACCAGGAGGTTCGCCACGAATCCGGCCGCCAGGAAGCCGGCGAGGATCAGGAGCGTCCGGCCGTAGAGGGCGGCGCCCTGCACGCCGGCATCGACCTGGGCCTGCCGGATCGCCGTCACCACGAAGGGGCCGACGACGCCCGCCGTCGACCAGGCGGTGAGCAGCCGGCCGTGGATCGCGCCGACGAACTGGGTCCCGAACACGTCGGCGAGGTAGGCGGGGATCGTCGCGAAGCCGCCGCCATACATCGACAGGATCACGCAGAAGAACAGCACGAACAGCGCTTGCGAGCCGATGCCCGCGGCCCAGGGCGCGGCGGCGTAGAGGACGCAGCCGAGTGCGAAGAAGGTGGCGTAGGTGACCTTGCGGCCGATGCGGTCCGAGAGCGTGGCCCAGAAGAACCGGCCGAGGATGTTGAACAGCGAGAGCAGGCCGACGAAGCCGGCCGCGATGGCGGCGACCTGCGCCTTCTGCCCGGCATCGAGCTGCGCCAGGCCGAGGTCGGGCCGGCCGATCAGCGCGCCGCCGAAGATCTCCTGGAGCATCGGCGAGGCGAGCGCCAGCACGCCGATGCCGGCCGAGACGTTCAGGCACAGCATCGCCCAGAGCAGCCAGAACTGCGTGGTCTTGTGGGCGTCGCGCAGGTGGACGTGCCCGCTGGTGATCATCCGGTTCTTTGCCGCCGGCGGGGTCCAGCCGTCCGGCCGCCAGCCTGCGGGTGGCACGCGGTAGCCGAAGGCGCCGCAGAGCATGACGAGGAGATAGCCCGCGCCCATCAGCGCGAGGGTCTGCCACACGCCGGCGCCGTCCGGGCCCTTGAAGCGGGTGATGAGCATGTCGGCGAGCGGCGAACCGATCATCGCGCCGCCGCCGAAGCCCATGATCGCCATGCCGGTCGCCATGCCGCGCCGGTCCGGGAACCACTTCACCAGGGTCGAGACCGGCGAGATGTAGCCAAGCCCGAGCCCGATGCCGCCGATCAGCCCCATGCCGAGCCAGATCAGCCAGAGCTGGTGGAGGGAGACGCCGAGCGCCCCGACGAGGAAGCCGCCGCCCCAGCACAGGGCGGCGGCGAGGCCCGCCTTGCGCGGCCCGGCGCGCTCGAGCCAGCCGCCGAACAGGGCGGCCGAGAGACCGAGCATCAGGATGCCGATGGAGAAGGTGAGGACGAGGTCGCTGACGCGCCAGTCGCAGGTCGTGGTGACCAGCGCCGTCAGGAGGCCCATCTCCGGGCAGGCCGCCGGAGCCGGCTGGCCGACGCTGAGTGCGCGCGACAGCGGCAGCCAGAACACCGACAATCCGTAGGACATGCCGATGCAGAGATGGATGGCCAGCGCCGCCGGTGGGACGAGCCAGCGGTTGAAGCCGGCGCGGGCGACGATGCGTTCGCGGTCGAGGAGACCGGGCGCCCCCGTTGAGCGATCGACGACCCGTGCGTCCATGAACGTCCTCCGGTTTCGGCCCCGTGGCGGGCCGTTGACGCAGCACGTCTACGGCAAGATCTTCATCCCGGATAGTCGTCGCGTGTGCGGGGCCGGGCCTCGTCCAAATCGTTCCTTTGCCTCGGAAACGGACGGGTTTGCGGTCCGCCGGCCCGGGACGACGGTGCATCAACGCCGGACCCGCAACCCGCTGGCGAGTGCGCCGGTCAGCGCGAGCGCGCTCGACAGCCACAGCACCGTCGCGGTGCCGCCGGCATGCAGGTGCCCGAAGATCACCGCGACGACCGCGGCGCCGAGGGACTGGCCCAGCAGCCGGGCGGTCGATTGCATCCCGCTCGCGCCGCCGCTGCGCTCCCGCGGCGCGCTGGTGATGATCACCTTGTTGTTGGGCGACTGGAACAGCCCGAAGCCGAGGCCGCACAGCGTCAGCCGCCAGGCGATCGCGAGCGGCGAGGCCTCGGCCGGCAGGGACGCCATCAGGGCGAGCCCCGCCGAGAGGGCGACGAGGCCGATGGCGCCGAGAAGGCCCGGCGGGTAGCGGTCGGCGAGTCGCCCGGCGAAGGGGGCGATCACCGCGATGGCGATCGGCCAGGGCGTCATCAGCAACCCGGTCTGGGTGCTGGAGAGGTGGAGCACGTCCTGGAAGTAGAAGGGCAGGGCGACGTAGGCCATCATCTGGGCCGAGAACGAGCAGACCGAGCTCACCATCGACAGCGCGAAGACCGGGATGCGCAGGAGGTCGATCGGCAGGAGCGGGGCCGGCAGGCGGGCCTGCATCCACACGAAGGCGATGCCGACGAGGCCGGCCGCCGTGAGCAGGGCGAGCGCCGTGCCCCCCCGTCCCGCCTCGCCGAGCCCGTCGACGCCGGTGATGAGCAGGCAGAAGACCAGGGCGTTGAGGAGCGCGCTCAGGGCATCGAACCGGGCGCCGCTGCGGGGCGTCGCCGGCAGCATCCGGGTCGCCAGCGTCAGGGCCGCGAGGCCGAGGGGCACGTTGACGAGGAAGAGCCACGGCCAGCTCGTCAGCGACAGCACGGCGGCCGCCACGCTCGGCCCCGCCGCCGAGGCGATCGCCACGATGAGCGCCATGGTGCCGACGCCCCGCCCGATCATCCGGTGCGGGTAGACGAAGCGCACGAGCGCGATGTTGACGCTCATGATGCCGGCGGCACCGAGCCCCTGGACGATGCGGGCCGCGACCAGCATCGGCAGCGAGCCGGCGAGCGCGCAGGCGAGCGAGGCCGCCGTGAACAGCGCGAGGCCGGTGCAGTAGACCCGCTTGTAGCCGAGGATGTCGCCGAGCGAGGCCAGAGGCAGCAGGGCGGCGGTGACCGCGAGCTGGTAGCCGTTGGTGATGAAGATCGCGGCGCCCGGCGAGACCTGAAGGTCCTTCGCCATCACCGGCAGGGCGACGTTGACGATGGCGCCGTCGAGCACCGCCATCGACATGGCGATGCCGATCGCCAGCATCGCCCACAGCCTCGCCCGGGTCGGCAGGCCGTCGGCCACCTCCGCCGTCGCCGGTCCCGCCGCTCCCGTCATCCGTCCGGTTCTCCTTGACGCCGGCGCCGCGCCCCCGCCGCCGACTCTTCCACGCGAGCCGCGCCTCGCGCCCGATCCGAGGCCTAACGCAAAGCTGCCGCCCGCGCATCGCTCCCGGCCTCATTCCGGCCCTGCACGAGGGGCGGAGATGCTGCGACATCGGCGGCACGCAAACGCGTTGACACGCTTGCCCACGGGCGTAAGGAGCATCCGTGGCCCCGGGCGCGTCGTCGCCCCGCCATGCCCATCCAGGAACCATCAACCCCATGCCGAGCGACAGTCACAGTCGATCGACCGCGCCGTTCGTGCCGGCCGCTTCTCGCAGGGACGCCTGACCGGGCGCTCTCGGAGGCGTCGGCCGCGCGGACGGCCGCCCCCGAGAGGTGCATCATGACCTTCACCATCCTGCCCTTCGCGCCGAAGGGCGCCGTGTCCGTGCGCCTGCCCGCGGCTCTCGCCGTTCCGGTGCCCAAGACCGTCCTGCGCGCCACCTGGTCCCTCGATCCGGAGACCGGCCGCCCGGTCTGCCGCTGGAGCACGGACGACGAGGGAACCCCGGCCCGCTGCCCGGTCCCGCGTCTCAAGGCGGCGTAGGCCGGCCCGGGCCCTTCCTCGGGCAGCTCTGCGCATAGGAGGCTTAGAGACGGCCGCCTCGCGATAACTCCACGAACGAAGAAGGGCGCGGCTCGCGCCGCGCCCTCTTTTTCTGGCCTGCGCCAAAGCTCAGAACCGATAGGTGAAGCTGCCCTTCACCGCGTGGTCCTCGGCCCGCGACCCGACCTGACCGGTGTACGACACGCCGATCGTCGCTGCCTGCGACACCCGCAGGTCGAGGCCCGCCGAGGCCACCAGCGCGTCCCGGCTGATCGGGATCCCCGCGGTCACGAAGCTCGGGCCGGTCCCGAAGGCCAGGAGCGCCGTCGGAATCACGTCCCCGAAGGCGCGGCGGTAGCCCACCAGCCCGTGCAGCGACACCGGCGCGCCGAAGCCCAGATCCACCTCGGTCTGCCCGCGGACACCCGCCGTAAGCGTCGGGATCTCGGCGAGCCGCGAGGCACCGCTCAGGGCCGCCACGCCGCCGGTCTCGGCGAACCGGTCCCGGTCGATGCCGACATAGGCCCCGCCGACGAACGGCTCGATGGAGGACGCGGAGGCCTTGCCGA
The DNA here is from genome assembly GCF_001043895.1 of Methylobacterium indicum. Lineage (GTDB taxonomy): Bacteria > Pseudomonadota > Alphaproteobacteria > Rhizobiales > Beijerinckiaceae > Methylobacterium > Methylobacterium indicum. The sequence continues at coordinate 19,525 of NZ_JTHF01000254.1, forward strand.
GCGTCCCCGCCGCGAGGGCGATCCGGTAGCCGATCTCGCCGAAGCCCTGCACGGTCGATCCGCCGTAGCGGGCGCTCTCGGTCTCCGAGACGCCGGGAAACACCACGGAGCGGCGCAGGCGCAGGCTGTTGTCGGCGTACACTGCGCCGAGCCGCACGGCGAACGGGCCGGCCTCGTACCCGCCGTAGACGCCGCCGAACCCGCTCTCGATCGACCCGCTCGCCGTCTGGCCGGGCGCATCGAGAGTGGTGCGGGTGTAGCCGCCGGCCACGCCGAGCCGGAGGCCGCTCTCGAGCCGGATATCGGCACCGAGCACGAAGCCGGCGGTGTCGCGGTTGAGGGTGACGGCATTCCCGTCGTTGCGCGCCTGGCCGAAGCTGCCGAAGCCCTGGCCCCACAGCCCGAACACTCGGGGATCGAGGACGCGCACCGGCACCGGGGCGACCGGGGCGGCCCGTCCGGGCAGGTCGGCGGTGTAGGTGGCGGGCAGGTTCCCGTAGTCGCGGGTGGCCTCGCCCGACCAGCGCAGCCGGTCGAGGATGGCTTCGCGGACGAAGAAGGCGGTCTCGTAGGCGGCCGAGACCGCGCTGGCGTGGATATCGCCGGTGAGCGCCTGGAAGGCGGTGACGGCCTCCGGCGTCGTCAGCCCCACCGTACGGTCGTAGACGCCCGATCCCGCGCCCGCGCCCTGGATCGCGTTCGCCACGGCGGCCTGGTTGCGGGTCCGGGCGATGGCGGCGAAGGCGACGTCGTTGCGGGTGAGCGTGAGATCGACCTCGGCGGGCTGGTAGCGGAGCGTCGGGGTGAGGAAGGCGAGGTTGGAGGCGACGCCCGCGAAGGTGCCGGAGACGCCGCCCGCGGCCGACAGGATGGTGTAGCCGGTGCGGGGGGCGTAGGCGCCGTTCGCGGCGAGCACCTGGACGGTGCCGCCCTGGAGCGTGGCGGCGCCGGTGACGGCGAGGCGGTCGGACTGGCCGCTCGCATTGGCCTCGACCTGGAAGGTCGAGCCGGCGGCGAAGCTGGCATTGCCGGCGACCGTGAGGGTGCCGAGGGAGCCGCCGGGGGCGACCGTCGCACCGGACTGCGCCGCCACCCCGCCGACCGTGCCGGTGCCGCCGAGCAGGCCGCCGGCGCCGACCGTGACGACAGAGCCGGCGAGCGAGCCGTTCACCGCGAGGCCGCCGTCGAGCACCGCCGTGGCGCCGGTGAAGGCGCTCTGGCCGGTCAGCGTGAGGGTGCCGGCATTGATCTTGGCGAGCGTGCCGGTGCCCGAAAGCGCGTTGGCCATCGTGCCGTCGGTCGCCTGGTCGAGGACGAGGCTGGCATCGTTGCGGATCGCGCCCGAACCGAAGGCCCGGGCGTGGCCGACGAGGGTGCCGCCCGCCACCGTGGTGCCGCCCGCATACGTGTTGGCGCCGGTCAGCACCAGGGTGCCGCTGCCGGCCTTGGTGAGCGAACCCTGGCCCGCGATGTCGTTGCGCCAGGTGTCGAAGGCCGAGGCGCCGCCCTGGCCTGCATCCATCGTCACGGTGACGGCGCGGGTGAAGGCGCCGTAGCCGTCGAAGGCGGCGTAGAGGTTCAGCCGGCCCCAGCCGTCATAGGTGTTGCCGCTGAGGACCGGGTAGCCGGAGGGAAGACCGGTGCTCGCCAGTACCTCGGTGCGCTGCGCGTCGGTGAGGTAGGGGAAGCGGGTGAGCAGCAGCACCTGTGCCTGGAGCGGCACGTCGGCGGTCGTCATCGGGGCGACGGTGCCGGTGGGCTGGAAGCCGTAGGTCAGGCGGGCGGTGTAGTCGGCCTTGTTGCGCGCCGCGTCGCCGAAGGCGTCGGTCGTGCCCGCAGCGGCGGCCGCGTTGAGGCAGGACGCGACGCTCGCCGCGCCGCAGGTCGAGGCGAGATAGGACTGCGTCTGCCGGTAGGCCTGGTAGACCCCGTAGGCGGCCTTGTTCGCCGGGTCGGTCCAGTCGAGCCGGTTGCCGGCCGAATCGTAGAGCGCGCCGTAGATGTTGGTGGCGACGATCGCGCTCGATTCCATCCGGCCGCCCATCACGTCGAAGGGCGAGTGCATGCCGGCCAGGATGCGGTTGTTGCCGAGTTCCGAGGCCCGGGTCAGGAGCTGCTGGCCCCGCTCCGGCACCAGGAAGGCGGTGGCCAGCGCCTGAAGGTAGCCCGAATTGGTGTGGCCGCTCGGATAGGCGCCGTCGGCATAGGGGTTGGTGCTGTTGATGACCGGCTGCAGCAGCGTCGGCACGGCGACGCCGGTCGAGACCCGGTAGGGCCGCGGCGAGGTGCCGATGCCAGGCACGTAGTCGCCGACCGAGAAGGTCGCCGGCGTGAAGGTGCTCCCCGAGAAGGTGCCGACGTTGGGCACGGTGAGCGGCCGGCCGCCATTGGCGTCGATCATGGCTTGCGTGACCGTGAAGCCGCGCACCCAGCGATCCGCCGTGCCGTAGACCGCCGGGACGGGGAAGTTCTGGAGGTAGGTCGGCACCACCAGGCCCGCGGTGTCGCGGGTCGAGAGGCCGGTCTTGTTGGTCGTCGCGCTGTAGGCGTTGAAGCGGGGATCGAGCGGGTTGATGGCGGAAGCGTCGCCCTGGTAGCGGGCGAAGATCCGCTTGGCCGGCTCGGTCGAGGCGTTGGCCCGGGCCACGTCGTTGATGAAGCCGACCGCCGCGGCGAGCGGCGTCGCCGTGCCGTTGCCGAAGGTCGTCGCGCCCGCGCTGGCGTCGTTGCCGGTGCGGATGCTGGCCGCGTAGTCGGCGAACGTCGTGGCGACGTAGGCCGTCGGCGTCAGGCTGTTCGGGGTCGTTCCGGTGAACGACGCGCCGGCGCCCGTGAGGTAGGCCGAGGTCAGCGGTCCGAGGCCGTTGAGGATGCTGTAGGCCTGGCCCGTGCGGTCGTCGTGGATCGCCGCCAGGGTCTGGGCGTCGGTGCGCCCCTGCGTCATCGCGACGACGGTCTGGTAGTTCCGGGTCAGCGCCGCGGGATTGCCGGCAAGGAGCCCGGCATAGGAATCGAGCACCCGGTTCATCACCGTGCCGGGAGTGACCGAGGTGCTGTTCGGGAAGCCGACCGGCGGCGAGGTCGGAACGCCTTGCGCCCACGCATCGATCGGAAACAGGCAGGTCGCCGCAAGAAGCGCGGCGTGGAGCGTCGGACGCATGGACCCCTCGAGACGATGTTCTCTGTTGCGGGCCGGCGCCTAGCTTGGCCGCATGAAGTCCCGATGACGGGGCGGCATGAGAAATATCGAGAAACACCAACGGCGACGACCGGGAGACGGTGGGTCCTGTCTCGCGCAATGGAAGATCGACTATCGACAATCTTCGGGGCCGGGATACCGACCGACCTTGCGTCAGACAATCAGCATACGGTGCGGTTTCGCGATGACCGGGGTCGCTGGACTCGACATCGGCGGGCTACCACCGCTCGGGTCGAGATCCCGGCTGCCCGTCGCGCACGGGAAAGCTTTCTTCGGCCGTGCGGAGCAATCCTGACCGGTCCTATTCCGGTCGGTTCCAGTTCATCCGGCAGCATCGCGCCTGTTATCCATCTCTCTCGACCTCCGACTGACGGCGTGGAGGAGGAGACGACCTGCGCCTTGCCGCCGCGATGATGGCGAGGATATGCGCGCCTTGAAGGCCGGGATGCTCGGACCGGCACGACACGGCGAAGGCTGCCGAGGGCAGGCGCCTCATCGGAAGGCCCCTCGGCCGCGACCGCCAACGCCGCGCCCATGAAAGCGGCCGATTCGGAGCCGCCCGCAGCCGGGGCATTGTCGGCCCGGCCGGGGCTTTATGAGGTGCCCGGGCCCGGTCGCCGAACGGGGGATGCGTGGCAGTTCGGATGGAGATCCCGACCGGGCCGGACCGGGCCTGTCGTGACTAACAGTTACGACGACGTTACCGCAGGATGAGTTCATCCCGGGTGGCTAACATTCATAGGTTGCATCGGAGAACGAAAAGCGACGACGCGCCGGCCCCGGCGTCGTCCCGCGCGGGGGTGGGCCGCGAAACGCCACGAGGGTGGCGCCGACGACACGCCGATACCAGCCGCCGAGCTGTGTCTGCTTGCGGCCGTCCGGTGATGGTCGCGATCGGCGTAAGCATTTGTTCGGGAGTAAACCTGTAGATCAGGAACCGCAGGGGAGCCGTGCGGCCGCCAGGAGGGACGCGATGCCCGACGAGAGGACCTTCGTCCTCGTGACCGACAGGCCGGACCGCAGTGCCGCGATCAGTGCGGCCTTGCGGGGGATCGGCATCTGCGACGTCGTCGGCCCGGACGAGACGTGGCGAGGCCGGGGGGCGCTCGCCGGCGTGGTGTCGGACATGACCCTGTCCCGGCCGGAGGCCGATCACTGCCTGCGCGCGCTGCAGCGCCGCTTCGCCGACAAGCACCTGCCGGTGATCTGCCTGCTGCGGAAGGCGACCCAGGACGCGCTGCGCCACGCCAAGACCCTCGGGGCGACGGTGTGCATGCCCGCCTACGTGCCGCCCGAGACGATCGTGGCGGCGCTCGCCAACCAGGTCGGCATCATCGCCGAGGGTGCGGGCCAGACGGTCAGCCAGGGGGTCGCCCGGGCCGGCGAGGCGCTGAGCGGCCTCCTCGCCGAGGCGCGGGCCGGCCAGCCGATCCGCATGGGCGCCGTCGAGGCCGGCCTCGGCCCGATCCTCACCGCGGTCCGCGAGGGCGGACTCGCCCGCTGGCTCGACACGGTGTGGACCCACGACGACGCCACCTACCAGCATTGCCTGCTGGTCGCCGGCCACGCCGCGCAATTCTCGCTGCATCTGGGCTTTCGCCACGAGGACCAGTTCCGCTTCGTGCGCGCCGCGCTCATCCACGACGTCGGCAAGGCCCGCATCCCGCTCGAGATCCTCAACAAGCCCGGCCGGCTCACGCCGGACGAGATGAGCGTGATGCGCACCCACGCCGCCATCGGTCACGAGATCCTGGTGGCCGGCGGCGAGCGCGACCCGATCACGCTCGCCGCCGCGCGCCATCACCACGAGATGCTCGACGGGTCGGGCTATCCCGACGGCCTCGCCGGCAGCCAGATCGGCGACATCGTGCGCCTGCTCACCATCTGCGACATCTACGCCGCCCTGACGGAGCGTCGCCCCTACAAGGCGCCGATGCCGATGGCCGATGCGATGGCGATCCTGTCCGCCATGGACGGCAAGCTCGAAGCGCGCCTCGTGCAGTCGTTCGGCGAGTCGCTGAAGGCTGCGGGCTGAGGCCGCCGGCCCGCCACCTCTTTCATGGGGGGCAGGTCATAGGGGGCAGGGGGACCGCAAGCGGGGGCCGGTCTCGACCCTCGATCGTCCCATCGCCGATCCCCTCGCCACCCCCCGCACCGTATGGGCCGATCGTCGATGCGGCGGCCCCATCGACCGGTCCGCGGGGATGGCCGGACGCGCGCCTCCCGGCCTGGCCTCAGGCGCTCCGCCGCTCCTCGGCGCAGCACAAAGCCGTGAACGCCTCGGCGGGCATCGGGCGGCCGAACAGGTAGCCCTGCGCCTCCTCGCAGCCCTTCGCCCGCAGCCTCTCGGCCATCGTCTCGGTCTCGACGCCCTCGGCGATGACGGCGAGCCCGAAGCTGCGCCCGAGCGTCAGCACCGACTGCACGATCGCCCGGTCCTGGGGCGAGGCCACCATGCCCTGCACGAACGAGCGGTCGATCTTCAGCCGGGTGAGCGGGAAGCGCTTCAGCGGGCTGAGCGAGGCGTAGCCGGTGCCGTAATCGTCGAAGGCGAGGCCGACGCCGAGGTCGCGCAGCGCCCGCAGCGGTGCGATCAGGCCCTCGTCATGCCGCAGGATGATGGTCTCGGTGATCTCGATCTCGAGGGCGGAGGCCGGCAGGCCGGAATCGGCGAGCGCCGCCTTCACCTCGTCGACGAGGCTCGCCGAGTGGAACTGCGCCCCGAACAGGTTGACGCCGATCCTCAGGTCGCCCGCGCCGGCCCGGCGCCACGCGGCGGCCTGGGCGCAGGCCTCGCGCAGCACCCAGCGGCCGACCGGCACGGCGAGCCGGCTCGCCTCGAGGGGAGCCAGGAACTCCGCCGGGGCGAGGAGGCCGAGCCGGGGGTGGCGCCAGCGGATCAGCGCCTCCGCGCCGACGACCCGGCGATCCGCCAGCCGCAGCTGCGGCTGGTAGAACAGCACGAACTCCCCGGCGGCCAGCGCCCGCGGCAGCTCCTGCTGGCGCGCGGTCCAGGACAGGGTCGCGTCGCGCAGGGCCGGCGTGAACAGGCGGTGGCAGTGCCGCCCGGCGCGCTTGGCCTCGTAGAGCGCCATGTCGGCGCAGGCGAGGAGCGCGTCGTCGAGGGGGCCGTGGAGCGGGCTGAGCGCGATGCCGACGCTCGCCCCGAGATGGATGGTCTGGCCGGCGATCGGGAACGGCTCGGAGAGGCTGTGCAGGAACGTCTCGGCGAAGGCCGTGGCCTGCTCGGGCTCGCCGCAGCCGGGCAGCAGAACCGCGAACTCGTCGCCGCCCATGCGGGCGACGAGGCCGTCCCCGCCGATGCAGGCCGCGAGCCGCGCACCGGCCTGCCGGATCAGGTCGTCGCCGGCCTCGTGGCCGAGGCTGTCGTTGACCTTCTTGAAGCCGTCGAGGTCGATCATCAGGGCGGCGGCCCCGAGGCCCCCGGACGCCCCGGCGAGGCGCGTCATCGCGACGGCGAGGCCCCGGCGGTTGCTCATTCCGGTCAGGCCGTCGGTCTCGGCCTGCCGGCGCAGGGTCGCCATCAGGCGACCGCGCTCGTGCATCCGCTCGTCCAGCACCGCGAGGGCGTCGAACAGGCGCCGGATCTCGGTCACCCGCAGGGCCGGCAGCCGGCGCGGGGCCGGCGCGCCGTCCTCCGACAAGGCCATGACGGTCTCGCGAGCGATCAGCAACGGGCGCAGCACCGAGGCCCGCAGCGACAGCAGCAGGGCGACGAGGACCGTCAGGACCGTCACGGTGCCGCAGGCCACGGCGACGAGCCGGGTGCGCACGGCGTCGCGCTCGGCGGCGAAGCCCGCGACCATTCCGGCGAGGTAGCGGTCGCGCAGGGCCTCGACCGGCTTCAGGGTCGGGACGTAGCGGCGGGTGAGTTCGTCGGCCGAGAGCGTGTAGCGGCCGCCGCTGCGTCCCTCGGCGATCGCCGTGTCGATGAGGCCGAGCCCCGTCTCGCAGAAGGTCGCCTCGACCTCGGCCAGGAGATCCGCCACCGGCTGGCCGGGTCCGAACGCCGCCTGGCCGCGCAGCAGCCGCATCAGCTCGACGATGCGGCCCCGGATCTGCACCGCCTCGGCGATCTGGAGCGGATCGAGCGGCTGCTGCACCGCCACCGCCGGGATGATGGCCGAGCCGATCCGGCCGCCATATTCGCGCAGGTCGCTCACCACGTGGCCGACGAGCCCCGGACCGATCAGGCGGGGGTCGGCCTGGCCGAGGGCGCGGATCTCCCAGGCGACGGCGTCCTGGTACATGTCGACCACCGCCACCATCCGGGCGACCGCTGCGGCGATGTCCGCGGCGCGGCGCTCGGAGACCGGCACCCCGGCGACCCGGTCGACCTCGCGCCGCGCCTCCTCCAGCCGGGCCCCCGTCGCCGCGACGATGCGATCCGGCAGGAGGCGATCGGTCTCGTCTGCCGGGGCGGCCGGGTCCGCTTGTTCGAGGGCCGCAATGCCCATCAGTGCCCTGTCGCTCGCCACCCGAAAGGCCGCGAGCCGCGCCTCCGCCGCCGGATCGCTGCCGGGGGCGATCGCCATGACCACGTTCGAGGGGCCGCGCTCCGCCGAGAGGCGGTTGGCGGCCTCGAGCACCTGCCGCAGCCGGCCGATGCGCGCGAGGTTGCTCTGGCTGTCGCGGTAGGCCGTGACCGAGGGGGCGATGACGATGGCCGTGAGGGCGAGCAGACCCGCCGCGAGGAGCAGGGCCGTGACCCACAGCCGGCGCCCGAGCCCGACGTCCCGTCTGCCTGCCAGCCGGAGATTTGCCAGTCGACGGCCTACCATTCTGACGGTGGCGGCCGGCTCCCGAGGTGGATGCTGCAAGAAGGTCCCCCGGTCATGCTGAACCGGCACCGCGCCCGGGCGCTGCTAGGGCTTACAGGCAAAGCGTTGCCGAAACGCTTATTCCCGACCCGATTGCGCAAGGCCGAGATGCCACCGGCTCAGCCCGCCGCGGGGCACCCGGAGGCCAGCACGGCGGCGAGGGCGCCGATGCCCTCCCGGATCGCCGCGGGCTCGCTCCCGGCAAAGCCCAGGATCAGTCCGGCCCGGTCGGGCCGCACCGCCGCGTCGTGGTAGAGCGGGCCGACCGGGTAGACGCCGATCCCCGCGGCTCTGGCCGCCGCGACGATCGCGGCCTCCCGCGCGGCGGGCTCGCGCAGGAGCCAGGCGACGAGGTGCAGCCCCGCCGCCGCGCCCTCGACCCGGACCGCGGCACCGACATGCTCGGCGAGGGCGGCCAGCATGGCGGCGCGCCGTGCGGCGTTGCGCCGGCGGGCCTGGCGCAGGTGGCGCTCGTAGCCGCCCTCCGCGAGCAGGGCGGCGAGGGCGGCCTGTTCCAGCCCCGGCGCCTGCCGGTCGGCGAGGCGCTTGGCCTCGGCCATGGCCGGCCCCAGGGCCGGCGGCACCACGAGGTAGCCCAGGCGCAACTGCGGCGAGAGCGTCTTGGAGACCGTTCCGACATAGACGACGCGGCCGGTGCGATCGAGGCTCAGCAGCGATTCCACGGGCTGCCCGTCGAAGCGGTATTCGCCGTCGTAATCGTCCTCGACGATCATGGCCCCGCAGGCCTCCGCCCAGGCGAGCAGGGCTTGACGCCGCGCGACCGGCATCACGCCGCCGAGGGGGAACTGGTGCGAGGGCGTGACGTAGGCGAGCCGCGCCGGGCCGAGCCCTCCGGTCCGCATCCCTTCCGCATCGACCGGGACCGGGATGATCGCGGCGCCCGCCGCCGCGAAGGTCCGGCGCGCCGTGCCGTAGCCCGGGTCCTCGAACACCACCCGGTCGCCCGGATCGACGAACAGCCGGGCACAGAGGTCGATGCCCTGCTGCGACCCGTTGACGACGACGATCTGGTCGAGGTCGCAGCGCAGGCCGCGGGCGCGCCAGAGATAGGCCTGGAGCGCCGCCCGCAGCTCCGGCAGTCCCCGCGGATCGTCGTAGCCGAGACGGGCAGGCCGGCGCAGGACGGCGGCGGTGAGTGCCCGCCGCCAGGCGAGGACCGGGAAGTCGCGGCCCGAGAGGTCGCCGTAGCGGAAATCGATCGCCGGTCCCGGCCGCATCTCGGGCGGCGGCTCGGCCATGAGGCGGCACCCGAAGGCGGACAGGCGCGGCGGTGCCGTCGCCTCGCCGGGCCCCGGGGGCGGCACCGGCAGGATGCCGGCGGCGACCCGCGTCCGCCCCCCGGGCCGGGTCTCGAGCCACCCCTCGGCGACGAGCTGGTCGTAGGCCGCCGTCACGGTGGTGCGCGAGACGCCGAGCTCGATCGCGAGCGCCCGGCTCGACGGCACGGCCGTCCCCGGCGGATAGACGCCCTGGGCGATCTGCGCCTTCAGGTCGGCGCCGATCCGGCGGCCGACCGGGGCGGGGCGGCGTGAGGCTTCGGTCAAACTGGCCCACCCGTTTCGTGGCGAACTGGCCGTTCAGCATGGGCCGGTTTCGGGGCAAGGACCAGTACCGGCCCCGTCGCGGCCGAGGAGAGTTTCGATGTACGTCCCGCCTGCCTTCCGCGAGACCGACGAGGCCGCGATCCACGAGACGATGCGGGCCGCGCCGCTCGCGAGCCTCGTGACCGCGACGGCGGCCGGTCTCCTGTGCACGCCGCTGCCGCTCCTCCTCGCGCCGGAGGAGGGCGAGCGCGGCGTGCTCTACGGCCACCTCGCCCGCGCCAACCCGCATTGGCGCGAGCCGGCTCTGGCCGAGTCGCTGGCGATCTTCTCCGGGCCCGACGCCTACGTGACGCCGTCCTGGTACGCGACCAAGCGGGAGACGGGGAAGGTCGTGCCGACCTGGAACTACGTCGCGGTCCACGCCTACGGGACCGCCGAGTTCTTCGACGAGCCGGAGCGGCTGCTGGCCGTCGTCACCCGGCTCACCGAGCGGCACGAGGGCGCGCGGCCGGCCCCCTGGGCGGTGGCGGATGCGCCCGCCGACTTCGTCGCTGCGCAGCTGCGTGGCATCGTCGGCCTGCGGCTGCCGATCGCCCGCCTTGAGGGCAAGCGCAAGATGAGCCAGAACCGCAGCGCGGCGGACCGTGCCGGCGTCGCGGCCGGGCTCGCCGCGGGCGAGGCCGGCGCACGCCGCGTGGCGGCGCTCATCACGGAGGGATGATCCGCCCCCGCCTCCCGGCCGGGAGGCGGCCGCGGGCATTTGCGCCCGGTCCGATCCTTGCTCCAAGATGCCCGGTGAACGCGAACCGGGATGGGGCATGGCGGACCTGCGAAGCCTGGAGATCTTCTACTGGGCTGCCTCGTTGTGCAGTTTCCGCAAGGCGGCGGAGCGGATGAATACCTCCCAGCCGGCGGTGTCGCAGCGCATCGCGGCCCTGGAGGACGAGTTCGGGGTGCCGCTGTTCGAGCGGCGCGCCCGCTCGGTCGCGCTGACGCCCAAGGGGCGCGACCTCCTCGGCTATGCCGAGCGTTTCCTGCACCTGCGCACCGAGATGATGCGGAACGTCGCCGGACCCGGCGCGATGCGGGGCGTCCTGCGCCTCGGCGTCTCGGAGACCATCGTCCATACCTGGCTGATGCGCTTCATCGCCCGGATGAACGAGGCCCATCCTGGCGTCACGGTGGATATCGCGGTCGACATCTCGCCCAACATGCGCGACGCGCTCCTCAACCGGGATCTCGACCTCGCCTTCCTGGTCGGGCCCATCACCATGCCGAGCCTGGTCAACCTGCCGCTCTGCAGCGTGTCCCTGGCCTGGATCGCCGCGCCGCAGCTCGATCTCGGCCCCGGCGAGGTGAGCCTGGCGAGCCTTCTGCGGCACCCGCTGATCACCTACCCGAAGAACACCAATCCCTACGTGTCCTTACGCGAGATGCTGGCCCGCTCCGACCTGCCGCCGCCCCGGCTGCACAGCAACGCCTCGCTCTCCACCATCGTGCGCATGGCCCGCGAGGGCATCGGCATCGGGGTGATCCCGCCCGAGGTGGTGCGCCGGGACCTGGAGGAGGGGGCCTTGCGGATCATCGCCCCGGCGCCGGCCCTGCCTGACATCGCCTTCACGGCCACCTATGCCAGCCTGACCGACAGCGGCCTCGCGGCGGCCGCGGCGCGGCTCGCCTGCGAGGTCGCCGCCGCGCCGGACTGGCGCCGATAAGCTCCGCTTATCGAAACCGATGCGAAATCATGATTGGCCGTGACGTGCCTGCGATGTGATCATGCTCCATCCTTGGGCAGGCGATTGGCCGCGAGCAGGGGATCTGCGATGACTCTTCCCTTCGACCGGGCGCGGATGAGCGGCGAGGCCGCAAGGCTCGCCTGCCGCAGCGGTGCCGTCACGGGCTGCACCGCCGGCATCGCCGACGGCTTCGTCCAGGGCAACCTCGCGGTTCTGCCCGTCGACCTCGCCGCCGAGTTCCTGCTCTTTGCCCAGCGCAACCCGAAATCCTGCCCGATCATCGGCGTCTCGGCGCCGGGCGAGCGCCGGATCCCGGAACTCGGCCTCGACCTCGACATCGCGACCGACATCCCGGGCTACCGGGTCTGGCGCGACGGCGAGGTGGTGGCGGAGCGCGACGAGGTCGCCGACCTGTGGCGCGACGACCTCGTCGCCTTCGTGATCGGCTGCTCCTACTCGTTCGAGGCGGCGATGGCCGAGGACGGCTTGCCGCTGCGCCACGTCGAGATGGGGGTGCGGGTGCCGATGTACCGCACCAGCATCCCGTGCACGCCCGCCGGCCGCTTCGCCGGACCGATGGTGGTGTCGATGCGCCCGCTCACCCCCGCTCAGGCGATCCGGGCGGTGCAGATCACCTCGCGCTTCCCCGCCGTCCACGGCGCGCCGGTCCATCTCGGCCGGCCGGACCTGATCGGCATCGCGGACATCGCCGTGCCCGATTACGGCGATCCGGTGAGGATCGGGGAGGACGAGATCCCGGTCTTCTGGGCCTGCGGCGTCACCCCGCAATCGGTCATCGCCGCGGTGCGGCCGCCCTTCGCCATCACCCACGCCCCGGGCTGCATGCTGATCACCGACCGGCGCAACAGCGAGTTCGCCGTCCTGTGACAGATGTCCCCGGTCCTTTCGTCTGGGCCTGTTGTATGTGCATCATTTCCGCCATCCGGCTTTGACCGCTTCGACACCGGCTTTTCAAAGCAGGCGAAATGAGGCTTAGAGAAAGTCGTCCAGCCCCTGGAGGCCAGCGCATGATCCGTCGTCGAGAACTCTTGGTGGGGGCCGGCGCCCTCTCGCTCGCGAGCCTGCGCGGCACGCCCGCCCGCGCCGCCGCGCCGGAGGTGGTGGTCGGCGTGCTCTACGCCATGTCGGGGCCGAGCGCGCAGGTGGGCGTGGATGCCCGCCACGCCATCGAGACGGCGCTCGACCTCATCAACAACGACCACGACCTCGACCTGCCGGGCGCCAAGGGCGTCGGGCTCGCCGGGTTCGGCGGCGCCAAGATCCGCCTCGTCTTCGCCGACCACCAGGCCGACCCGCAGAAGGGCCGCGCGGAGGCCGAGCGCCTGATCACCCAGGACAAGGTGTCGGCGCTCGTCGGCTGCTACCAGTCGGCGGTCTCCGCGACCGTGAGCGCCACCGCCGAGCGCTACGGCGTGCCGTTCGTCTGCGCCGATTCCTCGTCGCCGAGCCTGCACCGCAAGGGCCTGAAGTACTTCTTCCGCCCGGCCGCCCACGACGAGATGTTCTCGACCGCGATGTTCGACTTCCTGGATGCCCAGCGCAAGCAGGGCCAGAAGATCGACTCGGTGGCCCTGTTCTTCGAGGACACGATCTACGGCGTCGATTCCTCGACGGTGCAGCGCAAGCTCGCCGCCGAGCGCGGCTACAAGCTCGTCGCCGACGTGAAGTACAAGAGCAACTCGCCCTCGCTGACCGCCGAGGTGCAGCAGCTCAAGACCGCCAACGCCGACGTGCTCTTGCCGACGAGCTACACCACCGACGCGATCCTGCTCACCAAGACCATGAGCGAACTCGGCTACAAGCCGAAGAGCATCATCGCGCAGGCCGCCGGCTTCTCCGAGAAGGTCACCTACGACGCGGTCGGCGACAAGCTCCAGGGCCTGATCTCGCGGGGCAGCTTCTCCCTCGATCTGGCCGCCAAGCGCCCGATGGTCGCCACCGTCAACGGAATGTACAAGGCCCGCGCCGGCCGCGACCTCAACGACAATTCCTCGCGCCAGTTCATGGCGATGATCGTGCTCGCCGACGCCCTCGACCGCGCCGGCTCGACCGACGGCCAGAAGATCCGGGCGGCGCTCGCCGCCACCGACATTCCGGGCACCCGCACGGTGATGCCCTGGACCAAGGTGGCGTTCGGTCCCGACGGCCAGAACACCTACGCCGACCCGGTGCTGCTGCAATGGATCGGCGACAAGTTCGTCACGGTCTTCCCCGAATCCGCGGCCGCGGCGCCGGCCAAGTGGCCGATGAACGCGTGAGGGGACGCTCTTCCTCCTCTCCCCGCCCGCGGGGAGAGGAGGAACCTGCGCCATTCCTGGCGCCGATCGATCCATCATTGCGCGCCGCCCACCGGAGCCCGAATCCCCCATGACGACGCAAGCCCTGGTGCAGGTGCTGGCGAGCGGCCTCCTGATGGGCTTGATCTACGCCCTGATCGCGGTCGGCCTCTCGCTGATCTTCGGCCTGATGGACGTGGTGAACTTCGCCCATGGCGAGTTCCTGATGCTCGCCATGTACGCGACCTTCGGGCTGGTGCTGGTCACCCGGCTCGACCCGGTGGTGCTGATGCCGCTGGTCGCCGCCCTGCTCTTCATGCTGGGGGCGGCGGCCTACATGGGTGTGGTGCGCTTCGCCATGCGGGCCAAGGCCAACCAGGGCATGGTGCAGATCTTCGCGACCTTCGGGCTCGCGATCCTGCTCCAGGGGGCCGCCCAGTACCTGTTCACGCCCGATTACCGCAACGTCCAGAACACGTGGCTCGGCGGGCGCACCCTCGAGCTCGGCGGGATCTTCCTGCCCTGGCCGCAGCTCTTCGGCGCCGTGGTCTCGCTCGCCGCCTTCGGGGGGCTGCACCTCCTGATGAGCCGCACCGATTTCGGCCGCGCGCTGGAGGCGACCCGGGAGGACCAGGGCGCGGTGGCGCTCGTCGGCATCGACCGCAACCGGGTCTTCGCCCTCGGCTGGGGTTTGGGCGCGGCGCTGGTCGGCCTCGCCGGCGCCGTGCTGGCGATCTTCTACTACATCCACCCCCAGGTCGGGGCGAGCTTCGCGCTCATCGCCTACGTCACTGTGGCGCTCGGCGGCTTCGGCAGCGTCGCCGGGGCGCTGGTCGCCGGGATCATCGTCGGCCTCGTCGAGGCGTTCACGGCGGTGATCCTGCCGCCGGCGCTGAAGTCGATCGGGGTCTACGCCCTCTACCTCGCGGTGGTGTTCGTGCGGCCGCAAGGCCTGTTCGGGAGGCTCTGATGACCGCCGCGACCACCACCCTGGCGCCGGGCGACGGCCTCGCGCGGGCCGAGGCGAGCCATGCGGCCAGGCGCCGGCGCAAGCTCGTCGTCGCCGCCGTGGTCTTCGCGGGCCTCGCCGCGCTGCCCTACGGCATCACCGACATCTACCTCCAGAACGTCCTGATCCTGACCCTGATGTACGCCGCGCTCTCGCAGAGCTGGAACATCCTAGGCGGCTATTGCGGACAGGTTTCCCTCGGTCACGCGCTCTATTTCGGCATCGGCGCCTACGCGACCTCGGTCCTGTTCGTGACCTACGGCGTGCTGCCGTGGTTCGGCATGCTGGCGGGCGGCGCCCTCTCGGCGGCGGTGGCGCTCCTTCTCGGCTATCCGTGCTTCCGGCTGGCCGGCCACTACTTCTCGATCGCCACCATCGTGATCGCGGAGATCGGCCTCCTCCTGGTTCACAACTGGGAGTTCGTCGGCGGGGCGATGGGCATCCAGTGGCCGTTCAACCCGGATTCGTGGTGGACGCTCCAGTTCGCCCGCGACAAGATCCCCTACGTCCACTTCGCGGTCGGCTTCCTGGCGGTGGTGTGGTTCGTGACCTGGCTGATCGAGGGCTCGCGCTGGGGCTATTGGTGGCGCGCCGTCAAGGACGACGCCCAGGCTGCCGAGAGCCTCGGCGTCGAGGTCTTCCGCTCCAAGATGGCGGCGGCCGCCGTCTCGGCCTTCTTCACCGCCATCGGCGGCGGCTTCTACGCGGCCTACGTCTCCTACATCGATCCCGAGAGCGTGATGAGCTTCCGCTTCTCGCTGCTCTTCGCCTTGCCGGCGGTGCTCGGCGGCATCGGCACGCTGTGGGGGCCGCTCGTCGGTGCGGCGATCCTGATCCCGCTCACCGAGATCAGCCGCTCGTATCTCGGCGGCAGCGGCAACGGCCTCGACCTGATGCTCTATGGCGTCCTCGTCATGGTGGTGGCGCTTGCCCGGCCGGAAGGCGTGCTCAGCCTGTTTCGCCGCACCCGCCGGGCCCGCAACGAGGAGGTCACGCCGTGAGCGAACCCTTGCTCCGCATCGACCACGTCACGCTGCGCTTCGGCGGCCTCGTCGCCAATGCCGATGTCAGCCTCGACGTGCCGGAAGGCCAGATCCTCGGGCTGCTCGGGCCGAACGGCGCCGGCAAGTCGACGCTGTTCAACCTGATCTCCGGCACCTATCAGCCGAGCGAGGGACGAATCGTCTTCCGGGGCGAGGACATCACTGACCTCTCCGCCCCCGAGCGCTGCCGGCGCGGCATCGCCCGCACCTTCCAGGTGCCGCGCTCGTTCGACTCGATGAACGTGCTCGAGAACGTGATCGTCGGCGGCTTCGCCCGCCATCCCGGCGCCGCCGCGGCCCGGCGCAGGGCGCTGGAGACCCTCGACTTCGCCGGCCTCTCCCATCGCGCCGAGGCCGTGGCCGGCGAGCTGACCCCGCCCGAGAAGCGCCGCCTCGAGGTCGCCCGGGCGCTCGCCACCGAGCCGAAGCTCCTCCTCCTCGACGAGGTGCTGACCGGGCTCACCCCGAGCGAGGCCAAGGCCGGCGTCGCGCTGATCCGCAAGGTCGCGGCGAGCGGCGTCACCGTCATCATGGTCGAGCACGTGATGGAGGTGGTGATGCCGCTCGTCGACCGCGCCGTCGTCCTGCATCTCGGCCGCGTGCTGGCGGAGGGCCACCCGACCGAGGTGGTGCGCGACGAGGGCGTCATCACCGCCTATCTGGGGGAGCGCCACCGTGCTGCTTGAGGTCCGCGGGCTCTCCACCGCCTATCAGGGCTTGCTCGCCATCCAGGGGATCTCGATCGAGGTCGCGGCGGGCGAGATCGTCGTGGTCGCCGGCGCCAACGGCGCCGGCAAGTCGACCTTGCTCAAGTCCATCGCCGGGATGGAGCGGCCGAAATCCGGCGAGGTCGTGTTCGACGGCACCCGCATCGACGGGCTGCCGGGCCACGCCATCACGGCGAAGGGCATCGCCTACGTGCCGGAGAACAAGCGGCTGTTTCCCCGCCTGTCGGTCGCCGACAACCTGCGGCTCGGCAGCTACCTCCACCGCAAGGCGCCCGACCGCGAGGCGCCCCTGGACCGGGTCTTCTCCCTGTTTCCCCGTCTCGAGGAGCGCCTGCCGCAGCGCACCGGCACCCTCTCGGGCGGCGAGCAGCAGATGCTCGCCATCGGCCGCGCCCTGATGACCCGTCCGCGCCTCCTGATGCTCGACGAGCCCTCGCAGGGCATCATGCCCAAGCTCGTCGACGAGATCTTCTCCGCCATCGAGGCGATCCGGGCCTCCGGCACCACGATCCTCCTGGTCGAGCAGCGCCTCGCGGAGTCCTTGAGCATCGCCGACCGGGCCTACGTGCTCCAGACCGGCCGGCTGATGCTCAGCGGGCCGGCCGCGTCCCTGCGCGACGACCCGGAGGTGCGCCGGGTCTATCTCGGCATCTGAACCGCGACTCCCGCTGCCGGCCTCGATGCTCTACAGAGGCCCGGCACGGAGACCCAGCGATGACCAGCCCCACCACCGAGATCACGCTCGAGCGCATCGCCCTGATCCGGCGCCTGGTCGTGGCCTGGGACCCGGCGGGGCAGGGCGCCCCGGCGATCCACCCGGACGCCCCCTATGGCAGCCTCGACCGCGACGGCGACATCGCCAACGTCACCGGCGACGACGAGGGCGCGGCGGAGGAGCACCGGGCGGTGGGCGCGGCGCTCGCCGCCTTCCTGCGCCACGCCGAGCTGAAGCCCGGCCGCTACACCTACCACAACCCGCTGACCAAGCTCGACCTGACGCAGGTCTCCGACGTCTTCCGCGACGAGAGCACCGGGACGGCGCCCGAGCAGATCGTGTTCGAGGTCGGACCCGAGCACATCGCCCTGATCCGCCGCCTCGCCGTGGGGTGGGACGAGGCCCGCGGCGTCCCGGCGGTCGATGCCGACGCCCCCTACGGTCCGGGAACGCTGGACGACGCGATGGCCCGGGCGCTCGGCGGCCCGCGCGACGACCTCGCCCGGCTGCACCGTGCGATGCAGCCCGCGCTCCAGATCTTCCTGCGCAGCGCCGACATCGCGCCGGGCGACTACGCCTGACCGCCCGCCGGTCAGTACCGGCACCGCGACCGGAGGCGGGTTCCGGGCGTTGGCGATTGCCCGACGGTCACCGGAACGAGATCTGCCGCGGAAACCCCGCGGCAGTAGCGGAAGCGACCCTATTCGCCGGGCCGGCGCCAATCCAGACTAGGCCAAAGGTCCAGTCGTAACAGTTACCACCATGGCCGACGGCCGCAGACGGCACCGCTTTACGAAAAATTTCCGCGCTTATGATGCTCTCAGGATAACGGGGTTTCCGCCTCGAATCCCATGCCCTCAACGGCAAGCAGCGCATCGCGAGCTGGATCACCCTACATGCTGACCTTGTCCAAGCTGGCCATCCGGCTGCCCGCCACCATCATCGGTCTGGCACTCGTCAGTTCGTCCGTGATGGGAGGCTTGAGCTGGTACACCGCCCGGAGCAGCCTCGTCTCGGCGGTCGAGGATCGCCTTCGGCTCGCCGCCACGGCGACCGGCCACGGCATGGCGCTCGTCGCCGATCGGGCCCAGGCCGAGTTCGTCGCCGCCGCCAACCACCCGCAGGTGGCCTCGAACTTCACCGACCTGATCGAGAACCTCGATCCGAACAAGCCGGACTATGCCGGCATCCTGGCGGCCTTCCGGGCGCCGCAGGGCGTCGAGGCGCGGCTCGCCTTCGACGGCACGACCACCAACACCATGTATGGCCGCCGGCACGTCAAGGTGCAGGAGGTGGCCCGCAAGCTCGTGGGCCCGGCCGGCTACGCCGACCTGATGTTCCTCGATACCAACGGGCGCATCGTCTACACGGCGACCAAGGGCGACGACTTCGCCGCCTCGCTCGGCGATCCGGCCCTGCGCGACACCAGCCTCGCGAAGCTGTTCGAGACGATGAAGGCGGGCGGTCCCGATGCCGTGAGCTTCGCGGATTTCGCCGCCTACCCGGTCGGCGGCCAGGCGGCCTTCATCGGCAAGCCGGTGAACCGGCGCGCCAACGTCGCCATGGGCACCGCCCAGGCGGTGGACCGCGCCGGCTACGTGGTGATGCGGCTCACCCCGGCCCTGTTCGACCAGACCCTGTCGCACCGCGCCGGCCTCGGCGAGACCGGCCAGACCCTCGCGATCGGCGCCGACGGCAACCTGCGCGGCAACCCGCCCCTCGACCCCGCCGTCAAGGCGGGCGCGCCCCTGAGCGCCCTCGGCATCGCCCCGGAGCAGGTCGCGGCCGACAAGCCCTTCACCTACGCGGTCGCCGATGGCGGCCACCGGGCGGTGAGCGCGGTCGTGCCGGTGCTCGGCGTGCCCTACACCCTGGTGGCCGAGCAGGCGGATGCGGAGGCCCTCCAGGCGGTCGGCGACCTCTCCCGCCTCCTCGTGATGATCGGGCTCGCGGTGCTCGCCGGCACCGCGCTCCTCGGCCTGCTGATGGCGCGGGCGATCGTGCGGCCCCTCGGCGCCCTGACCACGGCGCTCAAGGCGCTCGCCGCCCGCCAGGTGCTCGACGCGGTGCCGGGCTACAAGCGCCGCGACGAGATCGGCGACATCGCCCGGGCCGTCGTGATGATCCGCGACATGTCCCTCGAGGAGGCGGCCCAGCAGCTCCAGACCACCGAGGCCGCGCGCCTGCGCGAGGAGCAGGCCCGGCGCAGCCTGCTGCGCGATCTCGCCGACCGGTTCGAGGCCTCCGTCGGCGGCATCGTCGCCCGGGTGTCGGGGGCGGCCGAGGGGCTGACCGGCGCCTCCGGCGCCATGCACCACGCGGTCGAGGGCACCTCGTCCCGCTCGGTCACCGTCGCGTCGGTGGCCCGGCAGACCAGCGGCAACATCGGCGCCGTCGCGGCGGCGGCCGAGGAGCTCGGCGCGACCGTGGCGGAGATCAGCCGCCAGGTGGTCCAGGCCGCCGGGATGTCGTCCGAGGCGGTGGCCCAGGCCCGGAGCGCCGGCGGCACGATGGCGGAGCTCTCCGCCGCCGCCACCCGCATCGGCGACGTCGTCGGCCTCGTCTCGCAGATCGCCTCGCAGACCAACCTGCTGGCGCTCAACGCCACCATCGAGGCGGCCCGCGCCGGGGCGGCCGGCCGCGGCTTCGCGGTGGTGGCCGCCGAGGTCAAGGAGCTGGCCGGACAGACCGCGAAGGCGACCGAGGAGATCGGCCGGCACGTCGCGGCGATCCAGGCCACCAGCGAGGGGGCGGGCGGCGCCATCGCCGGGGTGACGGCGCAGATCGAGGCGATGAGCCAGGTCACCACCGGCATCGCCTCGGCGATCGAGGAGCAGGGCGCGATGACCCACGAGATCGTCCGCCAGATGGCGGAGGCGACCGAGGGCACGGCCGCGATGACGAGCGACATCAACGAGGTCGCCAACGCCGCCGCCGCCGCCGGCCGCGCCGCCTCCGAGGTGTCGCAGGGCTCCGACGACCTGTCCGAGCAATGCGCCCGCCTGCGCCGGGAGGTCGACGGCTTCCTCGCCAGCGTCCGCGCCGCCTGACCGCATCCGCCCGATGGCCGAAGGCCGGACCCTGCCCGCGGGCGGGGTCCGGCCTTCGTCGTTCCGACCGTCCGGTGTTGCGTTGCGGCAAGTATTGTCCGGCCACGATGTTTCCCGGTCACCGTCCATCGCCGTTCGGAATTGATTAAGCGGGTCGGGATAGGGTGTCGAACAGCGTGATGTTCGACGATTGGCCTGACGATCATGATGAGTGGCACGGTGAGCCCGGGATCCCTGGAGGACACGACGGCGCTGCTCCAGCGTCACCTGATGTCGATCTCCGAGACCATCGCCCGCACGCGCCAGGAGATCGCCGACCTGCGCGAACAGCAGGAGAGCGGCCGCGCCCGCGACGAGCTGCACGCCGTCGTCCAGGGCACCGAGCAGGCCACCCACACCATCCTGACCGTCTCCGAGACCGTCGACGCGCTTGCCCGCAACATCGCCAAGCGGGCGCAGGACGAGGCGACCCGGGAGGATGCCCGCGCCATCCAGGCCGAGATGCAGACGGTGTTCGAGGCCTGCAACTTCCAGGACCTGACCGGCCAGCGGATCTCCAAGGTGGTGCGCACCATCGTCGACGTCGAGGAGCGGGTCGGCGAGATGCTGCGCCTGTGGTCCGGCGCCGCGCCCTCGCCCGCCCGGCCCAAGCCCGACCCCCGCGGCGAGGAGGAGTCCCTCCTCAACGGCCCTGCCCTGCCCGGCGCCGCGGCGGTGTCGCAGGACGCCGTCGACGCGATGTTCCCGTAGCGCGCCGGTCACCGGCGCGATGGGACGGGGCGGGGACCGCGGATGCGCCCGCCCGGCGGCTTCAGCCGGCGATGAACCCTGCCGGCTGCGGCGCCTTCCGGCAGGCCGGCAGCCACGCCATGTCGTAATGCGGTGGGCGCACCGCCGTGACCTGGAAGCCCAGGCGCTCGTAGAGGGAGCGCCCGTCGGTGGCGCCGACCATCGGGGTCGAGAGGGTGATCGGCAGGCGCACGCTCTCGGCCGCCGCCTGCAGGCTGCGCACCAGGTCGGTGCCGATGCCCTTGCCGCGGGCCGCCGCGACGATCGCCAGTTCCGAGATGCGCCAGTCGGCATAGCCGAGATCGACGACGAGGCGCCCGACCGCCTGGCCGGTACGCTCGACGATGAAGTCCATGTGCTCGGGATACACGCTCTCCAGCCCCGCCCGCATGGCCCGGAACTGCTGCTCGTAGAGCGCCTGCAGCACGTCGCGGTCCGTGTCGGCCCAGGACAGCCAGGGACGCGATTCGATGAAGAGCCGCAGCAGGAAGTCCTGGTCGCTCGGGCGGATGGGGCGAAGGCCCAGGCCGCCGAACAGCGGGAGGGAGCCGGTCTGGGAGGCCATGCGGTGGGTCTCCGGTCGGAATATGGACGCGACGAGGGCGGCCCGCGCAGCGAGGCTGGCGGGGCCGCCCGGTGAGGTTCAGTTGAAGACCGCCTGGTAGGCGGCGGAGCCCGGAGGGACGCCCGTGGGCAGGATCCGCTCGACATAGAGCGGCCCGATCTCGCCGAAAGCGGGATGCGTCAGCACGCAATGGCCCCCCCGGAAGGGCCCCGCCGCCGCCGCCGGGCAGTGGAAGACCAGGGAGAACGCCGTGCGCGGGCTGCCCGCCATGGTCGAGTGGGGGGATTCCCGGCACGAGGCCAGGGTGACGGCCAGATCCTGACCGCCCGGGCCCCGCAACGCGAAGCCGTCCCCCAGCAGGTCCGCGAAGAGCGCCGCCGATACGGTATCGAGCGCGACGGTCACGGCCGCTCCGGGTAGAGGCCGACGAGCGCGATGATGAAGCTCATCGCCAGCGACGGCTGGTAGTTGGTGAACGGCTGGCCGCCGCCGGCAGCGCTGATCTCCACGGTACCGCCGGTGACGGTCGGGACGCTGAAGGTCTGCCCCGCGGTCGCGGCGGTGCCGGTCAGCCCGGCCGACGCGGATGCCAGCGGGGTCATGGAACCGACGGCGCCGTAGATCTTGTATGAACCCCCTATCGTCGCCAGCACGGTGGACGGGCCCGGCCCGGTCGTACCCGCAGCCGTCGAGGCGTTGATCTGCACCGATTGGGTGCCGGTCTGCCCCGGGATGGTGACGGTCTGGCTGCCAGTGACCGCCTTGAACGTCGCGCCGTGGTTGTGCACCGGCAGGTTGCCGAGCCCGAGTGTCGTGGTCGGGGTGCCGGTTTTCATGGCGAGCGGGAAGCTGGTGCCCTGAGACACGCCGGTGCCGATGGGAGCGCGCCCCTGAAGGTCGGGCAGGTTGAAATTCGTATTACCGCTACCGCCGAACGTGAGTCCCATCAGGCTGTACAGAGCCGTGTACTGCTGGACCGTCAGAGTCTGACCCTGACATAGCGCATAATTATTTGGCGCCCAGTTCCAAGGTATCATGAAGATCATGCCGAGCATTGGTTCCATGACAAATTTCCTTGATTTGACGGTGCCAAGATAACAATGACGCAAAAACGAATCAGCTTGACCAGCGATTCGCCCTGCACAACGACTGTTATTCGACCGGCGGCCGCTTCCGCAAGAGGTCTTCTCGATGTCTGCTCGTTCGATTAGGGAGCGTAGCCCTGACAGGACATGACGATCGCGTAAAGAAAGGTGGCCGCCGGGTGTCCGTGCCCGCTTGCATGCCGTGGCTCATCCGTCCGGACGGTGATTGCTCCCGGCGACGCGCCGCAGGACGAGCGATGGCGTATCCGTCTGTACGGGGCACGACGGCGACGGACAGGTGGATTCTCCGCGGGGCGCACGACGTACTCCGGCGACAGCGTGCGGGTCGATCCGCTGGATTACTGTTTCAGTAGCCAAAGCAATAACACGTTTGTCTTTAATTTTTATCCAAAATTTTTATTTTCAGACAAAATAAAATCAAACTACGAAATATTGTTATAGATCGAGAAAAACAGTATGACAATGCTGTGATGATGCTGATCGGTCTTCCGTGCAAAAATACCACTTACGGGAGAATTTCTAGTCTGCCCGTGGGAAAGGCGCCGTTTCCGTCTTCCTCGACAGCCGCCGAACAGGCATTCAGGTCGTGATCTGATGTTGCGACGACGCATCCTCCCTTTCGAGGGGTGTGCCTGTCATCTGGAATGGTTGGGGCATTTCAATGGCCGACAAATTGTTGACGATTACGGGGACGGGCGGATCCAGTGGGGATGATTATGAGTGGTCTTATCGCGATGTAAACAACAACGCCGATGTCTTTTTCGCAGTTTCGAGAGGGAAATTTAGCAGCGGAACTGATTATAACTTTCAATGGGTGATCCAGGAAAACACTGCCATCGACAACGCAACAGTGTTTACTGCAAGATCAGGTTTTTCTGGTGATACGTTCTCCGATGCATTAGGGGGCGGGTCGACAACGACTACCACCGGAAATGGTACGTACACCATGAATGCCAACAAGGCGAACCTGGCGGCGATCGGCTCGACCGGTCCCACGGGTCCGCAGGGCGTGACCGGTGCCACTGGCGCGACCGGTGCCACGGGTGCGACCGGTGCCACGGGTGCGACCGGTGCAACGGGTGCCACTGGCGCGACCGGTGCCACGGGTGCGACCGGTGCCACGGGTGCGACCGGTGCAACGGGTGCGACCGGCGCCACGGGCACGACCGGCGCCACGGGTGCCACGGGCGCCACGGGTGCGACCGGCGCCACCGGTGCGACGGGTGCCACCGGCGCCCAAGGCGTGACCGGCGCCCAGGGGGCCACGGGTGCCCAGGGCGCCACCGGTGTCCAAGGCGCGACGGGCGTGCAGGGCGCCACCGGCGCCCAGGGAACCACAGGTGCGCAGGGCGCCACCGGC
>NZ_JTHF01000255.1 GCF_001043895.1 Methylobacterium indicum
TCGACCGGCCCGATCACCGGCCGCCTCGTCGCCGACCTCGCCACCGGCCGCACGCCGCAGGTGCCGGTGGCGGCCTTCGCGCCGGGGCGGCTGCTCGGCTGGCCGCGGCCGTAGCGGGATCCGACGGAGGACGGGGCGGACGTCGCGACGGCCGCCCCGTCGCTCAGAACCCGTAGAGCCGGGCCGGATTCTCCACCAGCACCCGGTGCCGGTCGGCCTCGTCGGGCACCCACTCGGCCAGGAGGTCGAGGAGGTCGCCGACATTCATCATCGGCCCCCAATGCGCGACGTGCGGCCAGTCCGAGCCCCAGACGCAGCGCTCCGGCGCCGCCTGGTGGAGCGCGCGGGCGAACGGCACCGTGTCGGCGTAGGGCGGGCCGGCGACGGAGTTGCGGTAGGCGCCCGAGAGCTTGACCCAGGCGCCGTCGCGCACGAGCGACACGAGGGTGCGGAAGCCCTCGTCCCCGACCCCGCAGGAGGTCGGGAAATGGCCCATATGGTCGATGCAGAACGGCACCGGCAGCCGGGAGAGGCGCCCAGCGAGCGGCGGCAGGCTGCGCGCGTCGATCAGGAACTGCAGGTGCCAGCCCATCTCGCGGCAGAGCGCGCCGTAGGCCTCCACCGCCTCGAAGCCGACCCCGCCGCCATAGAGCACGTTGAGGCGAAGCCCCACCACGCCCGCCTCCTTGAGCGATGCCAGCTCCGCCTCGGGCAGCCCGAGCGGGACGACCGCGATGCCGCGCAGGCGCCGCGGATGCGCCCGCAGGGTCTCGACCATCAGCCGGTTGTCGGTGCCGTGGACGCTGACCTGGATCAGCACGCCATGCGTCATGCCGGTGGCGTCGAGCATGGCGAGGTACGACTCCGCCGCGGCGTGCGGCGGCGTGTAGCTGCGCGCGGCCACGAAGGGGTAGTCCGGCGGCAGGCCGATGACGTGGGCGTGGGTGTCGACCGCGCCCGCCGGCACGGTGAACCGGGTGGGTCCGCGCGGATGCGGGGCGGGCCCGGGACAGTCGCGGATCTCAGCCATCGGCATGCAGCACTTTTCCGCGGGTCTCGGGCAGGGCGTAGGCCGTGAGGAAGAACACCCCGTAGGCGGCGGCCGCGAAGATCGCGATGGCGCTCGCCAGGCTCATGCTCGCCGAGAGATAGCCCACGAGGGCGGGGAACAGGGCGCCGATCCCGCGGCCGAAATTGTAGCAGAAGCCCTGGCCCGAGCCGCGCAGGCGCGTCGGGTAGAGCTCGGTGAGGAACGCGCCCATGCCCGAGAAGTAGCCCGAGGCGAAGAAGCCCAGAGGGAAGCCCAGCACCCACAGGACCGCGTTCGAGAGCGGGATCTGCGTGTAGACCAGGATCACCGCAATGGCACCGAGCGAGAAGATCAGGAACAGGGGCCGGCGCCCGAGGCGGTCGGCGAGCCAGGCTCCGGCGAGATAGCCGGCAAATGAACCCACGATCAGGGCGGCGAGGTAGCCGGTCGAGGAGACGATCGACAGACCGCGCTCGGTGGTGAGGAAGCGCGGCAGCCAGGTCGTGATGGCGTAGTAGCCGCCCTGGCAGCCCGCCGACATCAGCGAGGCGAGGATGGTGGTGCGCAGGAGCGGACCGGAAAAGATCTCCCAGATCGCCGGACGGTCGCCGGTGGCGGCGGCCCGGGCCCGGCTCTCGACGGCGACCCGCGGCTCCTCGACGTAGCGGCGCAGGTAGAAGACCAGGAGGGCGGGGGCGGCCCCGATCACGAACATCCAGCGCCAGGCGGTCTCGGGCGGCAGCACCGAGAACAGGATGGCCTGGGACAGGACCGCCATGCCCCAGCCGATCGCCCAGCCCGACTGCACCGAGCCGACGGCACGGCCGCGATACTGCGCCCGGATGGTCTCGCCCATCAGCACGGCGCCCGCCGCCCACTCGCCGCCGAAGCCGAGGCCCAGCAGCGCGCGGGCGATCAGCAGCTGCGAGAAATCCTGCGCGAAGGCGCAGACCAGGGAGAAGAACGAGAACCACAGGATGGTGATCTGGAGCGTCAGGACCCGCCCGATCCGGTCGGCGAGGTAGCCGGCGAGCCAGCCGCCGAGCGCCGAGGCGAGCAGGGTCACGGTGGCGGCGAGCCCGGCCGTGCCGGCATCGACGCTCCACAGCTTGATGATCGTGCCGATCACCAGCGGGTAGATCATGAAGTCCATGCCGTCGAGGGCCCAGCCGGCGGCGCAGGCCCAGAAGGTGTGGCGCTCCGGCGGGGTCATGTCGCGGTAGAAGGCGGTGAGGCTGGCATCCTCCACCGCGACCGCGTCGCGGGCGGGCGTCGGCATCGTGTCGCTCCCTGGTGTCGTTGCGGCCCTCGCGGGGCCGGTCGGGAGATGACACGATTTCTGGGATACCTGCTACGACGCCGCACCGATCATGACGAATAGCCGGCTAATCGGATATTTTTCGGTGCAAAACATCTTGGTGGTTCGGCACCCTCCGGCAATCACGCCATGAACCGCACGCCGACCTCGACGCCGTGCTGGCGCACGACCTCGCAGGGTCGTGCCGGTCCGCCCTCGATCCGGAGCAGGATCCGGACCGGCAGCCGCAGCGGCCGGTCGAGGCCGAGCTTGGCGCCGGTTTCGGAGAGATTGAGCACGATGCAGGAGAGCGTCTCCTCCGGGCCCGGACCCGCCGGCACCGTGACCTGTCCGGGCTTCGAGGTCCGCACCCGCTCGCCGATCCGCCGCTCCTCGACGCCGACCAGCCACTCGTCGAGGCTGCCGGCCAGGTCGGCGACGCCCGCCGCCGTGGTCTGGACGTTGTGGCTGACCTCGCCGGTCGTCGCGCGCTGGCGCTCGCTGGCGGCGGTCGTCTCGGCGATGAAGCCCTGGACCGCGTCGACCGCACCGCGGATCGAGCCGAGGGCGTCGGCGACCTCGCGGGAGACCGCCTGCATCGCGCCGATCTCGCCCGAGATCCGGTCCGTCGCGGCCCGGGCCTGGCCGGCGAGGTTCTTCACCTCGGCCGCCACCACGGCGAAGCCCCGGCCGGCCGGTCCCGCCCGGGCCGCCTCGATGGTGGCGTTGAGCGCCAGCAGGTTGATCTGCTCGGCGATGGCGGTGATCGCCTCGACGACCCCGTTCATCGCCTGGGCGGCCTCGTCGAGTCGCCCGGTGGCGGTGCCCGCCGCGCCCATCCGTTCCTGGATCTCGTCGACCGCGTGGCGCGACCGCTCCATCTGGGTGGCGATCGCCGTCGAGGTCCGGTGCATCTCCTCGGCGGCGCTCGACACCGCCTGGACGCGGCTCAAGGCCCGCTCGGCGGCGCCGATCGCCCGGGCCCGGACGGTCATGCTGTGGGTGACGTCGGTGGCGAACTTGATCACCTTGCTCGGCCGCCCGTCGAGGTCGAAGACCGGGGTGTAGGTGGCCTGGATCCACACCTCCCGGCCGCCCTTGCCGACCCGCTGGAACACCGCGGAGGCGTAGCGCCCGGCGCGCAGGTTCGCCCAGAACTCGGCGTAGCCCGGGCTCCCGGCCTGGTCGGGGGAGACGAACAGGCGGTGGTGGCGGCCGACGATCTCGTCGAGGCCGTAGCCCATCGCCTTCAGGAAGTGGGCGTTGGCATCGAGCACGACGCCGTCCATGTCGAACTCGATCACCGCCTGCGAGCGGAGCGCCGCCTCGATCTTGCCCGCGGTGTCGGCGGCGTGCTGCTTGGCGGCGGTGATGTCGGCGGCGTACTTGACGATCTTGATCGTGCGCCCGGTCGCGTCGAGGATCGGGTTGTAGGTCGCCTGGATCCAGACGTCGCCGCCATCCTTGCCCCGCCGCTTGAACTCGCCGCCGTGGAACTCGCCGCGGGCGAGCCGCGCCCAGAACTCGCGGTAATCCGGCGATTCCGCCTCCGCCTCGGTCACGAACAGGCGGTGGTGGCGGCCGCGCACCTCCTCGAGATCGTAGCCCATCGCCGCGAGGAAGCGCGGGTTGGCGTCGAGGATCGTCCCGTCGGGGGCGAAGTGGATCACCGCCTGCGAGCGGTTGATGGCGGTGATCTGGCCGGCGGAATCGATCGCCGCCTGCTTCTCGGCGGTGATGTCGAGGGCGAACTTGACGATCCGGATCGGCCGGCCGCGGGCGTCGAGCACCGGGTTGTAGCTGGCGCGGATCCAGACCTCGCGCCCGCCCTTGGCCAGCCGGCGGTACTCCGCGCTCTGGAACTCGCCCCGGCGCAAGGACGCCCAGAACGCCGCGTAGGCGGGGTCCGCGGCCTCGGCGGGATCGACGAACAGGCGGTGGTGGCGGCCGCGCACCTCTTCCAGGTCGTAGCCCATCAGCCGCAGGAAATTCCCGTTCGCTTCGAGCAGCACCCCGTCGAGGTCGAACGCCACGGTGGCCTGGGATCGCTCGAGGGCGTCCAGCTTGGCGGTGGAGCTGGCGCGACGGGCGGAGGCGAACATGCGGGCGTCCCTGGACTTTCTTGAGTTGCCTCGCGTTCAATCAGATTGGGCTTAACGTGGTGTGACGGAGCGGCGGCCTAGAGCGTTTTCCGACGAAGTGGATGCCGGTTCGTCGAAGAAAATGCGGTAAAACAAAGACTTAGAGAGCTTCGCGATTGCAACGCGATCGTGAAGCGCTCTAGGCCGTCGATCGGCCGTGCGTCGCGGCCTATCCCTGCTCGATCATCCGGCGAATGCGCAGGGCGAGCGCCTCGACCACGAAGGGCTTCGTCAGCACCGCGGTGCCCGGCTCGAGCTGGCCGGTCCCCAGGGCCGCGTTCTCGGCGTAGCCGGTGATGAACAGCACCTTCAGGCCCGGCCGCAAGGCCCGGCCCGCATCCGCCATCTGGCGGCCGTTCATGCCGCCGGGCAGGCCGACATCGGTGACGAGGAGGTCGATGCGCACATCCGATTGCAGCACGCGCAAGCCCCCCGCGCCGTCCGCCGCCTCGATCGCCGTGTAGCCGAGATCCTCCAGCACCTCGGTCACCAGCATCCGCACGGTCGGCTCGTCGTCGACGATCAGCACGGTCTCGCCGCACTCGGCCCGGGGCGTCTCGCCCCGGAGGGGTTGCACCGCCTCGGCATCCGAGGCGCCGTGGTGGCGCGGCAGGGTGAGCGTCACGGTGGTGCCGCGCCCGACCTCGGAGGTGATCCGCACCTGCCCGCCCGATTGCTGGGTGAAGCCGTAGATCATCGACAGGCCGAGGCCCGTGCCCTGGCCGATGGGTTTGGTGGTGAAGAACGGATCGAAGGCGCGCCGCACCACCTCGGGCGCCATCCCGGTGCCGGTATCGGTGACGGAGAGCGACAGGTAGTCGCCCGGCGGCATCTCGTGCGCGCGGGCGGCCGCCGCGTCGAGGCTCAGATGCGCGGTCTCGATCCCGATCCTCCCGCCGTCCGGCATCGCGTCACGCGCGTTGATGCAGAGGTTGAGGAGCGCGTTCTCGAGCTGGGGCGGATCGACGAGGACGGTCCAGAGGTCGGCCGGCCCCGAGACCGCGATCTCGATCGCCGGGCCGACGGTGCGGCGGATCAGCTCCTCCATGCCGGCGACGAGGCGGTTGACGTCGGTCGGGCGCGGGTCGAGCGTCTGGCGCCGCGAGAAGGCGAGGAGCCGGTGGGTCAGCGCCGCGGCACGGCGTGTCGCGCCCTGCGCGGCGGCGACGTAGCGGTCGACCTCCTTGAGGCGGCCCTGGCCGATGCGCGTCTGCATCAGTTCGAGGGAGCCCGAGATGCCGGCGAGCAGGTTGTTGAAGTCGTGGGCGAGCCCCCCGGTGAGCTGGCCCACCGCCTCCATCTTCTGCGACTGGCGCAACGCCTCCTCGGCCCGCATCAGCTCGGCGGTCTGCTCGGCGACGCGCTGCTCCAGGGTCTCGGTCAGCGTCCGCAGCTGGGCGATGGCGCGGTCGCGCTCGGCCTCGACGGCGCGGCGCTCGTTCACGTCGATCAGGACGCCCGGGAAGCTCAGCGGGGTGCCGTCCGGCGCGTGGTCGACCCGCCCGTTCGCCTCCAGCCAGTAATATCGCCCGTCGGCGCGCCGGGTGCGGTACTGGTGCGCGTAGGTGCCGCCGCGGATCACCACCGCGTCGATCGCCGCGATCAGGCCGGCCCGGTCGTCGGGATGCACGGTCTCGATCACCTGCTCCAGGCTCAGGCCTTCGCGGCCCAAGGCCGGATCGAGGCCGAAGCTGCGGGCGAAGGCCTCGTCGACGGTGAAGCGGTCGGTCGGCAGGTCCCAGAACCAGGTGCCGATGATCGCGCCGGCCGACAGGGCGAGCTGGACCCGATCGATGTTCTGCCGGGCGATCGCCTCGCTCTCGCGCAGCTGCCGCGTCGCGGTCACCTGGGCGGTGGTCTCGTTGGTGAGGATGAAGAGACCCGCGACGCGGCCCTCGCCGTCGAGGACGCGCGAGTACGAGAAGGTCCACCAGGTGTCGGCCTCGCCCCGGTCGGTGCCGAGCTTCCAGGGCAGGTCGACGAAGCGGCGGCTCCGCCCCGCGAAGGCGTCCTCGATGATGGGCTTGGCCTGCTCCCAGCCATCGGCCCAGACGCGGTCGAAGCGCTCGCCCATCGCCCAGTCGAGGCGGGGGCCGAGCAGCGGGAAGTAGGTCTCGTTGAAGAAGAAGTGGAGGTCCGGCCCCCAGGCCAGGATCATGCTCTCGGGCGAGTTCAGCACCAGGGCGAGCGCCGTGCGCAGGGAATCCGGCCAGGTCGCCGGGGGCCCGAGCGGATGGCCCGTCCAGTCGCGCGCGCGGATCATTTCGGCCGCACGGCCGCCGCCGGCCAGGAACGCAAGGGGGTCGCTCATCGTCGTCGCGGCGTTCACCTGGGGATCGGGCTCGCGCCGCTGCGTCGTGGCCCCGGCGAGGGTCGAGGGTCGGGTCCGGCGGTGCGGGGAAGGTGCCGACCCGAATGTGTCGCGTCTTATCGCCCGAAGGAGCGGATTCGGCAAAGCCGTTCGGCCCCGGCCGGGCCGATGCGTCGCCGTGATGGCGGATGGGCCACGCTTTTGGCAGGATCGGCCGCGGCGGGCGGATCGCGACCGGGCGCCGCCGAGCGGGGCGGACCGGAGCGGCTCCGCCCGGATTGCCGTGTCTGCATCGTCCGCCGAACCGGCACCTGCATCGGCGGACGATGCTCGGGGGAGGACCGACCGGATGGCCCACTTCATCAACGACCGCGCCGCCCTGGTGGCGGAGGCGGTGGACGGCCTCGTCTCCGGCAGCGGCGGGCGCCTCGCCCGGCTCGACGGCGATCCCGCGATCCGGGTCGTCGTACGGGCCGGCTGGGCGGCGGACCGGGTCGCCCTCGTCTCCGGGGGCGGCTCGGGGCACGAGCCGGCCCATGCGGGCTTCGTCGGGCGCGGCCTCCTCACCGCGGCGGTCTGCGGCGACGTGTTCGCGTCGCCCTCCGTCGATGCGGTGCTGGCCGGGATCCTGGCGGTGACCGGGCCGGCGGGCTGCCTTCTGATCATCAAGAACTATGCCGGCGACCGGCTGAATTTCGGGCTCGCCGCGGAGCGTGCCCGGGCCCTCGGCCTGGCCGTCGAGACGGTCACGGTCGCCGACGACATCGCGATCCCCGGTGCGGCCCAGCCCCGCGGCATCGCCGGCACGCTCCTGGTCCATAAGGTGGCGGGCCACGCCGCCGAATCCGGCCGGTCCCTGGCCGAGGTGGCGGATGCCGCCCGCACGGCCGCCGCCGGGATCCGCTCCCTCGGCATCGCGGTCTCGGGCTGCACCCTGCCGGGCGGGACCCGGGAGGCCCGCCTCGCCCCCGGCGAGGCCGAGCTCGGCCTCGGCATCCACGGCGAGCCCGGCATCGAGCGCATCGCCCTGCCGGCCGCCGACGACCTCGCCCGGCTGATGGCCGCGCGCCTCGCCGAGACCCTGCCGGCGGACGGTCCCCTCGCCCTCCTCGTCAACAACCTCGGCGGCGCCACGGCGCTGGAGATGCAGGTGCTCGCCCGGGCGGTGCTGGCGACGCCCCTCGGGGCCCGGGTGCGCCTGCTCCTCGGGCCCGCCGCCGCCATGACGGCCCTCGACATGTACGGCGCCTCGCTCTCGCTCATGCCCCTCGCGGCCGAGACCGAGGCGGCGCTGACGGCCGCGACCGACGCGCCGGCCTGGCCGCTCGCGGTCCCGGTGGTCGCATCCGCGACGCTCCCCTTGCCCGCTCGGCTCGCCCGGCGGAGCCAGGCGCCCGCGGCGTCGCACGATCCGGCGGTGGCCGGGGCGATCACCGCGGTCTGCACGGCGCTGGCCGCGGCGGAGACGGACCTCAACGCCCTCGATGCGCGGGTCGGTGACGGCGACACCGGCACCACCTTCGCGACCGCCGCCCGGGCGGTGCTGGCCGATCTCGACCGGCTGCCCCAGGCCGAGCCCGCCGCCTTGTGCCACGCGCTGTCGGAGCGCCTCGCCCGGGTGGCCGGCGGATCGAGCGGGGTGCTGATGTCGATCTTCTTCGCCGCCGCCGGCTCGGCTTTGGCCGAGGGCGCGGACTGGCCCGCGGCGCTGACCGCGGGCGCGGCGCGCCTCCAGGCCCATGGCGGGGCGAAGCCCGGCGACCGCACCCTGCTCGACGCCCTGATGCCGGCCCTCGACGCGCTGCCGGCCGGCGGCCTTCCCGGAGCGGCGCGGGCCGCGGAAGCGGGCGCCGCCGCCACCGCCGGCATGACCCGGGCCGGCACCGGACGGTCGAGCTACCTCGCCGCCGCCGATCTCGCCGGGGTGGAGGATCCGGGCGCCGTCGCGGTGGCCCGGGCCTTCGCGGCCCTGGCGCGGGCCGATCGCGGGTCGCCGCGGCCGGGCTGACGCGGCGCAGGGATTACGCCCTCTCGGGCTCCGTCATGCCGGTCGAATCGCGCGGCCTCGTTCGATCGCGCGCCTCGACATTCAATCCTCGTCCCGAGGGGACGGTCGATCGCGGGGTGATCGCCCTCCCGGGATGGGGGATCGGGCGGGATCGCTCACCGCCCGCGCCCCATCGCCTGGAGGAACAGGCGTTCAGGTGCTGCGGCGACCGCGGCGAGGCTTGGGCTCGCCTTGCGCCTCGTTCTCCGGGAGCATGCCGGCCTCCGTCGCCTCGGCCGGTTCCGCGGTGGGGAGTTCGGCCATGTCGTCCGTTTCCTCGACGGCCTGCGCGGCGCTGCGGCGGCGCTGCTGGCCGAGGCCGAGGGAGCGCGCCAGTTCCGAGCGCTGCTCGGAATAGCTCGCCGAGGTCATCGGGTAGTCGAGCGGCAGGCCCCATTTCTGGCGATAGGCCTCGGGCGTCAGCCCGCGCAGGGTCAGATGACGGCGCAGGGTCTTGTAGGACTTGCCGTCCTCGAAGCTGACCAGGAAGTCGTGGCTGATCGATCGGCGGATCTCCGCCGGCGTCGCCTTGGGATGAGCCGGTTCAGGAGCGGCTTTACCACCCTTCGCGACCTCGTTCAATGCACTGAAGACGTCGGCGATCAGCTTCGGCAGCTCCGCACCTTGCAGATGATTGCTGCTGACATATGCCGAGATGATATCGGCCGTCAGCGTAACGATCTGATCGTGAGTGTTGGCGTTATCGTCCATGCCTGAGGCTCGGGAGTCACTGCAAATCGGTGTCGTATCCTTAAGTTCGCGTTGACCTGAAACGCAAGGATTATCTGTCGACGTGGGTCGGATTCTCGACGGAATCGATGCCTTTGACATAACAAGCACGGGCGAGCTCGTCGGCCACGCTGCCGTCTCAAGCGGTGCCGGAACCCGACCCGGCGACTTCGGTTTTCTCCGTCGAATTGTCCGGGAGCCGCGGATGCGCGTCGTCGTCGACTTGAACCGGTGTCAGGCCTACGCCCAGTGCTGCTACGCCGCGCCGGAGCGGTTCGTGCTGCAGGGCGACGAGATCCTGGCCTACGACCCGGCGCCGCCAGCCGCGGAGCGGGCCGCCATCGACCGGGCGGTGCAGGCCTGCCCGGTTCGCGCCATCCGGGTCGAGCACGACGGGCCGGCGGAGCGGGCGGCGTGAGGGACGGGACCATCGTGGTCGCGGGTGCCTCGCTCGCGGGCCTGCACGGGGCCGAGGCCCTGCGGCGGGGCGGGTTCGCCGGCCGCCTGATCCTCGTCGGCGACGAGCCCCACCGCCCCTACGACCGCCCTCCTCTCTCCAAGCACGTCCTCACCGGCGAGGTCGACGCCGGGGCCACGACCCTGCCGGGCGTCGGCACCCTCGACGCCGAGTGGCGCCTCGGCGTCCCCGCCGCGGGCCTCGACCGCGCCGGCCGTGCGCTCCTCCTCGCCGACGGCACCCGCCTGCCCTTCGACCGCCTGCTGATCGCCACCGGCGCCCGCGCCCGGCCCTGGCCGCAGGCCGACGAGGCGCGGCTGTCGGGTGTCCACACCCTGCGCGGCCGCGACGACGCGGCGGCGCTCGCCGCCGGCCTCGCGGCCCGGCCGGGCCGGGTGCTGATCCTGGGTGCCGGCTTCATCGGCGGCGAGGTCGCCTCCAGCATTCGCGCCCTCGGGCTGCCGGTCACGGTGGTCGATCCCGAACCGGCGCCCCTCGCCCGGGCGCTCGGCCGCGTGCTCGGCGGATTCATGGCCGGGCGGATGGAGGCGTCGGGCGTCGATCTGCGCCCCGGCGCCCGTGTCGCGCGGCTCGAAGGGGACGGGGCCGGCCGGGTGCGCGCCGCGCATCTGGCCGATGGCGGCACGATCGAGGCCGACCTCGTCGTGGTGGCCCTGGGCGCGGTGCGCAACACCGCTTGGCTCGCCGGCAGCGGCCTGTCGGCCGACGAGGGCGGGCTGTCCTGCGACGGCGCCTGCCGGGCCCTCGACGAGGCGGGCCGGCCCGACGAGGCGATCTTCGCCGCCGGCGACGTGGCGCGCTTTCCCCATCCGCTCTACGGCGGCCGCCCGGTCGCCCTGGAGCATTGGGGCAACGCCGTCGCGCAAGGGGCGCATGCGGCCCGCGCCATGCTGGACGGACCGGAGGCGGCGGGCGCCTATGCCGAGCTGCCGGCCTTCTGGTCGAGCCAGTTCGGCCTCAACATCAAGTCCCTCGGGCTGACCGAGGAGGCCGACGCCGTGGCGATCGTGCAGGGGGATCCGCGCACCGGCCGGTTCCTGGCGGTCTACGGCCGCGAGGGCCGCACGATCGCGGCGGTCGCGGTCAATGCCGGGCGCTGGCTGCCGGCCTACGAGGCGCCGATCCGGGACGGCGCGCCCTTCCCGCCGATCACCGGCGGTGCCGACCAGCCCTCCCCGGCACCGGTGCCGCCGGGCCTGCCCTCCGCGCAGGCCGCCTGACCGGCGCCGCCCGATCCGAGGTTCTCACTCCATGACCGACACCGACGGCACCCTGTTCGCGCAGGTCCGCGATCCCGCGAACCGCGCCGATCCCTACCCGCTCTACGCCCGCCTGCGGGCGCAGCCCGTCGCGCGCCAGGACGACGGCACCTGGGTGGCGAGCGGCTACGCGGCGATCCGCGCCCTCCTGCACGATCCCCGGGTCAGCTCGGAGGACCTGCCGCCGGCCGAGCACCCGGCCACCGGCAACCCGCTCAAGGATTTTTTCGTCAACCCGCTCAAGGACTGGATCACCGACCGCCACCGCCCCTTCATCTTCCGCGATCCGCCCGACCACGGCCTGCTGCGGCGCCAGGTGATGGGACAGTTCACGGTGGCGCGGGTGCGGGGCATGAAGCGGCGCACCGAGGCGCTGGTCGACGAGTGCCTGAAGGCATGCTCGGGCGCGACCCGCTTCGACCTCGTCGACGACCTCGCCTATCCGCTCCCCGTCACGGTGATCTGCGAGATGCTCGGCGTGCCGCGGGAGGACGAGGCGCGCTTCCATGCCTGGGCGACGCAGCTCGCCACGGCCCTCGAGCCCGAGAGCCGCAACGACGCGGACCTGCGGGCGCGCAACACCGAGACGTTCGACGCCATCGCCGCCTACATGCGCGACCTGATCCGCGAGAAGCGTCGCGCACCCGCCGACGACATGCTGTCGGGGCTCGCCACGGCGAAGGACCCGGAGGCCGGGCGGATGAGCGACCCGGACCTCGTCGCCACGGCGATCCTGCTCCTGATCGCCGGCCACGAGACCACCGTGAACCTCATCACCAACGGGATGCTGACGCTGTTGCGCCATCCCGACGAGCTGGCGCGCCTGCGGGCCGATCCGGAGCGGGCGCCGCGGGTGATCGAGGAATTGCTGCGCTACGAGCCGCCGGTGCATTTCCGCACCCGGCTCACCCGGGCGCCGATCCCGGTCGCCGGCGTCACGATCCCGCAGGGCGTGCCCCTGGTGCTGCTCTTCGCCGCCGGCAACCGCGATCCGGCCCGCTTCCCCGATCCCGACCGGTTCGACCCCGACCGGGAGGACAACCAGCATTTCGGCTTCGGCGGCGCGCTGCATTACTGCGTCGGCGCGCCGCTCGCCCGCATCGAGGCCGAGGCGGCCCTGACCGCTCTGGTCGCCCGGCTGCGGGAGCCTCGCCTCGCCGAGGATCCGCCGCCCTACCGGCCGGGTGCGTCCCTGCGCGGGCCCGAGCGCCTGCTCCTCGACATCCGCGGCATCGCCTGACGGCACCGCAAGGTCATCCGCGCGTTGCCCGCCGACGAACGACGCGACGGACGGGAGCGGACGATGGCCGAGGGCGGTGGGAAGACCGGGACGACGGACGACAAGCCGGATTTCGCGCGCGGCATCCCGGCGGGCGACCTGCCCGAGGGCGCGATGATCGAGGGCACCCTCGGCGAGGACAAGGTGCTGCTCCTGCGCCGCGACGGCGCGGTGACGGCGATCGGGGCCCGCTGCACCCATCTCGGCGCGCCGCTCGCCAAGGGGATCGTGGCCGAGGGCGAGATACGGTGCCCCTGGCACCATGCCCGGTTCAGCCTGGAGACCGGCGAGGCGGTCGGCGCTCCGGCCTTCGCGCCGCTGCCGTGCTACCGCGCCGAGGAGCGCGACGGCCGCATCACCGTGACCGGCCGCCGCGAAGCCGCCGACTCTTCTCTGGGTAAGTCTTCTCTGGGTAAGTCGCCCGGCAAGGTGGTCATCGTCGGCGGCGGGGCCGGGGGGCATGCCTGCGCCGAGTGGCTGGCCCGGGCCGGCCACGGCGCCGCCGTGACCCTGGTGAGCGACGATCCCGATCCGCCCTACGACCGCACCTTCTGCTCGAAGCAGTACCTCTCCGGCAAGGCGCCCCGCGAGAAGACGCGGCTCGCCCCCGAGAGCTTCTACGGCGGCGAGGGCCCGCGGCTCCTGCGCGACCGGGTGGTGTCCCTCGATCTCGGCGCGGAGGAGATCGTGACCGCGGGCGGCGAGCGGCTGGCCTACGACGCCCTGGTGATCGCCACCGGCGCGGCGCCGCAGACGCCCGACCTGCCGGGCTTCGACCGCCCCGAGGTCCATACCCTGCGCAGCCTCGCCGACGCCGATGCCCTGATCGCGGCGGCCGAGAAGGCCCGCTCGGTCGCCGTGGTGGGGGCGAGCTTCATCGGTCTCGAGGTCGCCGCCGCGATGATCGCCCGCGAGAAGCGCGTCACGGTCGTGGCGCCCGATGCCGTACCGCTGGCCAAGGTTCTCGGCGAGGCGGTCGGCCGTTTCGTGCAGGGCCTGCACGAGGAGAAGGGCGTGACGTTCCGGCTCGGGCGCAAGGTCGAGGGCTTCGACGGGACGGCGCTCGCCCTCGACGACGGCAGCCGGATCGAGGCCGACCTCGTGGTGCTCGGCACCGGGGTCTCGCCGCGCACCGACCTCGCCGAGGCGGCCGGCCTGGCGCTCGCCGAGAAGGATGCGGGCGGCGGCATCGTGGTCGACGCCACTCTCGCCGCGTCGGCGCCCGGCATCTACGCCATCGGCGACGTCGCGTCCTATCCGGATCCGCGCAGCGGCCGGCCCCTGCGGGTCGAGCACTGGGTCCATGCCCAGCGCCAGGGCCAGCACGTCGCCCGCGTGCTGCTCGGCGAGACGGCGCCGTTCACCGAGACGCCGTTCTTCTGGAGCGGGCATTACGGCACCAGCCTGCGTTACGTCGGCCATGCCGGCTCGGCCGAGGAGCCCCGCATCGAGGGCGAGGTGGGCAAGGGCGACTTCGCCGTGACCTACCGCGAGGACGGGCGCGACGCCGCGCTCGCCACCTGCAAGCGCGACACGCGCTCGCTCGAGGTCGAGGCCGCGTGGGACCGGGAGGCGCGGGCGGCAGTCTGATCGCCAGGGGCCGGGATCCGGGCGCGCCACCCCGCTTGCGCCCGGGCCCGTTCGCGGGCAGGTGGCGGACCAGTCCCACGGTCGAACACGGACCCGTCCAGCGTTGCCGAGCGAAGATTCCCCGGGCCTCGCCCGTCTCGAAGGCCTGATCGGCTACACCCTGCGGCGGGCGCAGGTCGCTGTGTCGCGCAGCTTCGTCGAGCTGTTTGCCGATCTCGACGTGCGCCAGAGCCAGCTCGGCGTGCTCACGGTGATCGAGGGCAGCCCGGGCGCGCGGCCGAGCCAGGTCGGCGCGGCGATCGGCATCAAGCGGGCCAATATCGGCCCGCTCCTCGACGAACTGGAGGCCCGCGCCCTGGTGCGCCGCGAGCCGGACCCGACGGACCGCCGCTCGCAATCGCTCTTCCTGACTGATGCCGGCGAGGCCCTGATGGCGGAACTCCACCGCCGCGAGGCCGCCCACGAGGAGCGCATCGCCGCCTTCCTGAACCCGCAAGAGCGGTCGGCGCTCCTCGACCTCCTGCGGCGCCTGGAGCAGGGGGCGCGGGAGGTGGCGGGAGATTTGGCGGGGGACGAGGGGGCGGAAGAAGCCGAGTGAGGCTCACTCCCCGCGGAAGCGCCGCACCAGGTCCTCGGGGATCGGGGCCGCCTTCATCCGGGCGGGATCGTCGGGGTGGCGGCCGGCCCAGACCCGGCGCTCGCGGCCCTCGACGGCGAGCTCCCCGCCATTGAGCAGGCGGTGACGCACGGCAAAGCTCGATCGCCCGACCTCCACCACCGTCGAGACGATCTCGACCGCATCGCCGTAGCGCGAGGGCTTCAGGAAGCGGGCGCCGGTCTCGACCAGCGGGATGCCGAGGAGGTCGTAGCGCGCCAGCATCCCGGCCTTCGGCAACCCGGTCGCGGCCTCGCAGAGCAGCGCGGTCGACCAGTCGAAGAAGTCGAAGAAGCGCGGGTTGAACACGATGCCGGCGGGGTCGCAATGACCCCATTCCACCGTCAGCGTACGGGCATGGGTGAAGCCCTCGTGGTCGGGCGCTCGGTCCTGCGGCTTGTCGTGCGGCGCGGTCATGCGGTCTCCGGGGTGATGATGGCGGCCTCAAACGGCGCGGCGTAGAGCAGGTCTACGGCCGCTGCCCGGTTGCGCAGCACGCCGCGCTGGTTGATCGAGCCCTTGTCGGTCACCTCGTCGCGGTCGAGGGCCGGGGGTTCGGCGAGCAGCAGCAGCCGGGCGATGCGGTTCGACGAGCCGGTGGACTTGGCGGCGAAGGCGCCGAGGCGGCGGGCGAAGTCCCGCCGCAGGGCCGGATGGGCGAGGATGCGCGCGTCGTCGCCGGTCTCGCCGCAGAGGGCCCGGCACGCGGCGATGTCCGGAAAGACCAGGGCCGCGACCTCGTCCCGCGCCTCGCCCGCGATGGCGACGTCGCGCACCAGCGGCTGGAACGCGTCGAGGAAGGCGGCCCGCAGGGGACCGACGCTGACCCAGACCCCGGTGGTGAGCTTGAAATCCTCGTTGAGGCGCCCGTCGAAGGTGAAGCCGCGGTGAGGATCGGCGGGATCGACCGGCACCAGGGCGTCGCCGAGGCGATAGAAGCCCTCCTCGTCGAAGGCCGCCGCCGTCAGGTCCGGCCGGCGCCAGTAGCCGGGGGTGACGTTCGGGCCCCGCACCCGCGCCTCGCGCTTGGCGCCGACGGGCGCGACCTTCAGCGTGACGCCCGGTGCCGGCAGGCCGACCTGGCCGGCCCGCGCCGGGCGGTCGTCGGTGACGAGGGCGAGCGGTGCGGTCTCGGTGGCGCCGAGCCCCGTCACCATCGGCACCGTCCGGCCGATCGTCCGGCGGGCGAGATCGTCGATCGCGTCCCAGACCGGCTGCGGCAGGCCGGCGGCGGCGAAGAAGGTGACCTGGAGCCGGCTGAAA
Organism: Methylobacterium indicum; assembly: GCF_001043895.1. Lineage (GTDB taxonomy): Bacteria > Pseudomonadota > Alphaproteobacteria > Rhizobiales > Beijerinckiaceae > Methylobacterium > Methylobacterium indicum. The sequence goes on from NZ_JTHF01000255.1 coordinate 16,080, forward strand.
AAATTCTCGCGTAGGGCCGCGTCGTCGCGCAGGTGCGGCACCAGCGCCTCGAAGCCCTTCGGCACCGTGAGGTAGAGGGTGGGCGCGACCTCCCGCAGGGCCCGCACCGTCTCGCGGATGCCGCTCGGCGTCGGCCGTCCCTCGTCGATGTGCAGCGTGCCGCCATTCGCCAGCACCAGGTTGAAGTTGTGGTTGCCCCCGAAGGTGTGGTGCCAGGGCAGCCAGTCGACCATCACCGGCGGCTCGGCGGTGAGCGCCGGGAAGCGCGCCTGGAGCATTGCCTGGTTGGAGCTCAGCATCCGGTGGGTGTTCACCACCGCCTTCGGCACGCCGGTGGAGCCGGAGGTGAACAGGAGCTTTGCCACCGTGTCCGGCACCACCGCCGCGTGGGCGGCGGCGACGGCATCCGGACCTTCGGCCGCCCGCAGGTCGGCGAACGGCGTCGCCGGCCGGCCGATCGCCGCGCCGTCACCGATCACCACTTCCGTGCCCGCCGGCACCGCCGCCGCGATGGCGGCGGCGTAAGGGGCGCCTTCCGCCGCGAAGACGAGGCCGGGGGTGAGCAGTTCCACGATCGCCCGCAGGCGGGAATGGTCCTGCGACACGGTGGAATAGGCCGGCGAGACCGGCGCCACCGCGATGCCGACATGGAGGGCGGCGAGCGACAGCAGCGCGTGCTCGAAGCCGTTGCCGGACAGGATCATCACCGGCCGCTCGGCCGAGAGGTTCCGGGCGAGCAGGGCGGCGGCGATCCGCTCGACGGCGCGGAGCGCCGCGCCGTAGGTCAGGGGCTCACCGCCTTGCCCGCGCCGGACCAGGAACGGTCTCTCCGGCGCCTCGGCGGCATGGCGGGTCAGGTGCGCGGTCAGGCGCTCCGGGTAGGGCGGCAGCGCCGCCGCCGCGGTGACGACGAGGCTGCCGTCCTCGCGCTCGGTGAAACGATGCGTCTCCATCGCCCTACCCCTTCACCAGCGGGCAACCGCCCTCGGCGAGCGGACGCCAGGCCTCCTCCGCCGGCACGGTGCGGACCGGCTTGAAGTAGTCCCAGCCGCCCTTGCTCTCGGCCGGGGTCTTGGTCTCGAGCAGGTACATCGGATGGAGCTTGCGCCCGTCCTCGCGGATGCGGCCTTTGCCGAAGATCGGATCGTCGGTCGGCATCGCCTTCATGGCGGCCACCACCGCCCGTCCGTCGCCGGCATCCGTCACGGTCGCGAGCGCCTTCAGGTAATGCTCCACCGCCGAGTAGACGCCGGCCTGCATGTCGTTCGGCATGGCGTGGCGCGGGTGGCGGGCGGCATAGCGCGCGGCGAAGGCCCGGGTGCCGTCGTTGAGGTCCCAGTAATACGGCGTGACGATGTAGACGCCCTGCGTCGCCTCGAGGCCGAGCGCCGGCATGTTGGTGATGTTGAGGATCAGCCCGGCGAGACGCTGGGCCGGGGCGATGCCGAACTCCGCCGCCTGCTTGAGGGCGTTCGAGGTGTCGTCGCCGGCATTGGCCAGCCCGATCACGTCGGCGCCCGAGCCTTGCGCCTGGAGCAGGAAGGACGAGAAGTCGGCGGTGCCGAGCGGATGGCGCGCCGCACCCTTCACGCTGCCGCCCATCGCCTTGACCTCCTCGGTGGCCGAGCCTTCGAGGTCCTTGCCGAAGGTGTAGTCGGCGGTGAGGAAGTACCAGGACTTGCCGCCCTGCTGCACCAGCGCCTTGGCGAGCGCGTGGCCGAGCGACCAGGTGTCGTAGGTCCAGTGCACGGTGTTGGGCGAGCATTGCTTGCCGGTGAGCTCGGCGGTGCCGGCGCCCGAGCCGATGAACACCTTGTTCTTCTCCCGCGCCAGGTTCGCCACCGCGAGCGCCACGGCGGAGTTCGGCACGTCGACGATCAGGTCGACACCGTCCTGGTCGAACCAGCGCCGGGCGATCGAGGCGCCGATATCGGTCTTGTTCTGGTGGTCGGCCGAGACCAGCTCGACCGGCCGCCCGGCCTGTTTGGAAAAATCCTCGATGGCGAGTTGCGCCGCGATGACCGAGCCCTGGCCCTGGTAGTCGGCGTAAGGCCCCGACATGTCGTTGAGGACGCCGATCTTCACCGGCCGCTCGGCGGCGACAGCGGGGGCGAGGAAGGACAGGAGGGCGGCGAGCGCCGGCGCGAGCCGGCGGATGGGACGGCGTGGCATGGTTTCCTCCGGGGGGTGGCCGGTCTTGGTGCCGGGTCTTGAGTTTTACGAGGATGATGTCAGGTGCGTTGTGTTGACGATCCCAAGTAAAAATCAGGCGCGGGATCCCCTCTCCCAGACGGGAGAGGGGAACGGCGCCCGACTTGTTATCTTCTCGGGTTTCGCCTCTCGGGGTCATCCCGGGGCCGCGCAGCGGAGCCCGGGATCCAGAACCGCGGGTGGTGCAAGACGAAGCGGAAGGCGTCCCGCTCGATACGGGACATTCCGTGTTTCTGGATTCCGGGCTCCGCTGTCGCGGCCCCGGAATGACGCGGTGGGGACGGGAGGCCGGCGCGGACGAGCCCGCCTCCCCTATTCCCGCACCTTCTTCGCCCGCCCCTCCAGGAACTCCGAGAGCCGCCGCTTGGCCTCGGCGTCGCTCTGCGCCACCGCGGTCATCAGCGCTTCGGTCAGGTAGCCCGTCGCCGGGTCGGCCTCGGCGATGCGCGGCAGGGCGTGGATCAGGGCGTAGTTGGTGAGCGGCGCGTTCTCGGCCGCCCGGGTGGCGAGGGCGATCGCCCGCTCCAGCCCCTCGCCCGGGGCCACGACGTAGTGCGACAGGCCCAGCCGCTCGCCGCTCTCGGCATCGTGGACCCGGCCGGTCAGCATCATGTCGCGCATCCGCGAGACGCCGATCAGCCGCGGCAGCCGCACCGAGGCGCCGCCGCCGACGAAGATGCCGCGCTGGCCCTCCGGCAGGGCGTAGAAGGCGGACGATTCGGCCACCCGCAGATGGGCCGAGAGCGCCAGTTCGAGCCCGCCGCCGATCACCGCGCCCTTCAGCGCCGCGACCACCGGCACCCGGCCGAACTCGATCTCGTGGAAGGCCCGGTGCCACATCCGCGAATGCAGCATCCCGGCCGGCGCGTCGCGCTCGGTCAGCTCCGCGAGATCGAGCCCGGCGCAGAAATGCGGGCCCTCCGCGGCGATGACCAGCGCCCGCACGTCGTCGGGAAGTCCCCGGGCGATGCGCTCCAGCCCCAGCACCATGCCGTCGTCGAGGGCGTTGCGCTTGTGCGGGCGGGACAAGGTGACGATCGCCACGGCCTCCCGCCGGGTGACGACCAGGGACTCGGTACCGAGGCCCGACAGGTCCTCCGCCATCGCGGCGCTCCTCCGATTCTCGCTCCGGCCGTTCGCGTCGGATTGCCAAACCTGATTTGTAATGTGATATAACTATCTCGATGGGTCAATCGGGCGGCAAGCCCCGACAGCAGACCCGACCAGGGAGGGCGCCGCGATGGATGACGCGAGCGAAGCGGCTGCGGGCTACCGCACGGCCATCGGACGGGTGGCGGTGATCGGCACCGGCGTCATCGGGGCGTCGTGGGTGTCGCAGTGCCTCGCCCGCGGGCTCGACGTGACCGCCACCGATCCGGCCCCCGGCGCCGAAGCGCGGTTGCGCGAGACGGTCGCCCGGCACTGGCCGATCTTGGAGCAGATCGGCCTTGCTCCCGGCGCCTCGCCCGGACGCCTGACCTTCGTGGCCGAGCCCGAGGAGGCGGCGGCGCAAGCCGATTTCGTCCAGGAGAACGGCCCCGAGCGCCTGGAGATCAAGCACGAGACCTATCGACGGCTCGACGCCGCGGCCGCGGCCGACGTGGTGCTGGCGACGAGCTCTTCCGGCCTCACCCCGAGCGCGATCCAGGCGGCCTGCCGCCATCCCGGCCGGGTGGTGCTGGGCCACCCCTTCAACCCGCCCCATCTCGTGCCGCTGGTCGAGGTCCTGGGCGGCGAGAGGACCGACGAGGGCGCCGTCGCGGCCGCGATGGCGTTCTACCAAAACCTCGGCAAGCGGCCGATCCGCCTGCGGCGCGAGCTCGTCGGCCACGTCGCCAACCGGCTCCAGGCGGCGCTCTGGCGCGAGGCGTTCCACCTCGTCGGCACCGGCGCCGCCACGGTG
>NZ_JTHF01000256.1 GCF_001043895.1 Methylobacterium indicum
GGTGAGGAGGGCACGATGGGGCTTCTGGTCGACGGCGTCTGGCACGACCAATGGTACGACACCAAGGAGACCGGCGGGCGCTTCGTGCGCAAGGACGCGGCCTTCCGCAACTGGATCACCCCAGACGGCGCGCCGGGGCCGAGCGGGGAGGGCGGGTTTCCCGCGGAATCCGGGCGCTACCACCTCTACGTCTCGCTCGCCTGCCCGTGGGCGCACCGCACCCTGATCGTGCGGGCGCTGAAAGGGCTCGAGGATGCGATCTCGGTCTCGGTGGTCGATCCGCTGATGGGGTCCGAGGGCTGGGTGTTCGGCGAGAGCCCGGGAGCGACCCCCGATACCGTGAACGGGGCGACGCGGCTCTACGAGGTCTACCTCAAGGCCGACCCGCACTATTCCGGCCGGGTCACCGTGCCGGTCCTGTGGGACAAGGTCCGGGGCACGATCGTCTCGAACGAATCGGCCGAGATCATCCGGATGCTGGGCGCCGCCTTCCCGGGCGGGCCGGACCTCTACCCGGAGGACCTGCGCGCCGAGATCGACACGGTCAACGCCCGGGTCTACGACCGGGTCAACAACGGCGTCTACAAGGCCGGCTTCGCCACGACGCAAGCGGCCTACGCGGAGGCCGTGACGGCGCTGTTCGCGGAGCTCGATGCTCTCGACGCCCGCCTCGACCGCTCACGCTACCTGGTCGGCGACCGGCTGACCGAGGCCGACATCCGGCTGTTCACCACGCTGGTGCGGTTCGACCCGGTCTATGTCGGGCACTTCAAGTGCAACCTGCGCCGGATCGCCGACTATCCGAACCTTGCGCCCTATCTGCGCGATCTCTACCAGACCCCCGGCATCGCCCCGACGGTGAACCTCACCCACATCAAGCGGCACTATTACGAGAGCCACGGCACGATCAATCCGACCGGCATCGTCCCGCTCGGGCCCGTCCTCGATTACGATGCGCCGCACGGGCGGGCCGAGCGGTTCGGGGGATAGCCGGCGCTCAGCCCGAGGCCGGGCCCGGTCGCCGCCCTTCCGCGAGATGCACCGCCTGGGCGCCGACCTCGTAGGCGAGTTCCCGCACCGTCCGGAATCCGATCGGCGTCGGGTCGGTCACCGGGAGCGGCAGGTCGGATTCCGCGATCCGGCCCGCCACGAGGTCGGCGAGCACCGCGCCGAAGGCGGTGCCGGGCGCGATGCCGCGGCCGTTATAGCCGCTGAAGCCCACCACGTTGCGGGCGAGCCGGTGGAAACGCGGCAGGGCATCCGCCGTCATGCCGATCCGGCCGTACCATTCCGATTCGAACGGCACGTCGGCGGCCTGCGGAAACAGCGCTCGCAGAGTGCGCCGGGCCCAGGCGCGGTGGATCGCCGTCCCGGTCCCGCGCAGGGCGCCGACGCTGCCGATCACCAGCCGCCCGGCGGCGTCGAGGCGGAACGAGGTCAGGACCGGCTTGGTGTCCCAGGCGCCCTGGCGCCCGGGCAGGATCGTGCCGCGCAGGTTGTCGCTCAAGGGTGCGGTCGCGATGTTGAAGTAGGGCAGGTGGGCGATCTCCGCCCGGATCTCCGGCCAGGGCGCGCGCGTATAGGCGTTGGTGGCGACGATCACCCAGTCGGCGGTCACGCCGCCCGCCGGCGTCGTCACGTGCCAGCGCGAGCCGGTCTCGGTCGCGCCGATCACCGGGCTGCCGGCATGGATCGTCACCCCCGTTCCCAGCGCCGCCCGGGCGAGGCCCCTTGCATAGGCCAGCGGCTGGATCGTGCCGGCGCGCTCGTCGAGGAGGGCGCCCGCATAGGCCCGCGTTCCGGTGAGGCGGGCCGTCTCGGCCGCGTCGAGGAGGCGCACCGGCGCCCCGCGGGCCTGCCACTGCCGGGCCCGGTCCGCGAGGTCGGCCAAGCCCTTGGCGCCGACCGCGCAGTGCAGGGTCCCGGCCCCTTGCGCCTCGCAGGCGATGTCGTGCCGGGCGACGAGATCGAACACCCGGCGCGGCGCGTCGCCGAGGAGCGCGAGCAGCCGCTCGCCGCGCTCGCTCCCGAGGGCGGCCGGCACGAGGTCGGGCTTCACCCACAGCCCCGCATTGACGAGGCCGACATTGCGCCCCGAGCCGCCGAAGCCGACCGTCTCGCCCTCGAGCACCACCACCCGGGCGCCGGCTTGCGCGAGATGGAGAGCCGCCGACAGGCCGGTATAGCCCGCCCCCACCACCACCACGTCGGCGGTGGTCTCGCCGCGTAGCGGCGGCATGTCGGGAGCCGGCGGGGCGGTGCGCGCCCAGAGGCCGTGCGAGCGGGGATCGGTAGTCACGGGGCTGTCGGGTCCTGGAATCGGTCCGGCACCTTGCCCGATCGGGCGGTCCGGCGCCACGGCTGGCGCCGGAGCCGGACCGGCCTAGACTGGCCCTCCAGGGAGGCCGCATGACCGAATCCAACGCCGTGGACGTGGCGATCACCAGCCGGCGCAGCGTCCGGGGCTTCCGGCCCGATCCGGTGCCGACGGCGACGATCCGCGACCTCCTGGCGCTCGCCGGCCGCGCCCCGAGCGGCAGCAACATCCAGCCCTGGAAGGTCCACGTCGTCACCGGCGCCGCCCTCGCGCGGCTGACCGACGCGCTCTCGGCGGCGCACGAGAGCGACATGCCGGAGGCGCGGGAATACGAATATTATCCGGTGACCTGGCGCGAGCCGTATCTCGGCCGGCGCCGGGCGCTCGGCTGGCAGCTCTACGGGCTCGCCGGCATCGCGAAGGGCGACACGGCGGGCGCCAGGCGCCAGATGGGCCGCAACTTCACGTTCTTCGGCGCCCCCGTCGGCCTCGTCTTCACCATCGACCGCGACCTGGAGCAGGGCAGCTGGCTCGACTACGGCATGTTCCTCCAGACCCTGATGCTCGCCGCCCGCGGCCGCGGCCTCGATACCTGCCCGCAGGCGGCGATCGCGAGCTATCCCGGGGTGGTGCGGGGACAGCTCGGCATCCCGGAGAGCGAGATGGTGGTGTGCGGCATGGCGCTGGGGTTCGCCGATCCGGAGGAGCCGGCGAACCGCCTGCGGGCGGAGCGGGAGCCGGTGGAGAGCTACGCGGTGTTCCACGAGGGGTGAGCGGACGCCCGGCCCCGTTCATCCCAGCGCCGGTCCGCCATCGTCAGACGGTCACATGATCCCGTGCATCCTCGTACCGCGACAAGTCCGGCTCGGCCGAACGCCCACCGAACAGCCTACCCGCCACCCGGCGAAAGGCCGGCCGGCTCGCCGTGCGCAAAACCGCGTGCAGCACACGGATGCCGGCCTGGGTTCGCGGATGCATCAGCCGCGGCGCGATCTTCGGCACGCCTTGCGCCTCCTCGACCATCGGGCGCATCGCCCGCTCGTAGGCCGTGAAGGCGGCCGGGACGTCGCCGGTGCGGGCGAGCTCGCCCGCGAGCACCCGCGCCCCGGTGATGGCCAGGGTGGCGCCGATGCCGGCAAGCGGCGTGACGCACCAGGCCGCGTCGCCGGTGAGAGCAACGCGGCCGCGCGACCAGCGCGGCATCCGCACCTGGCGCAGCACGTCGAAGTAGACATCGTCGGCGGCGTCGAGGGCCGCCAGCACCCGCGGCGCCTGCCAGCCGGCATCGCGGAATCGCTCGCGGAGAAAGGCCTTTTGGCGGTCGCGGTCCCAGCCCTGCGCCTCGGCCAGCGGACCGTGGACCGACAGCATCGCCCGGGTGGTGCCGTGCGGGTCGGGGCGCAGCGACAGGCTGCGACCGCCGGGCGCGTTGTACCAGCGCCAGAGCCGGTCGTCGTCCGGGGTGCGGGGCACCGTGAAGTAGGCGATCGTCAGATCCATCCAGCGTGGATCGTTCTCGCCCGGAAACACCCGCTCGCGGGTCGCGGAGCCGACGCCCTCGGCGACGACCACCGCGTCGTAGGCGGCCGTCTGCCCGTCCGCGAAGGTGACGGTCGCGGCCTCCGCGCCGTCGTCGATGCGCTCGACCACGTCGCCGAAGCGGAAGGCGGCGTGGGGTCGGGCCGCCGCGAAGAGCAGGCGCGCGAGGTCGCCGCGCAGGATCTCCATCTCGGCCGTCGGGCCGTCGCCCTCCATCTCCCCGGTCATGAAGCGCGCCCGGGGACGGCCGGCGGCATCGACCCACGCGGTACCCTCCTCGCCGGTGCCGCGATCGAGCGCCGCCCGCTCCAGCCCCATCTCGCGCAGGATCCGGCGGCCGATTCCGCGGACGTCGACGTTCTGGCCGCCGTCACGGAAGGCGGGGGCACGCTCGACCACCGTGACGTCGAACCCGGCGCGGCCGAGCCACCAGGCCGCGGTGGTGCCGGCGATGCTGGCGCCGGTGATCAGGATGCGGCGAGCCATGCGCTGAACCTATTCCACCCGCACCACGGGCTCGAACCGCCCCTTCACCTTCCCCGGCACCGTGAAGGTGCGCCCGGCGAAGCGGTCGTCGGTGCGGTCGGGGTCGAGGCCCTCGGTGGCGGAGGTCACCACCAGGGTGTCGGCCTCCGGCCCGATGAAGGCCGGGCAGGTCACCTGGCGGGCCGGCATGGCGATGCTGCGCACCCGCGTGCCGTCGGGGGCGTAGGCGTCGAGGCTGGCCCCGCCCCAGCGGGCGTTCCAGACCAGGCCTTCGGCATCGATCACCGCGCCGTCCGGTGCGCCCTCGGAGGCCGGGACCTGGACGAAGACCTTCTTGTCGCCGACCGGCAGGCCGGTCGCCGGATCGGTGTCGATGCGCCAGATCGTGCCGGCCTCCGAATCGGCGAAGATCGCGCTCGTGCCGTCGGCCGTGAACGCGATGGCGTTCGGGATGGTGAGGCCGGTGAACAGGGTCCGCATCGCGCCGCGGAAGAACCAGTGGATCGCGCCGTAGCCTCTCTGCGCCTCCCGGCCCATCGTCCCGAGCCACAGGGCGCCGCAGGGATGGACCCGGCCGTCGTTCGAGCGGGTCTCCGGCCGGTCGGCCTCGAGCGCCGTCAGGAGCCGCATCCGCCCGGTCGCGATGTCGCGCAGGTAGAGCCCGTCCTCGGCGCCGAGCAGCAGGGTCGCATCGTCGACCCGCGCCACCATCGAGGCCATCACCGGCAGGTCGTGCAGGGTGGTGACGCCGCCCGAGAACGGCCGCTCGCACAGGTGCTTGCCGAGGATGTCGAGCCAGTAGAGCCGGCCGAGGCCGGGATGCGCCGCCGGCCCCTCGCCGAGGATGCAGGCGCGGTCGCAGAAGATGCCGGCCCAGCCGCTCATCGGGCGGTCTCCTTCGTGAACCGGTAGGCGATGATCTCGCGATAGGTCTCGCCGGGGCGCAAAACCGCGCTCGGGAAGCCCGGATGGTTCGGCGCGTCGGGAAAGGCCTCGGGCTCGAGGCAGAGCCCGCTGCGGGCGGCGAAACCCAGGCCGGCCTTGGCGAGGTGGGTGCCGTCGTAGAACTGCACCGCCGGCGCGGTGGCGAGCACCGTCAGCGCGAGGTCGCTGCCCGGTGCCGTGACCCGGCCGACGGGGCGCGGCGCGACGGCGGATTCGCGCCCGAGCACGAAGGCGTGGTCGAAGGCCTGATCGCCGATCCGCACCGGGCGGCGCAGGTCGAAGCGGGTGCCGGCGACCGGAGCGACCGCGCCGGTCGGGATCTGGGCCTCGTCGACCGGCAGGTAGGACTCGGCCTGGATCTCGATCGCGTGGTCGTCGATCGGCGGGGCGGGGTGCCCCTCGGGCGGCAGCATCAGGTTGAAGTAGCTGTGGTTCGTCAGGTTGACGATCGTCGGCGCGGTGGTCGCCGCCGTGAGGGTGAGGCGCAGCGTGCCGGGCGCGACGATGGCATAGGTGCAGGCGACCGCGAGCGCCCCGGGATAGCCCTCCTCGCCGTCGGCCGACCGGTAGGTGAGGGTGAGGCTGCGCGCCCCGGTCTCGGTGAAGGTCCAGTTGCGGCGCGAGAAGCCCCGGGCCCCGCCATGCAGGTGGGTGCGGCCGGCCTCGTTGCGGGGAAGTTCGTGGGTCACCCCGTCGAGGGTGAAGCGCCCGCCGGCGATCCGGTTGGCGAAGCGCCCGACGACGGCGCCGCATTGCGGGGTCTTCTCCACGTAGTCGTGCGGGTCATCGCGCCCGAGCACCACCGGGCGGCCGTGGACGTCGAGCCGGCGGATCACGGCGCCGAGGCTCAGGATCGCGACCTCCAGCCCCTCGCCGGACAGCCGCGCCTCCAGGATCGGGCTGCCGTCCGGCATCGTGCCGACGGGGACGGGCGCTCTGTCGCTCATGCGGATGTCCTGATGCGAGCCGGGGTCGGGGCGGGTCGGTCTTAAGGGTAGGGCGCCCCGGGCGCCCTCTCCACCGCCGCCGCGCTGTTGCGCAGGCCGTCGCGCACCACGACCTCGGTCGCCGCGGCGGCAGCGGGCGGGTCGCCGGCCCGGATCGCCGCCGCGATCGCCGCGTGCGCCCGCCAGGCGACGGCGTGCTCCTGCGGGTCGGTGGGCCGGCTGAGCTGAAAGAGCACCGCGAGCGCCGCCTCGGTCACGGCGCCGACCGAGTGCATGAAGACGTTGCCGGAGGCGTCCGCCAGGGCGAGGTGGAAGGCGAGATCGGCCCGCGCGAAGGCCGGATCGAGCCCGGCCGCCGCCCGCATGTCCGTCACGCAGGCGTCGAGCCGCTCGAGGTCGGCGGCGGTCCGGCGCTCCGCCGCCAGCGCGGCGGCGGCCGGCTCGACCGCGAGGCGGATCTCGGCGAGGTCGCGCAGGAAGCGCGCGTCGATGCCGCCCTCGATCGTCCAGGCGAGCACGTCGCGATCGAACAGGTTCCAGGCCGCCCGCTCGCGCACCCGCGTGCCGACCCGGGTCCGGGCTTCCAGCAAGCCCTTGGCCGACAGGGTCTTGATCGCCTCGCGCAGGAGCGTGCGCGACACGCCGAAGCGCGCCAGCAGGGCCGGCTCGCCCGGCAGCGCCTCGCCCTCGCGGTAATCCCCGGCGACGATGCCGGTGCCGAGCATGCGCGCCACCCGGGCATGGCCCGGCCCCTCGACCCGGCCCATGTCGGGCCTTCCGGACAATCTCTTGCGCGAAATCGCCGCGGCCCCACTCCCATCCACGGTTGCGCCCTCCCGGTGAGTGTCGGCCTCTTGCCCGCGCGTCAGGAATCCGCGATAAGGGCCGGACCGCTGCAATAGTCATATTAAATGATTTACAGCGCGTCGAGCGGACCGACGGGCTTCGAGGGAGGAAGCGGTGGCGGCAATCTATCCGGACCTTGCGGGCAAGGTCGTGGTGGTGACGGGCGGCGGCTCCGGGATCGGGGCGGAGCTGGTCCGTCATTTCGCCCGGCAGAAGGCGCGGGTCGGTTTCCTGGACATCGCGGACGAGCCCTCGCGGGCGCTCGCCTCCGAGCTGGAGGGGGACGGCCATTCGGTCGCCTTCGAGCATGCCGACGTCACCGATATTCCGGCGCTCAAGGCCGCGATCGGCCGCATCCGCGACCGGTTCGGCCCGGTCGACGTGCTGATGAACAACGCCGCCCATGACGAGCGTCACGCCACCGAGGAGGTGACGGAGGCCTATTGGGACGGCCGCATCGCCGTGAACCTCAAGCACCAGTTCTTCGCAGCGCAAGCCGTCCTGCCCGACATGAAGGCGAAGGGCGGCGGCGCGATCGTGAATTTCGGCTCGGTCTCGTGGATGATCGGCCAGGGCGGCATGGCGGCCTACACCGCCTGCAAGTCGGGGGTGATCGGCTTGACCCGCTCGCTGGCGCGGGATTTCGGCCCCTTCAACATCCGGGTCAACGCGCTCGCGCCGGGCTGGATCATGACCGAGCGCCAGCTGGCGCTGTGGGTGACGCCGGAATCCGATGCCGAGATCAACGCGCGCCAGTGCCTCAAGCGCAAGCTGGTGCCGGCGGATGTCGCGCGCTTCGCGGTGTTCCTCGCCTCCGAGGAGGCGGGGGCATGCACCAACCAGCATTACGTCGTGGATGGCGGGTGGGTGTGAGGGTGTCCGCAGCCGAACATGGCGCGGGTTGATCTCGGCATCGGATTCCGGCGTCACCCACAGCGCCAGCTGGCGCTCGGTCATGATCCAGCCCGGCGCGAGCGCGTTGACCCGGATGTTGAAGGGGCCGAAATCCCG
>NZ_JTHF01000257.1 GCF_001043895.1 Methylobacterium indicum
CGCTTCGCGGCTTTTCCTGCTGGATTCCGGATCTCCTTCCGCTTCGCTTCGGTCGTCCGGAAAAGGGGTTGGTTTGCAATGGGTCATGAAGCCTGGCTGCACGGTTCCCGGCCAGGGTCGTGTGCCGTGCGCGGTGCCATCGGATGCGGCTCTCGATCTTTGATCTTGCCGCATTTTCTGCGCCGAACCGGTGTCCACTTCGGCGAAATCTGCTTAGACCCCGTCCGGGCACCGGAAGACCGGGCCGGCGGGAGGAGCGCGGACGCGATGGACGACGAGACGTTTCGGGCCTGGGCGCACCGGGCCGCCGACTGGTCGGTGGATTACCTCGAAGGTGTCGGCGAGCGGCCGGTGCGGGCGCAGGTCGCCCCGGGCGAGATCTTCCGCCAGTTGCCCGAGGCTCCCCCGACCGCGGGCGAGCCGATGGAGGCGATCTTCGCCGATCTCGACCGGGTGGTAATGCCGGGCATGACCCATTGGCAACATCCGCGCTTCTTCGCCTATTTCCCGGCCAATGCCAGCCCGCCCTCCCTGGTGGCGGAGTTCGTCACCGCGGCCCTCGCGGCGCAGTGCATGCTCTGGCAGACCTCGCCGGCGGCGACCGAACTCGAGACCCGGGTGATGGACTGGCTGCGCCAGATGATCGGCCTGCCCCAGGACTTTTCCGGCGTGATCCAGGATTCGGCCTCGGGTGCGACGCTGGCCGCCCTCCTCACCGCCCGGGAGCGGGCGCTCGGCTTTGCCGGCAACGCGCAGGGGCTGGCCGGCGGGCCCACGGTGCGGGTCTACGCCTCGCAGCAGGTCCATTCCTCGGTCGACAAGGCGGTGCGCATCGCCGGCATCGGCGACGCCAACCTGGTGCGGATCCCCGTCACCGGACCGCTCCACGGCATGGATCCGGACGCCCTCGACGCGGCGATCCGGGCCGACCGCGAGGCGGGGATGGTGCCGGCGGCCATCGTCGCTTGCCTCGGCGGCACCGGCATCGGCGCCTGCGATCCGATCGACGCCGTGGCCGCCGTGGCGCAGCGGCACGGGATCTTCCTCCACGTGGATGCCGCCTGGGCCGGCAGCGCGATGATCTGCCCCGAATTCCGCGACCTGATGCGCGGCGCGGAGCGGGCCGACAGCCTGGTGTTCAACCCGCACAAGTGGCTGTTCACCCATTTCGACTGCTCGGCGCATTTCGTCCGCGACCCGAAGGCGCTGACCGACACGTTGGGCCTGCGCCCCGCCTACCTGCGCACGCTCGGCCGGGACGGCGTCGTCGATTACAACGAGTGGTCGATCCCGCTGGGGCGCCGCTTCCGGGCCCTGAAGCTGTGGTTCGTGATCCGCTCCTACGGCGTCGAGACGCTGCGGGACATGATCCGCGCCCACGTCGCCTGGGCGCGGGAGCTGGCGGAGATCATCGATGCCGATCCCGATTTCGAGCTGACCTCGGCGCCGGTCCTGTCGCTGTTCAGCTTCCGCTACGCGCCGGCCGGTGTGGAGGCCGACGATCTCGACGCGCTGAACGCCCGCCTCGTCGAGCGCATCAACGACGACGGCCGCACCTACCTGACCCAGACCCGCCACGAGAACCGCTTCGTCATCCGCTTCCAGGTCGGCCAGACCACGACGACCCGGGAGGACGTGATGACGGCGTGGGCGGCGGTGCGGGAGATCGCGGCGGGGTTGCGGACGGGGTAAGCTGAAGTCCTGGTCACGGCGCGAAAGGCACCCCATTCGTTTCGGAGCGCCCACAGATCTCGGCCCTGACCTGCGCGAAGGCCTCTTCCAGGAACGGGGCGGCGCCCCGGTCGCCGCCGGCCTGGATCCAGGCCTCGATCGCCAGCCGCATCGCGCCGAGGGAGACCATCGCGACGAGGCGCAAGGCCTGGCTGCGGGCGGGGTCCGGCCAGCGCTCGACGAGGGCCTCGTGCAAGGCCCGCTCGTGCAAGCCGTAAGTCGCCTGCTTGCGCGCCTGCAGGGTCTCGTTCGCGCGCAGCACCCGGTCGATGCTGATGAATTCCTGGGTGCGGATGCCCGCCACGAGGTGCAGCATGGCGCCCCGGACGACGTCGACCGGCGCCGCGTCGGGCTGGGCCAGGACCGCCTCGCGCAGCTGCGCGCTGAAACCCCGCATCTGCCAGTCCAGCAGGATCTCTTCCTTCGACCGGAAGTAGGAGAAGAACGTCCGGCGCGAGATGCCGGCGGCCTCCGCGATGGCGTCGAGCGTCGTCGCCTCGTAGCCGCGCTCGCCGAACAGCCGCAGGCCGGTCTCGGCGATCCGCCGCAGCGTCTCCTGGCGCTTGCGCGCGCGCAGGCTCACGGGCTGTCCAGACTCGCTCTCCATGCGGCCTTCTCGCACGACGCTCCCCCCCTTGAGAAGCTGCACCCGGTGCAGTAATAAATTTGCACTGAGTGCGATCATGCACTCGGTGAAAGGGAGTCGCGACCATGTCGGGCTGGACGCTGGCCGATCTTCCGTCCCAGGCGGGACGCACCGCGATCGTCACCGGGACCGGGGGCCTCGGCCTTGAGGACGCCCTGGCGCTCGCCGGGGCCGGGGCGGAGGTGATCGTGGCCGGTCGCAATCCTGACAAGGGCGCGGCGGCGCTCGCCCGGATCCG
>NZ_JTHF01000258.1 GCF_001043895.1 Methylobacterium indicum
CCCCCGCCCCGCCCGCAACTCCGAAAAAGCCCGCGGCCGCCCGTTTCGCCCTGCCGAAATCCGCGGCGCTGACCAGGGCGGTGGAGGCGCTGAAGGCCGGCGACAGCGCGACGCTGGCCCGCGTGCCGGACGGGTTCGACGCCCTGGTGGTGGCCGACCTCGCCCGCGCCCTGTCGCAGGTCTCCGAGGGGCCGGCGGTGCTGGTCCATGTCGCCCGCGACGGCACCCGCTCGGCGGCCTTCGCCAGCGCGCTGTCCTTCGTGGCGCCCGAGATCGAGGTGATGAGCGTCCCGGCCTGGGACTGCCAGCCCTACGACCGGATCTCGCCGAACGCCGCCATCGCCGCACAGCGCATGACGGCGCTCTCGCGGCTTGCCCGCACCCGCTCCTCGGCCGAGAAGCCGCGCATCCTCACCACCACGGTCAACGCCCTGGTGCAAAGGGTGCCGCCCAAATCCCGCATCGCCGTCGAGACGTTTTCCGCCGCCCCCGGCAACGCGCTCGACACCGACCAGATCGTCGCCTGGCTCGAGGCCAACGGCTTCCTGCGCACCGGCACCGTGCGCGATACCGGCGAATACGCGGTGCGCGGCGGCATCATCGACCTGTCGCCGCCCGGCCTCCCCAACCCGGTCCGCCTCGACTTCTTCGGCGACACCCTCGAATCGATCCGCGCCTTCGATCCCGAGACCCAGCGCACCATCGGGCAATTGCGCTCCCTCGACCTCGTGCCGATGAGCGAGGTGCAGCTCACCACCGAGACGATCCGGCGCTTCCGCCAGGGCTACGTCACGACCTTCGGCGCCGCGACCCGGGACGACCGGCTCTACGAGACGATCAGCGAGGGAAGGCGCTATGCCGGCCTCGAGCACTGGATGCCGCTGTTCTACGACCACCTCGACACGCTGTTCGACTACGTCGCCGGCGTGCCCCTCATCCTCGACAACCAGGTCGACGACGCGGTGGCCGAGCGCCTGTCCCAGGTGCAGGAATACTACGACGCCCGCTGCGAGGCCTTGAAGGAGCGCCAGAGCGGCACTGCGCCCTACAAGCCGCTCAAACCCGACGCGCTCTATCTCTCGCCGAACGAATGGGCGAAACGGATCGAGGGCGCGACGGTCGCGCGGCTTGCCCCCTTCGACGTGCCGGAGGTGTCCGGGCGCAAGCTGATCGACTGCGAGGGCGTGCCCGGCCGCAACTTCGCACCGGAGCGCGCCCAGGAGGGCGTCAACGTCTTCGACGCGGCGGTCGGCCACGTTCGCGACCTCCAGGCCTCGGGCCATCACGTCGTTCTGGCGGCGTGGTCGGAGGGCTCCCGCGACCGGCTCTGTGGCGTGCTGACCGAGCACGGGTTGCCGAAGCCCAGGACCATCACCCGCCTCTCCGACATCCTGGCGATGAAGCGCGGCCAGGATCTCGGCGTAGCGGTCTGGGGCCTGGAGGGCGGGTTCTCGGCGGGCCAGCTCGCCGTGGTGGCGGAGGGCGACATCCTCGGCGACCGGCTGGTGCGGCCCAAGCGCAAGGCCAAGCGCCCCCAGGACGTGATCCTGGAGGTGCAGGCGCTCGCGCCGGGCGACCTCGTGGTCCATGCCGATCACGGCATCGGGCGGTTCGTCGGCCTCAAGACGGTTACGGCGGCGGGCGCACCGCACGACTGTCTGGAGATCCAGTATAGCGGCGGCCTGCTGCTCCTGCCGGTCGAGAACATCGAGCTTCTGACCCGCTACGGCTCGGAGGATGCCGACGTCGCCCTCGACAAGCTCGGCGGCGGCGCCTGGCAGGCGCGCAAGGCCAAGCTCAAGCGCCGGATCATGGAGATGGCCGGCGCCCTCATCAAGGTCGCGGCGGAGCGCTTCCTGAAGTCGGCGCCGAAGATGGCCCCGCCGGAAGGCACCTACGGCGAGTTCGCCGCCCGCTTCCCCTACGAGGAGACCGAGGACCAGGAGGCGGCGATCGCCGCCACCCTCGGCGACCTCACCTCCGGTCGTCCGATGGACCGGCTGGTCTGCGGCGATGTCGGCTTCGGCAAGACCGAGGTGGCGCTGCGCGCCGCCTTCGTCACCGCCTTGTCGGGCAAGCAGGTCGCCGTGGTGGTACCCACCACCCTGCTGGCGCGCCAGCACGCCCGCACCTTCGAGGCCCGGTTCAAGGGCCTGCCGGTGAACGTGGCGCAGGCCTCCCGCTTCGTCAGCAACACTGAGCTGAAGAAGGTCCGCGAGGGCCTGGCCGACGGCTCGGTCGACATCGTGGTCGGCACCCACGCGCTCCTGGCGAAAAACATCGCCTTCAAGGATCTCGGCCTCATCATCATCGACGAGGAGCAGCATTTCGGCGTCTCCCACAAGGAGCGGCTGAAGGCGCTGAAGGCGGAGGTCCACGTCCTGACGCTCTCCGCCACGCCGATCCCCCGCACGCTGCAACTCGCGATGACTGGGGTGCGCGAACTCTCGATCATCGCGACGCCGCCGGTCGATCGCCTGGCGGTGCGGACCTTCGTGATGCCGTTCGATCCGCTCTCGATCCGCGAGGCGCTCCTGCGCGAGCGCTATCGCGGCGGCCAGGCCTTCTACGTCGTGCCGCGCATCGAGCACCTGGAGGAGGTCAAGCGCTTCCTCGACCGCGAGGTGCCCGAGGCCAAGGTGGCGGTGGCCCACGGCCAGATGGCGGCGGGCCAGCTCGAGGACGTGATGACGGCCTTCTACGAGGGCCAGTACGACATCCTGCTCGCCACCACGATCGTCGAATCGGGCCTCGACATCCCGACCGCCAACACCTTGATCGTCCACCGCGCCGACATGTTCGGCCTCGCCCAGCTCTACCAGCTGCGCGGGCGCGTCGGCCGCTCCAAGGCCCGGGCCTACGCCCTGTTCACCACGCCGGAGGGCAAGCCCCTGACGGTGCAGGCGGAGCGCCGCCTCTCGGTGCTGCAATCCCTCGACACGCTCGGGGCCGGCTTCCAGCTCGCCAGCCACGACCTCGACATCCGCGGCGCCGGCAACCTCTTGGGCGACGAGCAGTCCGGCCACGTCAAGGAGGTCGGCTACGAGCTCTACCAGCAGATGCTGGAGAGCGCGGTGGCGGCGCTCAAGTCCGGCAATGCGCTGCCGACCGACGAGCAATGGTCGCCGACCATCGCGCTCGGCGCCCCCGTCACCATGCCGGAGGAGTACGTCGCCGATCTCTCGGTGCGGCTCGGCCTCTATCGCCGCCTCGCGACGCTCGAGAACGACCGGGAACTGGAGAGCTTCGGCGCCGAGCTGATCGACCGCTTCGGCCCGATGCCGCCGGAGGTGGAAGAGCTCCTGAAGATCGTGACGATCAAGATCCTGTGCCGCGAGACCAATGTCGAGAAGGTCGAGGCCGGCCCGAAGGGCATCGTCATGCACTTCCGCGACCGGTCCTTCGCCAGCCCGGCCAAGCTCGCCGGCTACATCGCCGATCAGCGCTCCTTCGCCAAGGTGCGGCCGGACATGAGCGTGGTGTTCATCCGCGATCTCGCGACGGTGGCCGAGCGGTTGAAGGAGACGACGGCGATCCTGCGGGATCTGGTGAAGCTGATCACGCGGAAGAAGGCGGCGTGAGGCTTCGCGGACGTCCCTTCCCGGCCGATCCCGGGAGGGGGTGGCGGTCGAAGATCGAAGAGATGTTGGGTGACGATTTCGGCCGCGATGTCCGGGGACGAGGAAGACCTGATCGCCCGCGCCACGATCGGGCTGGACGACGTGGACGCTTCCGCCACGGAGGAGATGACGGGCTGGAGCGCCGTCGTCCATCTGCAGCAGCGGGCGAGCCGGGACGTTCTCGAGGCCTGTCTCACGGCATGCGCCGACGCTGACCCGCTCGCGCGCCGCGTCGCAGCGATCGTCCTCGGCGAACTGGGGCCTCCGCGGAGCGAGACGCCCGCCTTCAACGAGGAGCGCTTTGCCGGGCTGATGGCTCTTCTCGTTGCCGAGCGCGCGGGGCGGACGATCCCGGCGTCCTGGGAGCAGCCTACACGGGTCTCGGCCGGCTGGACGATCCGCGGGCGATCCCGGAGCCGCTCGCCCTGCGGGATCATCCCGAGGCCGCCGTCCGCGTCGGAGTGATATCCGGTCTCGGCCGGCATCTCGACCCTCAGGTCCAGCCTGCCGTGCTCGACGCCCTGATCGCCCTCACGGCCGATCCCGCCGATGAGGTCCGCGATTGGGCCACCTTCGCCCTGGGGCAGCATGCCGAGATCGATTACCCGGTCGTCCGGGCGGCCCTGCATTCGCGGCTCGACGATTCGTACGGGGAGGCGCGGCACGAAGCGATCACGGGCCTGGCGAAGCGCGGCGACCTGTCGGTGATCCCGATCCTGATCCGGGAGCTGCACCGAGGGGTCGCTCCCGGGCTGCTCGACGCCGCGGTGGCCCTGGCGACGCCGGACCTGTGCGACGCACTAGAGCGCTTCACGATCGCGTTGCAATCGCGAAGCTCTCTAAGTCTTTGTTTTGCCGCATTTTCTTCGACGAACCGGCATCCACTTCGTCGGAAAATGCTCTAGCCGCGGCGGCGCGCAACGGCGCGGTCTTCCGGGCCTGGCACGGCCCGGTCGACCTGACCGACGATTGGCGGGAGGCCAGGCGGGCCTGCGGCTGCTGATCTCTCACTCCCGTCGGCATACCGCTGTCGGTATTACACGAGGCCGTCGCTCACCGCGCGCTCTCGCAGTGTCGCCAACGCACTCATGACGTAGGGGCGTGCCTTAGCCGAGGACATCCAGGGTGGCAGTCGCGACATCATTGTCCTGTTGCGGTAGATCCCTGGGACAGGCCGTTCGCGCAGCGTGGCACCGAGCCAGTCGGCCAGCGCATCGAGATGCGCTAGATTGTAGACCCAGAGCGGATGTCCCCGAACCCGGATCGTCAGGTAGAGCGGGAGGCCGAACCGGCCGTCGGTTGCACATTCGACAGAGTGCCTCGCGCGCCCCGATGGTATCGCGGCCATATGGGCACAGTGCCGACACGTGAGATGGAACCGTCCCCGGTCGGCATCGTGCGTCGAGCGCGCGGGCCCCGCGCATCGTGGGCAGATCACCCAGGCCGTGTCTCGGAAGTCCCAGACGGTCAGGCCGGGATCGCGCGCGCGGCGTGGCCTGGACATGATGGTTGCGGGCATTCCCGTCGCCTTTTGCGGTCCGGCCACCGGAGTCGCTCCGGGTCTCGGGTCGAGGCCCGATCGCCTCGACCTGCGATCACCCCTGGTCTGCGAACGGCCCTTTCAGGCTTCGAGGGGCGGACACTTGGGCTAAGCAGATTTCGCCGAAGTGGACACCGGTTCGGTGGCAAAAATCTGAGAAAAACAAAAAGCTAAGCGGGCGAAGCGTTGGCCTGCCCACGGTACACGACATTGAAG
>NZ_JTHF01000259.1 GCF_001043895.1 Methylobacterium indicum
ATCGCCGCGCAGACCAACCTGCTGGCGCTCAATGCCACGATCGAGGCGGCCCGGGCCGGCGAGGCGGGCCGGGGCTTCGCGGTGGTGGCCGCCGAGGTCAAGGAACTGGCCGGCCAGACCGCCAAGGCGACCGAGGAGATCGGCGGCCAGATCACGGCGATCCAGGCCGCGACCGGGCGTGCCGGCGAGGCGATCCTGCAGATCGGCCGGACGATCGCGTCGATCAACGAGATCTCGGGGATGATCGCCGCCACCGTTGTGCAGCAGACGGAGGCGACGACGGAGATCTCGCGCAACGCCGCGGAAGCGGCGCACGGCACCCAGGACGTGTCGGCCAACGTGGCGCGGGTGCTGACCTCGGCCGGCGAGACCGGCAGCGCGGCGACGCAGGTGCTGGGGGCGGCGGCCGAGCTGGCGACGCAATCGCTCAGCGTGAAGCAGGAGGTCGACACCTTCCTGCGCGACATCCAGGCCGCCTGACCGGAGCGAGGGAGCGGGATGCCGATGCGGCGGATGCGCGAGAGAGGGCACACTCCTTCGCGCATCGCCGTGACGTGATGGCCCTCGCCGCGACATACCCAGGCAGAGATGCGACAAGGACCGCCCGCAACATCGGGAATTTAATCCTTTTCCTTGCTTCATTACCTAGAGCATTACGTCAGTTTTAGTTTTAATAATCTATTATTAATAATAACGCAGTACGCGCAAGACATGATAGCACGTCGCGCAGAGCGATGCGCTGGGTTCGAATCTCTTCGATATCGAGACCGCACGATGCTTAATTTGAGAAGCATAAAATCGCGGCTGACGCTCGGAGGCGGCATCGTCACCATCATCGCGATGGCGACCGTGACACTCAGCGGCTCGTACTTCATGTACCGCTCGTCCCACGACGCGGCCGAGCGGGAGATGAGGACCCTCCTCGACCGCTATGCCAACGACGTCTCTCTCAGGATCGTCGAGGGATCGGCCGTCGCCGCGACGGTGGCGAACGCCGTCGCCGGCAACGTCGCGACGGGATCGCCCGACCGCCGGGCGGTCGAGGCGATGATGAAGGTCGTGATCGCCAGCAACCCGAACATCGTCGGCCTGTCGGTCGGCATGGAGCCGGGCGCCTTCGACGGGAAGGACGGCGAGTCGGGCCGGTTCATCCCCTACGCGTTCCGGAAGCCGGACGGCGCCCCGAGCATCGAGACGCTCGGCATGACGGCGGCGGACGGCGCAGGGGAGTGGTACGACAAGCCGGTACGACAGAACCGGCCGCGGGTCCTCGATCCCTACGCCTACACCGTCGACGGCAAGAGCGTCCTGATGACGACGGCCGTCGGCGTCGTCCACGACAAGGCCGGTGCGGCCATCGGCATGGCGGGCGTCGATATGGGGCTGTCGCAGCTCCAGGCCTTCGCCGGCAGCCTTGCTCCTCTCGGCGTCGGGCAGATCATGATCGCGGCCGGCGGGTCCTGGGTCGCACATCCGGATACCGGGCTTCTGGGCAAGCCGATCGACCAGCCGGAGATCGCCAAGCTCGTCGAGGCGTCCGACCGGGTCGACGGCCCGGTCGTCGAACTGGGAAAGGGCAAGGACGGCGCACGCGACTTCGTCTCGGCCGTGCCGGTCCGCTTTCCGGGCATTGCCGAACGTTGGCACCTCATCATGACCATCCCGCAGGACGCCGCGCTCGCCGGCGCGCGCGCGGCGCTGAACATGATGATCGCGACCTCGGCGCTGATCCTCGTCCTCGTACTCGTCACGGTCTTCGTCGCGGCCGGTTCCT
>NZ_JTHF01000026.1 GCF_001043895.1 Methylobacterium indicum
GGTGATCGCCGCGGTCAGCGACGTCTTGCCGTGATCGACGTGACCGATGGTCCCGATGTTGCAGTGCGGCTTCGTCCGCGAAAACTTTTCCTTGGCCATATCCATCACCTGCGGCAAGCCCGCCCACGACGTGCAGCCGGGCGGAAGGCGCGGCCCGCTTAGAGGGTTAGCGCCGGTTGATCAAGTCCGCGCATGCGCCCAGGTCGGTGTGACCGGGCTCACGCGCATCGCTGCCTGCGTAGTCCGACGGCCCTCGTCACCGAGGCCGTCGGCTCACGGCTCGGCACCGCCCGCCACGCGCCGGCGGCCGACGCTGCGCGCATAGGCTTCCGCCGTCTCGCGCTCGTGGTCGGAGAGCAGCTGCTCGACGGCGCCGACGAGGTCGGGCGCCTCGGTGAAGCCGGCCGCCACCAGGGCCACGGCCTTCGCCCGCGCGGCGTCGCGCTTGGCGGGCAGGCAGATGTGCTGCGCGCGCACGGCGAAGTGCTCGGGCGTCTCGTGGCGGATCCGCGCCGCCGCCGATTCCCGCGCCAGGCAGCCCTTCAGCCGCGCGATCGCCGCCGCCACGCGGGTCGGCCGCGCGCCGTCGAAGGCGTGGCTCGCGGTGATGTGGGTCGGTCCCGACAAGGCGACGAGCAGCAGCGGCATCACGGCGCGCATGACGGTGTCCCGGGGCGTTTGTTCCTGTTACGTTCCATACCACCACTGATTCCCTGCTGCCAAGGTAAAGCGGTGGATGGGTGGGGACAACGCCGAAGCGAGAGGCCCCGCCGCGATCCGGCGGGGCCCGGCAGAGCGTCAGGCCGCCTGCGGCGTGCCGCGGCTCTCGAGGAACGCGGCGTGCTCCTCGGCGAGCGCCCCCGACAAAGCGCGGGCGATGAGCGCGCGGGTCTCCTCGACGCCGTAGAGCGCGACGAAGGAGCCGAAGCGCGGGCCGCGCGCCTCGCCGAGCAGGATGCCGTAGAGCGTCGTGAACCAGGTCTGCGACACGCCGGGCCGCCCGTCCGGGCTCTTCGACTTGCCCGACAGATCCGGGAAGTGGCGCCGGCCGACCTCGTAGACCGCCGCCTGCAGGGACTCCGGGTCGGTGGAGCCGGTCTGCCCGGCCAGGGTGTCCGACAGGTCGGTCAGCGCGGCCGCCTCCTCGGCGCTCGGGGCCCGGTAGGTCTTGGCCGGGCGCACGAAGTCGCGGAAGTAGCGCACGGCGTGATGCACCAGCCGGTCGAGGCGCGGATGCGTCTCCGGCGAGGCCTCGGGCGCGTAGCGACGGATGAAGCCCCAGAGCACCGCCGGGTCCTCGGTATTGGCCACCGCCACGAGGTTGAGCAGCATCGCGAAGGGCAGCGCCCCGCCCTCCCCCACCCGCTCCGGCTCGGGCGGGGTGCCGGCATGGAGGTGCCAGGTCGGGTTGCCGAGCTTCAGCTTCGGCTCCTGCCCGGAAAACTTTTCCAGGAACGACAGGTAGTCGTCGACGTGGCGCGGGATGACGTCGAAATGCAGGCGCTTGGCCTCCCGCGGCTTGTTGTACATGAACAGCGCGAGGCTCTCGGGCGTGCCGTAGGCGAGCCACTCGTCGATGGTGAGCCCGTTGCCCTTCGACTTCGAGATCTTCTGGCCTTTCTCGTCGAGGAAGAGCTCGTAGTTGAAGCCCTCCGGCGGCTCGGCGCCGAGGGCGCGGGCGATCTGCCCGGAGAGCTTGACCGAATCGATCAGATCCTTGCCGGCCATCTCGTAATCGACGCCGAGCGCGACCCAGCGCATCGCCCAGTCGGGCTTCCATTGCAGCTTGGCGTGGCCGCCGGTGACCGGGGTCTCGTAGGACTCGCCCGTGGCCGGATCGCGCCACACGATGGTGCCGGAGGACACCTTCACCTCGTCGATCGGCACCTGCATCACGTGGCCGGTGACCGGATGGAGCGGCAGGAACGGCGAGTAGGAGGCCGAGCGCTCGGCGCGCAGCGACGGCAGCATCACCGCCATCACGGCGTCGTAGCGCTCGAGCACCCGCAGCAAAGTCGCGTCGAAGCGGCCCGAGCGGTAGCACTCGGTCGCCGACAGGAACTCGTATTCGAAGCCGAACTTGTCGAGGAAGCGGCGCAGCTCGGCGTTGTTGTGGGCGCCGAAGCTGTCGTGGGTGCCGAACGGGTCGGGCACCGCGGTCAGCGGCTTGTTGAGGTTCTCGGTGAGCAGCGCCTTGTTCGGCACGTTCTCCGGCACCTTGCGCAACCCGTCCATGTCGTCCGAGAAGGCGACGAGGCGGGTCGGCACGCTGTCGTTGGTCAGCGTCCGGAAGGCGTGGCGCACCATCGAGGTGCGGGCGACCTCGCCGAAGGTGCCGATATGCGGCAGGCCGGAGGGGCCGTAGCCGGTCTCGAACAGCACCTCGCCTTTGCCCGTCCGTTCCAGCCGGGCGACGAGCTTGCGCGCCTCCTCGAAGGGCCAGGCGGAGGCGGAGGCGGCGGCCTCCGTCAGGGCGGGATCGATGCGGAAGGGTGCGGGCATTCGCGTGTCGAGGCCGCGCGGACGCGGCCTTCCGGTGAGCGTTGAAGGGAGCCCGGCACCCTATGGGCCGTGCTCCCGGGGGTCAACGCGATGCGATCGTCTTACGCGGGGACGGGTTCGCGCGACGCCGCTTCCGTCCGCGCCCCGGCCATGATGTCGGCCAGGATCTCGTAGGAGCGCAGCCGCGCCCGGTGGTCGTAGATCGCGGCGGCCACCATCAGCTCGTCGGCCTGCGTACGGGCCGCGATCGCGTCGAGGCCGCGCCGCACCGTGTCGGGCGAGCCGACCACCGAGCAGGCCAGCATGCCGGCCGCCTGCACCTTCTCGTGGCCCGACCAATAGGTCTCGATGTCGTCGATCGGCGGCGGCAGCTGGCCGCGGGTGCCGCGGAAGATGTTGGTGAAGGCCTGCTGCGCCGAGGTGAACAGGCGCCGCGCCTCGCCGTCGGTCTCCGCCGCGATCACGTTGACGCCGACCATCGCGTGGGGCTTCGCGCATTGCGCCGAGGGCTCGAAGCGGGCGCGGTAGACCTCGAGCGCCTGCATCAGGGCATCGGGCGCGAAATGCGACGCGAAGGCGTAGGGCAGGCCCAGCATCGCGGCGAGCTGCGCCCCGAACAGGCTGGAGCCGAGGATCCACAGCGGCACGTTGGTACCGGTGCCGGGCACCGCCTGGATGACGCGGCCGGCATCGAGCGGTCCGAGCAGCGTCTGGAGTTCCAGCACGTCCTGCGGGAAATGGTCGGAGGCGGCGGGATCGCGGCGCAGGGCCCGCAGGGTGCGCTGGTCGGTGCCGGGCGCGCGCCCGAGGCCGAGATCGATGCGGCCCGGATAGAGCTCCGCCAGGGTGCCGAACTGCTCGGCGATCACCATCGGCGAGTGGTTCGGCAGCATGATGCCGCCCGCCCCGACCCGGATCCGGTGCGTGCCCCCGGCGATGTAGCCCACCACCACGGAGGTCGCGGCACTGGCGATGCCGGTCATGTTGTGGTGCTCGGCCACCCAGTAGCGGGTGAAGCCCCAGCGGTCGGCGGCTTGCGCGAGGTCGAGGGTGTTGCGCAGCGCGTCACCCGGCGAGGCACCCTGCGGAATCGGCGCGAGATCGAGGACGGAGAGTGGCGGCATCGGCGGGTCCCGGAGGTTGTGAGTGCATGTCCCCTGCTGCGCCCCAAGATTTGGCCGTGGGCGGCGGAGCGCAAGGCGGACGGGGCATGCGCCGGGCGCGGGGTCGCTCGTTCCCGATCAGACCTGGAACGCGATGAATCGCCCCTCCGGAGCGAGTTGCTGGATTAGATCGTAGTCACCGCGATCGGCGGTCAGCACCGGAATGCCTGCACGCGCCGCCGTGAGATAGATCAGGGCATCATTCAGGCATTCCTTGCGTTGCGTACGCTGGAAATCCTGCAGGCGGGCGAGCGTACCGACAACGAGGCCGGACTCGATCCAGATCCCGGCATCCGGACCGAGGAGACGCGCGGCCGGGATCGACTCGAAGACGGCTGCATAATGGTCGCGGATCGCGCTCCACCCCTGCCCAGGCGGGAGGTTGGCGATGCCCGCGGCAAGCTCGGACAGGCAGACGGTGCAATGGAACAGCCGTGCACGATCGAGACAGGCCGCGACTCGGTCGGGCAATCGGCCGCTGGCGTTCAGGATGTAGACATTGGTATCGAGGAGAAGAGCGGGCTGCGGCTGGGCAGCGAGGTCCTCGATCGATTCGAGCATCGCGGGCGAACGCTTGACCAGACGCGCACGCCGTTTCTCGGGCTTGCGCCGTCGGAGACTCGCCCGAAGATCAGGCGTCAAGCACGTGATCTCTGCCGAGCGCTCCGCGCAGCTTCCTGAGAACATCGGCGGTGGGGTCCGGACAAGCGAGCGCCGACAGGGCCACGACACCGAGTTCCTCGATCGACGAGATGCCGGTCTCGCGCATGGCAGCCTCGACCAACGCCACCGGCGCGCGGAAGCTCACATGCTCGGTGCGCTCGCCAAGGAGCCCGGCCTGTCGCGCATCGTCGAGGAGCGCATCGCGGGTTGTCTTCGCGGTCGATCGCATCCGTCGTCCTCGCGGTCAGGCCTGATGATAGGAGGCGGCCCGGCGCCCGACAAGCGTGCCGTCGACGGTGGACAGTGTGGCTTGCTCGTGCCGCAGCTTTCGGAGAGGGTTCGCACGAGCGCCGCGCCCTTCGCAACCCTGTGCCATGATCCTGGGCGCGGGGAGGCCGACGAGGACGGCCCACGGGAGGAACCATGGCGGGCTTGTTCGATCTCACCGGCCGGGTGGCGGTGGTCACCGGCGGCAATGGCGGCATCGGGCTCGGCATGGCGGAGGCCCTGGCCGGCGCCGGCTGCGCCGTCTCGATCTGGGGCCGCGACGCGGACAAGAACCGTCGGGCGCTGGAGCGCTTGGCTCTCACGGGCGCGCCGGTCGCGGCCGAGACCTGCGACGTCGCCGACCCGGACGCGGTGCAGCGGTCCTTCGACGCGACGCTCGCGCGCTTCGGCCGGGTCGACGGGATGTTCGCCAATGCGGGCGTCGCCGGGGGCGGCCGGCGCTCGTTCCTGGAGCGGGAGCCCGAGGAATGGCGGCAGACCTTCGCGGTCAACCTCGACGGGGTGGTGGCGAGCTTCCAGGTCGCGGCCCGGCACATGGCCGAGCGCGCCGGAGCCGGCGACGCCTTCGGGCGGCTCGTCGCCACGTCGAGCGTCGCCTCGCTGCTGGGGGCGGCCCGCAACGAGCATTACGGCGCCACCAAGGGGGCGCTCAACGCCATGGTGCGGGCGCTGGCCGTCGAACTCGCCCGCTACGGCATCACCGCCAACGCGATCCTGCCGGGCTGGATCGAGAGCGACATGACGGCGGGGCTGATGGCGAACGAGAAGTTCGTGACGTTCAACCTGCCGCGCATCCCCGCCCGCCGCTTCGGCCGGCCGGAGGATTTCGGCGGCATCGCCGTCTACCTGATGAGCGGGGCCTCCTCCTACCAGACCGGCCAGGTGGTGGTGATCGACGGCGGCTACACGGTGGCGTGACGGGGCTCGCACGATGGCACGCTTCACCGACAGGGCGGTTCTCGTCACCGGCGCGGGCAGCGGCATCGGCCGCGCCTCCGCCCTGCTGTTCGCCCGCGAGGGCGCGGCGGTCGCGGTCGTGGATCGAGAGACCGCCGGCGCCGAGGAATCCGCGGCCCTGATCGCCGCGGAGGGCGGCCGGGCGATCGCGCTCCCGGCGGATGCCGGTCGCGAGGCCGACGTGACCGGCTGCCTCGCGGCGGCCGAGCGCGCCTTCGGCCGCCTCGACGCCATCCACGCCAATGCCGGGATCGGCGGCGGCACCGTGCCCTTCACCGAGCAGAGCGTGGAGCTCTGGGAGGAGGTGCTGCGGGTCAACCTGATCGGCGCCTTCCTGGCGATCAAGCACGGCGCGCCCCTCCTTCTGCGCCACGGCGGCGGGGCGATCGTCTGTACGGCCTCCGTCGCCGGGCTTCGCGCCAATGCGGCGGGCGCCGCCTACAGCGCCAGCAAGGCCGGCGTGATCAGCCTCGTCCAGACCGCCGCCGACGCCTTCGCGGGGACGGGCCTGCGGATCAACGCCGTCTGCCCCGGCCTGATCGAGACCGGCATGACGGCGAGCCTGTTCGCGGCGGCGCGGGCGAAGGGCAAGGCCGACCGGATCGGCCAGCTCAACCCGCTGCGCCGGGCGGGCCTTCCCGAGGAGGTCGCCGCCGCGGCTTTGTTCCTGGCGAGCGACGAGGCGGCCTACGTCAACGGGCAGGCGCTCGCGGTCGATGGTGGCCTGTCGAGCACCCATCCGTTCGTGCCGCGGAGATGAACGGCGAGACCGTCGGATGTCCCGACGGTACCTACCCGGCCGGGGCGTCGCCCCGCAGGTCCGCCGGCCTCACGCGGGCGAGCTGCCGGCGGCAGGCCCGCAACTCGTCGAGGACGGCCGTCAGGCTCGCCCGGTCGGCGCGGCCGAGGGGCGGTGCCGCCGTCTCGGGCTCCGGCTCGTGGTCCGATTCGACGAAGGCGGGAGCGACCTGCTCGCCACGGCCGACCGCCTGGACGAAGCGCATGCCGCGCTCGCGCAGGACACGCTGGGCGCCCCGGATCGTGTAACCCTGGCCGTAGAGCAGCCGGCGGATGCCGCGCAGGAGGTCGACGTCGTCGGGGCGGTAATAGCGCCGGTTGCCGCCGCGCTTGAGCGGGCGCACTTGCGTGAAGCGCGTCTCCCAGAACCGCAGCACGTGCTGGGGCAGGTCGAGATCCTCGGCGACCTCGCCGATGGTGCGGAAGGCGCCCGGTTCCTTCCCGGGAAGACAGTCCTTGTCAGGCAGAAGGGTCCGGCCGGGGCCGTCGGTCCCGCCGGATTCGGAGACATCCTCGTCCTCGATCGGCATCCCGGTCATCGGCCCGATTCTGCATCAGCCGGCGCGGCGGCTCACCCGTCGTCTTCTTCCGGCGCGGCGTCGCCGTTGATCCGGGCCTTGAGCACGTTCGAGGGCTTGAACACCATGACCCGGCGCGGCTCGATCGCCACCTCGACGCCGGTCTTCGGGTTGCGGCCGACCCGCTTGCCCTTGTCGCGCACCACGAAGGAGCCGAACGAGGACAGCTTCACGGTCTCGCCGGAGGACAGGCAGCCGCAGATCTCCGACAGGACCGTCTCCACCAGGGCGGCGGATTCCGTGCGCGACAGGCCGACCCGCTGGTAGACGGCCTCGCTCAGATCGGCCCGCGTGACCGTCTTGCCTGCCATCGTGCTGCTCCCCCGGCGGCTGATTCACGAACTAACGTATGTCTATGATCGCGCACGCTAATCGGCGTCGCGCGCCGGGTCAACCGGGCGTCCGGCGGGACGCCCGGATACTTTGTGGGCTTACCCGGTAGACCTACCAGCGGATGAGCGCGCTGCCCCAGGTGAAGCCGCCGCCGATCGCCTCGATCATCACGAGGTCGCCGCGCTTGATCCGGCCGTCCCGGCAGGCGGCATCGAGCGCCAGCGGGATTGAGGCCGCCGAGGTGTTGCCGTGGCGGTCGACCGTCAGCACCACCTTCTCGCGGGCGATGCCGAGCTTGTCGGCCGATGCCTCGATGATGCGCCGGTTGGCCTGGTGCGGCACGAACCAGTCGAGATCGTCGGCGGTGGTGCCGGTGGCCTCGAAGGCCTGTGCCACCACGTCGGTGACCGAGCCGACGGCGAAGCGGAAGACTTCCTTGCCGACCATGCGCAGCTTGCCGGTGGTGCCGGTCGAGCCCGGGCCGCCGTCGACGTAGAGCTTTTCCCGGTGGCGGCCGTCGGCGCGCAGCTGGCTCGTCAGCACGCCGCGGTCGCCCGAATGGCCCTCGCCGGGTTGGGCTTCCAGCACCAGGGCGCCGGCACCGTCGCCGAACAGCACGCAGGTGGTGCGGTCCTCCCAGTCGAGCAGCCGCGAAAAGGTCTCGGCACCGACGACGAGGGCGCGGGTGGCCGCCCCCGTCGCCAGGAACTTGTCGGCGGTGGCGACCGCGTAGACGAAGCCGGCGCAGACCGCCTGCAGGTCGAAGGCGGCGCCCGACTGGATGCCGAGGCCGGCCTGGATCTGCGTCGCGGTGGACGGGAAGGTGTGGTCCGGCGTCGAGGTCGCGCAGATCACGAGGTCGATCGTCGAAGGCTCGATGCCGGCATCCTGCAGGGCCGCCTGCGCGGCCTTGATGCCGAGCACCGAGGTGGTCTCGTCCGGCTCGGCGATGTGGCGCTGGCGGATGCCGGTGCGCTGGATGATCCAGTCGTCCGAGGTGTCGACGCGGGCGACGAGGTCGTCGTTGGTGACGGTCGTCCGCGGCAGGTAGGAGCCGCAGCCCCGCACCACCGAGCGAAGGCGGGTCATGAGGCGTCCTCCTATGCCGAAACGGTCTTCATGCCGAGGCTTGGGCCGGCGTCGCGTCGAGGCGTTCCCGGATCGTCCGCATCAGGTCGTGGCGGGCCATGTCGTAGGCGAGATCGACCGCCGCGGCGAAGCCCTCGGCATCGGCGGCGCCGTGGCTCTTGATGACGATGCCCTCGAGCCCGAGGAACACGCCGCCATTGGCCCGGCTCGGGTTCATCTTCTCGCGCAGCGCCCGGAAGGCGCCGCGGGCGAACAGGTAGCCGATCTTCGCCATCAGAGTCCGGCCCATCGCACCCTTGAGGTAGGCGGCGATCTGCTTGGCGGTGCCCTCCGCGGTCTTGAGCGCGATGTTGCCGGTGAAGCCTTCCGTCACCACCACGTCGACGGTGCCGCGGCCGAGATCGGTGCCTTCGACGAAGCCGTGATAGGCCAGCCCCGCCAGGTCGGATTCGCGCAGCATCCGGGCGGCTTCCTTCACCGCCTCGTTGCCCTTCATCTCCTCGGTGCCGACGTTGAGGAGCCCCACCGTCGGCCGGTCGAGGTCGAACACGATGCGGGCCATCGCGGCGCCCATCACCGCCATGTCGACGAGGTGGTTGGCGTCGGTGCCGATCGTCGCCCCGACGTCGAGCACCACGCTCTCGCCGCGCACCGTCGGCCACAGGCAGGCGATGGCCGGCCGCTCGATGTGCGACATCGTCTTGAGGCAGATCTTCGACATCGCCATCAGGGCGCCGGTATTGCCGGCCGACACCGCGGCGTCGGCTTCGCCGTCGCGCACCGCCTGGATCGCCTTCCACATCGACGACTTGCCGCGGCCGGAACGCACCGCCTGGCTCGGCTTCTCGTCCATGGCCACCGACACGGTGGTGTGGCGGATCTCGACCGCGCCCTTCAGGCGCGGCTCCGCCGCGACCAGGGGAGTGAGCACCGCCTCGTCGCCGAACATCAGGAAGGTCGTCTCGGGGTGGCGCTCGCGGGCGAGCCCCGCACCGGGCACGACCGTCGAGGGGCCGTGATCGCCGCCCATCGCGTCGAGCGAGATGCGCACTCTCTGGGACATGGGGGTGTCGAACAGCCTCTCGGATCCGCCGCGAACAGAAACCACCGGACTTGGAACTAACGGACTCGCGCCGTCCTGGGGATCCGCGGCGCGGCGGAAAATAGCGACACCGCGCCGGGCCGCAAACGAATTCTGAAGGCTTTCTCGCGGCGACGGCCCGGGACCCGCGCCGAGGCCCCCGAGAGCCCGTCGCCGGAGACGCCTCAGGCCTCGTCGCCCTTCAGGGTCTGGAGCGCCGCGAACGGCGTCTCCTCCCCGGCATCCGCCGGGGGCTCGAAGGCGACGCCGGGCTTGCGCGGATAGGGGTCGAGGCCGAGGGCCAGGAACTCGGCCGCGAGGCTGCCCAGGTCGATGCGGCCGTTGACGATCGGATCGGGGATGTCGGCATCCTCCGCCGGGGTGCCCGCGAAAGCGTCCTGGTCGGCGAAATCGACGTCGACCTCCTCGGACACGGTCGTGTCGAAGGGCTCCAAGGTGACGACGCAGGTCTGGGTCAGCGTCGATTCGACGGTGCCGGTGACCTGGAGCCGGTGGAGCGAGCCGGAGAGCCGGAAGGTGCCGGACAGCCGGGCGATCCCCGGCAGGCCGAAATCGCGGGCGAGCGCGGCGCGCTCCTCCTCGTTGGCTTCGACGGTGACGGGCTGGCCGGCCCGGACGGTGCGCTCGACCAGGATCGGACGGGAGAACGGACCGACGCTGTCGGGGGTCATGCTGGCTCCTCTGGGGATCCTTGTGGGTACGGCGAGGGTTTTGGGAAGCCTCGCCGGCACCGCGGGGGCTCTTTCCGGGCTGTGCCCGAGATGCGTCGCGCCCCGGCCCGGCGCAAGAGGGAGCCGAGAGGCGATCGCGGGACGGGGACGTCGGGGAGAGCGGCCGAACCGTCAGCCCTGCGCCGCGTCGGCGGCGAAGCGGGCGGGATCGGGTAGAACCGGCCCCTCGGCCATCAGCGCGTCGAGGTCGGTCCCGGCGAGCCCCGCATCCGCCGCCGCCACGTAGGCGGCCAGGCCGCGGGCCGCCTCCGGCTCCTCGCGGGCGAGCACGTTGCGGGCGAGGGCCGCCGCGAGCGCCTCGCGGTCGCCGGCATCGAGGGCGGCGTCGTAGGCGGCGGCCCGGCCGTAGAAGGCCTGAGCCAGCTTCTTCATCCGCTTCGAGACGCCCATGTCGCCGACGCCGAGCTCGCGCAGCGACGAATCGAGCTGCTCGAACACCGAGTTCACGAGATCCTGGGCGATGTCCGCCGCCGGGGCCGGCAGCCGCCGCAGGTGGCGCAGCACCAGCACGACGTGCAGGCACAGGGCCTCGAACCGGCCCTCCACCGTGTCGGGCACGCCGAGGTCGAGGTAGAGCGCCGGCACCCGGGCGCCCGCATTGAGGCGGACATGCAGCGCCGCGATGGCGCGCCGGCGGGCATCCTCGCGGCGGAAGGGGTTGCGAATCATCTCAAGCTCTCGATCGTCCCAACACGCAGGGACCCTGACGCGCCCTGGCCGCCGCACCGGGTCTTCGACATCCGTGGCGGAACCTTGGCCGTGCCTTGCCAACGCCACAACCCCGGGGTACGGCAACGGTCGCTTCTCGCGCAAGGCCGCCATCCGGCCGGCCGATATAACCGTCCCGTACACGTTTCCCCCGAGGTCCCGATGCCGCGCCGCTTCACACCGTCGCTTCTCCGCCTCGCCGCGGCCGGTCTGATCGGTCTGTCGGCCGCGGGCTGCGTGATCGGCGAAGAGTTCCGGCACGGCTACATCATCGACGATGCCGCCGTCGCCCAGGTCCGCCCCGGCGCCAGCGCCGAGCAGGTGCTCCAGCTCCTCGGCACGCCGACCACCGTCTCGACCGTCGGCAACAAGTCCTGGTACTACATCAGCCAGGACACCAAGCGCACGGTCATGTTCCTGGGCGAGCGCCCGAAGGACCAGCGCGTCCTCGCCGTCTACTTCAACGCCGGGTTCAAGGTCGAGCGCGTGGCGCTCTACGGCGAGCAGGACGGCAAGGTGTTCGACTTCATCTCCCGCACCACGCCGACCAGCGGCGGCGAGCAGGCCTTCCTCGGCCAGCTGATGCGCGGCCTGACCAAGTTCGAGCCGTTCGGCAACGCGCGGTAAATCCTGGATCCCTGCATGGTGGGCCGGGCGTGTCGCCCGGCCTTTCGTTTGTCGGGGTGATGGCCGGAGCCCGGGCGGGAGGCACGCTGCTCCGTAGGTGCGAGGCCGAGACGAGGGAAATCGTTCGGAGATCGAGCGCGGGTTTCCCCCTCTCCCCGCCCGCGGGGAGAGGAGATTTCTCCCTACTCCGCCGCCGCGCGCTCCGCGTCGTCCCCCAGGAATCCGCCGGACTGGCGCGCCCACAGACGCGCGTAGAGCCCCCCGGCCTTCACCAGATCGGCGTGGCGCCCCTCCTCGACGATGCGGCCCTGGTCCAGAACCACCAGCCGGTCGAGGGCCGCGATGGTCGAGAGGCGATGCGCGATGGCGAGCACGGTCTTGCCCTGCATCAGCCGGTCGAGGGAGCCCTGGATCGCCGCCTCGACCTCGGAATCGAGGGCGGAGGTCGCCTCGTCGAGGATCAGGATCGGCGCATCCTTCAGGATCACCCGGGCGATGGCGATGCGCTGGCGCTGGCCGCCCGACAGCTTGACGCCGCGCTCGCCGACCTGGGCGTCGTAGCCGCCGCGGCCCTTGTGGTCGGACAGGTCGCGGATGAAGGCGTCGGCATGGGCGGCGCGGGCGGCCGCGACGATCTCGGCCTCGGTCGCGGCCTCGCGGCCATACGCGATGTTGTCGCGGATCGTGCGGTGAAGGAGCGAGGTGTCCTGCGTCACCACGGCGATCTGCCGGCGCAGCGAGGCTTGCGTCACCCCGGCGATGTCCTGCCCGTCGATCAGGATGCGCCCGCCCTCGAGGTCGTGCAGGCGCAGCAGCAGGGAGGTGAGCGTGGTCTTGCCCGCCCCGCTCGGCCCCACGAGGCCGACCTTCTCGCCCGGCGCGATGCGCAGGGTCAGGTCCTCGATGATTCCGCCCTCGGCCTTGCCGTAATGGAAGCTCGCGCCCTCGAAGCGCACCTCGCCCCCGGTCACCGCGAGGTCGCGGGCACCCGGGCGGTCGGTGAGCGCGTGCGGCCGGGCGATGGTCTGCATGCTCTCCTGGACCGTGCCGATATGCTCGAACAGGCCGCGCACCGTCTGCATCACCCAGCCCGACATCGCGATCAGCCGCAGCACCAGGGCGAGGCCCGCCGCCCCCTCCCCGGTCGTCATCTGGCCCCGGGACCACAGCGCCAGCACCACCCCGGCCGTGACCACGATGAGGATGCTGTTGAGGAGCGAGAGCGTGCCGGTCACCGCCGTGATGAGCCGGAACGAGTGCAGGTAGGCGTCGGTGTGGTCCACCGTGGCGGTGCGCACGGCCGAGCGCTCCTCGCTGTCGCGCGCGAAGAGCTTGACGGTCAGGATGTTGGTGTAGCTGTCGACGATGCGGCCGACGAGGGCCGAGCGGGTATCGGCGACCTGGAGCGAGCGCGCCCGGGCGCGCGGCACGAAGTAGGCCGTGAGTCCCGCATAGGCCAGGATCCAGACCAGCACCGGCAGGACCAGCCACGGGCTGATCGAGCCGAACAGGCTCACCGCCGTGACGGCGAAGATCGCGACGTAGAGCAGCGTGTCGATGACCACGACCGCGAGTTCGCGCACCGCGACCCCGACCTGCGTCACCCGATTGGCGAGGCGCCCGGCGAAGTCGGCCTGGAAGTACGACAGGGCGTGGCCCAGGGTGTAGAGATGGGTGCGCCAGCGGATGAGACCGGTGGTCTGCGGCACCACGAGCTGGTTCGAGATCGCCTCGTGCAGCCAGGCGAGGAGCGGCCGCACCACCAGGATCAGGGCGGCGGCGAGCATGAGCCCGGTGCCGTGGTCGCGCCACAGGGTCTCCGGGCCCGAGCGGGCCAGGATGTCCACGAACCAGCCCATCAGCAGGTAGAGCGAGGCCTCGACGCTCCCGGCGGTGAGCGCCGTCACGAACAGCACCCCGAGCGGCTTGCGCACCGGCCGCAGGTAGAACCAGGCGAAGCCCGCCACCGTGCCGGGCGGACGCTCGGCCTCGTCGAAGGGCGCGAAGGGATCGATGCGGCGCTCGAGCCAGTCGAGGAACATGCGGGCTCCCGTGAGGATCAGGGCCTTCAGCTATGCGGTGGGCACCGCCCGCCAACCGGGGGGTGATGCCGCAGGCGATCCGCCGGGCTATGTCGGGCGACACGAACCGACGCCACCGGACCCATGCTGCGCCTCGCCCTCTACCAGCCCGACATCCCGCAGAACACCGGCACGATGCTGCGCCTCGCCGCCTGCCTCGGCGTCGCCGTCGAGATCATCGAGCCGGCGGGGTTCGACGTCTCGGACCGGCACCTGCGCCGCTCCGGCCTCGACTACCTCGACCACGTCGCCATCACCCGCCACCGCTCCTACGCCGCCTTCGATGCCTGGCGGCGGGAGGCCGGCATCCGGCTGGTCCTCGCCACCACCGCCGGCTCGGTGCCGTACACGGCCCACGCCTTCCAGGCCGGCGACTGCCTGATGGTCGGGCGCGAATCGGCGGGCGTACCCGAGGCTGTCCACGCGGATGCCGACGCCCGGGTGGCGATCCCGATGCGGGCGGGCCTGCGCTCGCTCAACGTGGCGGTGGCGGCCGGGATGATGCTCGGCGAGGCCTTGCGCCAGACCGCCTGGTCCTGAGCCCAGGCTCTCGGTCCTCGGGCTCTTGGTCCTTGGGCTCTTGGCGCTCAGGCTCTTGGCCCCCGTCCGGCCCTGTGTGAAGAAGAAGCCCATGACCGAGCCTGCTTCCGATCTCGCCGCGCTCAAAGCCGCGGCCACCGACTGGTTCTCCACCCTGCGGGACCGGATCTGCGCCGCCTTCGAGGAGATCGAGGCGGAGGCGACCGGCCCCTTCGCCCCCGAGGCCGGCGGGCCGGGGCGGTTCGAGCGCACGCCCTGGGAGCGCACCGACCATTCCGGCGCGGCCGGCGGCGGCGGCACCATGGCGATGCTGCGCGGCCGGGTGTTCGAGAAATGCGGCGTCCACGTCTCGGCGGTCCACGGCGAGTTCGCCCCCGAGTTCCGCGGCCAGATTCCCGGGGCGGCGGAGGATCCGCGCTTCTTCGCCACCGGCATCTCGCTCATCGCCCATCCGTGGAACCCGCACGTCCCGACCGTGCACATGAACACCCGGTTCGTGGTGACGACGAAGACGTGGTTCGGCGGCGGGGCCGACCTGACCCCGGTCCTCGACCGGCGCCGCACGCAAGGCGATCCCGACACCGTGGCGTTCCACGCCGCCTTCGAGGCGGCCTGCGCTAGGCACCCGGCCGCCGACTACGCCCGCTACAAGGCCTGGTGCGACGAGTACTTCCACCTGAAGCACCGCAACGAGCCCCGCGGCATCGGCGGCATCTTCTACGACTATCACTGGACCGGCGAGCCGGAGGCCGACCTCGCCTTCACCCGCGAGGTCGGCGGCGCGTTCCTGGGCGTCTATCCCGAGATCGTGCGGCGCAACCTCGCCACGCCCTGGACCGAGGCCGACCGCCACGAGCAGCAGGTCCGCCGCGGCCGCTACGTCGAGTTCAACCTGCTCTACGACCGCGGCACGATCTTCGGCCTGAAGACCGGCGGCAACGTCGCGTCGATCCTGTCGTCGATGCCGCCGACGGTGCGGTGGCCGTAGCGACGATCTTATCTCGCGGCTTCCATCCTCCCATCTGACCGTCGTCGGGCATAAAGACGATCCGTTTCACCGGGCCGGCCCTGAAGGCCTTCGCGAAGCTGCCGGACAGGGCGCGGGTGCAGATGCGTTTGAAGCTGGAGCGCTACGCCGAGATGGGAACCGGGGACGTCAAGGCTTTGGTCGGCGTGCCGGGGCTGCGAATCCGATCCGGCTCCTATCGCGCGGTCTTCGTCGAGACGGCGGACGCCATCGAGGTCTTCAAGGTCGGTGATCGGCGCGACATCTATGAATGAGGTCAGACCCATGAGCGTGCAGTCGATCGTCACCGAGGGAGGCGAAGAACTCGTCATTCTGTCACGGCGGGCCTACGACGCCTTGCTGGCTCGTGCCGGCGACGAGGAGGCGGAGGATCGCATCACTGCCCTCTTGGCCAAGGAACACCTGACCGCTCGCGCCGCAGGTGACGTCGCCTATGCACCGGATTGGCTGACGGCTGCGGTGCTCGCCGGTGAGTCGCTCCTCGCGGCGACCCGCCGACATGCCGGTCTGGCTCTGGACGACCTCGCGGCGAAGGTCGGCGTTCCGTCCGAAGCGCTGGCCGCGATGGAGACGGGGGCTCGCGACGGCAGCCCGGCGGTGATCGCCGCCATCGCGCAGGCCTGCGGGGTCGATCCGGTGCTGTTGCAGGATCAAGATCCCCCGTCTGCGACGCCGCGCCGCCGATCCACCAGACACCGGTGAAGCCCCTCCCCGACCTCGTCGCCGTCGTCCTGTGGATGGCGGGCGCGCTCCTGTCGTTCTCGGCCACCGCCATCGCGGTCCGCGAGGTGGCGCCGGCGCTCGGGCTGTTCGACATCCTGGCGGCCCGGGCGGCGGCCGGGGTGGCGATCGTCGGGACGGTCGCGTTCCTGCGCCGCCGGCCGCTGCCGGCGCGGCGGATGCGCCTGCACCTCGCCCGCAACCTCGTCCATTGGGGCGGCAACTACGCCTGGTCGTACGGCGTCACGCTCCTGCCGCTCGCCGTCGTCTTCGCCCTCGAATTCACCACGCCGGCCTGGGTGACGCTGCTCGCCGTCGTGATCCTGCGCGAGCGGCTGACCGCGAGCCGGCTCGCCGCGGTCGTTCTCGGCTTCCTCGGCGTGCTGGTGGTGCTGCGCCCGGGCGTCGCCGCCCTGCAGCCGGCGAGCCTCGTGGTGCTGCTCTCCGCCGTGATGTTCGCCCTGACCGCGGTCGCCACCAAGGCGCTGACCCGGACCGAGAGCGTGCTGTCGATCCTGTTCTGGATGAACCTGATCCAGCTGCCCCTCAACCTCGTGGCCGGCCGGCTCCTGCCCGGCGTGCCGGCCCACCCCTTCGAGGGGCACCACGCCCTGGCGCTGGCGGTCCTCTGCATCGCCGGCCTCACCTCGCATTGGTGCCTCACCAGCGCCTACCGGCGCGGCGACGCCATCCTGGTCATGCCACTCGATTTCCTGCGCATCCCGCTGATCGCCGTGCTGGGCTGGCAGCTCTACGGCGAGCCCCTCGATCCGTGGCTGTTCGTCGGCGCCGGGCTCATCGTCGGCGGCATCGTCTGGAACCTCGCCGCGGAGGCGCGGCGTCAGGCCCCGGTGCCGGCGGTGAAGGGGGCGGTGAAGGGGACTTGACCCGGGCACGGCGCTCGCGCGTTGATCGGCGCCATGCTGCTGTCCTTCTTCACCGAGCTTCGCGCCGCCAAGGTCCCGGTCTCGCTGCGCGAGTACCTGACCCTGCTCGAGGCCCTCGACCGCGACCTCGCCGACCAGCGGGTGGAGGACTTTTATTACCTCGCCCGCACCGCCCTGGTGAAGGACGAGCGCAACCTCGACAAGTTCGACCGGGTGTTCGGCCGCGTCTTCAAGGGCGTGGTCACGGTCGGAGAGACGGTGGAGCCGCAGGCCATTCCCGAGGAATGGCTCCGCAAGCTGGCGGAGAAATACCTCACCGAGGAGGAGCGGGCGCAGCTCCAGGCGCTCGGCTGGGACAAGCTGTTCGAGACCCTCAAGCAGCGGCTCGCCGAGCAGAAGGAGCGCCACCAGGGCGGCTCGAAATGGATCGGCACCGGGGGCACCTCGCCCTTCGGCGCCTATGGGTACAACCCGGAAGGCATCCGCATCGGCCAGGACGGCAACCGCAACTTCCGGGCGGTGAAGGTCTGGGACCAGCGCACCTTCAAGGACCTGGACGATTCGGCGGAACTCGGCGCGCGCACCATCCGGCTGGCACTCCGGCGCCTGCGCCGCTTCGCCCGCACCGGGGCGGCGGACGAACTCGATCTCGACGGCACGATCCGGGAGACGGCGCGCCACGGCATGCTCGACCTGCGCCTGCGGCCGGAGCGGCGCAACGCCGTCAAGGTGCTGCTGTTCCTCGATGTCGGCGGCTCGATGGACTGGCACGTCGAGCTGGCCGAGCAGCTCTTCTCGGCGGCGCGCTCGGAGTTCAAGCACTTCGAGCATTTCTACTTCCACAACTGCCTGTACGAGACGGTCTGGAAGGAGAATCGCCGCCGTCACACCGAGGGCACGCCGCTCCTCGACGTGATCCGCACCTATCCGTCGGATTATCGCGTGGTCTTCGTCGGCGACGCGGCGATGTCGCCCTACGAGATCGCGATGGCGGGCGGCTCGGTCGAGCACTGGAACGAGGAGGCCGGCCAGGTCTGGCTGAACCGGGTCCTCGATCACTTCCCGAAGGTGGCCTGGCTCAATCCGGTGCCGCAGGCGCAGTGGGGCTACACCCAGTCGAACGCGATGATCCGGCAGATCTTCTCCGGCCGGATGTACCCGCTGACGCTCGAAGGCATCGACCAGGCGACGAGGGCGCTGCTGCGGTGACGTCCCGCTCCCGCGCCGGAGCAGCCGGGCCCCGGTCGCGCGGAGCCCGGACAGGGAGAACTCAGCCCTGGCGGGCCGGGGTCGTGACGGTCAGGCCGTCGAGTTCGGGCTTGAGGCGGATCTGGCACGACAGGCGCGAAGTCGGCCGCACGTCGGAGGCGAAGTCGAGCATGTCCTGCTCCATCGGCTCGGCCGGGCCGACGGCGTCGGCCCAGTCCTCGCCGACATAGACGTGGCAGGTGGCACAGGCGCAGGCGCCGCCGCATTCCGCGTCGATGCCCGGCACGTTGTTGCGGATCGCGGTCTCCATCACGGTC
Organism: Methylobacterium indicum; assembly: GCF_001043895.1. GTDB lineage: Bacteria > Pseudomonadota > Alphaproteobacteria > Rhizobiales > Beijerinckiaceae > Methylobacterium > Methylobacterium indicum. The sequence goes on from NZ_JTHF01000026.1 coordinate 18,321, forward strand.
GAGCCGACCTCACCCTTCACGGAGCGGGCCGTGCCGGCGGCATCGACGTAGGTGATCTGGACCATCTGGGACTCCGGAAGCCTCGAGCGCGGCCGCGGATCGGACGAGGACGCGGCGCGGCCTGATTGGCGGCTGCCGCCCCGGAAAGCAAGCGCGCCGTGCGTCGCGCGGCACTCCTGTCGTTCCGAGGCGCGGGGCGCCGCCCTCAGATCAGTGCCAGCGTCTCCCGCACCGCCTCCGCCAGGGCCGGCGCGAGGCCATCGGCGGTCGCGGCGTCGGGTGTGCGCAGCGCGGCCTCGATCCGCCCGGCGAGATCCGCCACGCGGGCCGCGCCGACCCCGAGGGCCGATCCCTTCAGGGTATGGGCGAGGTCCGCCCGCGCGTGCGGCGCCAGGGCCGGGTCGACGAGCCCGGGCAGGAGCCGCTCGCACTGGCCGGCAAACAGCGCGAGGACCTCGCGGGCGAGGTCCTCGTCGTCGAAGGTCTGGCGCATCAGATGCGCGCGGTCCAGGAGCGTCTCCATCGGAATCTCTCGCAGGGTCAACTCAATCGTGCGGTAGGGATTCCGCGAAGGATCCGGTTCGCGCAAGGCCTTCCATCCCGGGCGGGCACGGGCCGAGGGCGCCCGCCGGCGGGTTCCCGGTTCGGCGGTGGAGCCCTGTCCACAGCCGGATGCGCACCGGGCCGGCCCCGGCTTGCTTTGGCCAAAGCCCAGATTCTGCGGCAGGATAGCGACGCCGCGCCGGGGCGCCGGGAGGCATGGTAACCATTCCCTTAAGCTTTTTGGGAGGGTTCGCGCCCTCCGGGTATCCGGCTGGTACTCCTTGCGTCTAAGGTTCTCGTGGTAAACCGCTGAGATCGCGTCGGCTGGCGGCACGGCGCGGGTTTCGCGGGATCTCGGGGATGATGCGGCGCGGCGGCTCGTGAGGGCTGCCCGGCGGCGTTCACGGCGTAACGGGGCGTTCGATGGCGACGGAAAAGAAGCTCAAGGATCCGGCGGAAGCGGCGCTGTCGGCGATTGAGCAGGCCCTGAACCTGGACCATCCGGCCGGGGGGCAGGAGCCTCGGTCGTCGGAGGCCCGCGCGCTCGACGGTACCATCGAGGGGAGCCGGGTCGAGCCGCGCCTGCCCGACGTTCACGATTCCGACCCGCTCGCCACCGCCGCCGGGCGTGAGCCGGCCTTCGACGGCAGCGCCCTGCCCGGTCCCCGCGACGGCCGCCGCGACGGCGGGCTGCTGCCGCCCGACCGCTCGCTCGTCGCCAACGACGACCGCCGCAGCGTCGGCGCCCTGCAGCAGACGTTGCGGGTCGAGCCGTCCCGCACCCCCTACGCCGTCGCGAGTCTCGCCGCCCTCCTCTGGCTCTCGGGTTTCGCCGCCCTCGCCTGGGCCCAGTCGGGCGGCGACCTGCGCGGCTTCGCCGCCGGGCTCACCGGCCTCCAGGGCGCCGTCGGCGCCGCGGCGGTGCTCGCCCCCGTGATGCTGTTCTACATCGCCGCGATGCTGGCGGTGCGCGCCCAGGAGATGCGCCTCGTCGCCCGTGCCGTCGGCGAGGTGGCGATCCGCCTCGCCGAGCCCGAAGGCTTTTCCACCGACGCGGTGCTGACCATGTCGCAGGCGGTCCGCCGCGAGGTCGCGGCGGTCGGCGACGGCGTCGAGCGGGCGCTGGCGCGGGCCGGCGAGCTCGAGACCCTGGTCCGCGGCGAGATCTCGACGCTGGAGCGCGCCTACTCGGACAACGAGATCCGCATCCGCACCCTCGTCGACGAACTGGTGGCGCAGCGCGAATCGATCGTCGCCAATGCCGAGCGCGTCCGCGGCGCGATCCAGGGCTCGCACCAGAACCTGACCCAGGAGCTCGACACCGCCGCCGAGCGGATCGTCACCGCGGTCGACGGCGCGGGCGAGCGGGTGACGCACGCCCTCGGCGCCCGGGGCGAGGCGATCACCGCCGCCCTGGGTGACCGGGGCGATGCGGTCACGGCGGCGCTCGCCGCCGCGGGCGAGCGGGTGGTCGAGGCCGTGGCCGGCCGCGGCGACGACCTCGTCCAGCGCCTCGTCTCGACCAGCGAGGGCGTGAAGGCCGACCTCGACGGCGTCGGCGAGTCGTTGAGCCGCGCGCTCGAGAGCCGCGCGGTCGAGGTCACGGAGGCGTTCGAGCGCACCGGCGGCCTCCTCACCCGGACGATGGCCGAGAATGCCGGCGAGGTCGCCCGTACGCTCGCCGAGACCGGCGCCGGCGTGATCGAGGCCCTCAACCGCGAGGGCGCGCAGGTCCGCGAGACCTTCGAGCGCTCGGCCGTCAGCCTGGAGGAGCGTTTCCTCGCCCGCGGCACCGACCTGACCGAGCGTTTCGCCGAGACCGGCACCGGCATCACCGAGCGCTTCGCGGCGTCGGGCAGCGCCATCGCGGCCCATATCGCCGATCGCGGCATCGCGCTGCGCGAGGAGATCGAGCAGGCCGGCACCGGCGTCGCCGCGGCGATCTCGGCTCGCGCGGCCGAGGCCGAGGCCGGGCTCGCCCGCGCCAGCGACGGCGTGATCACCGCCTTCGGCGACCGGGCGGTCCGGGTGCGCGACGACCTCTCGACCCTGGTGGAGGACGCGGCGCAGGCGCTCGGCGTGCGCGGCGCCGACCTGACCTCCCGCCTCGAGGAGACGATCGGGCGCGTCGAGGAGGTGCTGATCGGCCATGGCGGTAGCCTGGAGCGCAACCTCGACCGGACCGGCGAGCGCGTCGCCGCCCTGGTGAGCGAGCGCACCGCCGAGGCCGAGGGCCGGATCGAGCAGGCGCTCGGCGGCCTCGCCGCGGCCTTCGATGCCAAGAGCCGCGACCTGATCGAGGGGCTCGACCGCCGCACCCACGAGACCGAGGCGGCTCTGGCCGTCGCGGCCGACACCCTGCAGAACCGCTTCGCCGACCGCACGGCTGGTGCCGGCGAGGCCCTGCGCCGCACCGCCGACGAGATCGGCACCGATCTCGACGCCCGCGCCATGGCGCTGGCCGAGCAGTTCCGCAAGGCAGCGGAAGCCGCCGCCCTCCATGTCGGCGACCAGACCCAGGAGGCCGCCACGGCCTTCGCCCGGGCCGCCGAGGCGGCCGGCGAGGTCGTCGCCCTGCGCACCCAGACGCTCGACGCGACCCTGCGGGGTGCGGTCGGCGGCGTGACCGAGCGGGCCGAGGCGGTTGCCGCGGCGATCACCGGGGCGGCCGAGCAGGCGACCGGGCAGTTCGACGCCCGCACCCTCGCGGCGGCCACCGCCTTCGCGCGTGCCGCCGACGAGGCCGGCCGCCTCGTCGCCGAGCGCACCGACGCCACCGACGCGACCCTGCGCGCGGCCGTCGAGCACCTGACGCGCCAGGCCGAGGACGTCTCCGCGGCCCTGTCGCTCGCCGCCGAATCCGCCACCGGCGCCCTCGACGGACGCACCGCCACCGCGGCGGCC
>NZ_JTHF01000260.1 GCF_001043895.1 Methylobacterium indicum
GGCTTGGGTTGGGGAGGTAAATGGTATAACGCTCCGTATTAGTTGCTTGATCCACTGCCATTAGTACCCCTGAATACTATTCGAGATTTATGTGTAATTTAGTTCACGTATATTGTCTAATTAAAAACATTATTCGCATAAATCGCAAATATAATAATTATAAAAATACAGAAATAATTATTAATATTTATTGTTTGTATACGATCTGTATATTTTTAGTCAATTTAAATATCAAATTAATCAAAATTTATGTATATATTTTCTTATCCTTTCGTGCAAATGCACTCGTCGTTATGGATAAATTATCGAACTAAAAAATCTAACTTGATGTTTGTTTTTTTTCATGCAAAAATCACAATTAGCGACACTACCATTAAATGTTTTTCAGCGGGTATGCGATGATAAAGGCGCTTCGTTTCACTAATTTCAAGTCATGGTCAAATTTGAATCTTGAGTGCGGTGGAATTACCGGCTTGTTTGGAACAAATTCTTCCGGAAAGACTAGTATATTACAATTTTTACTACTTTTAAAGCAAACAAAAGACGCCACAGATAGAGCTTTGGCGTTAGAATTAAATGGAGACTATGTTAAACTTGGAACAATAAGAGACGTAATCCATAATCATGAAGATTCTTCTGAAATAAAATGGCGAATAAAATTTGAGCTATCCCATGAGCTTAGTCTTCAAAATCCTAGTGGTGGTGTAACCAGCCGTAGTCGTTTTCTTTCGCTCCGTGCTCGTGTGGGTGTCCAATCGATGGCTACACGCTCACGCGACTTGTCGTACACACTTGGACGCGCACGCTTTAGTCTTGTTGGCAGAAACACAGACGAGCGTAGCTTTGATCTACGCGCAGAGGCGACTCAGGACAGTCAAGATTTGGATTTCAACTTCGTCCGAACTAAAGGTAGGCCGTGGCAATTACCCCCACCTATAAAATCATACGCATTCCCCGATCAGGCTAGGACGTATTATCAAAACGCAAGTTTCCTTTCTGATCTTGAGGCTACGTACGAAGCCGAGATCGACAAAATTTTTTACTTAGGACCGCTGCGTGAGTACCCGCAGCGAGATTACCTCTGGGCTAGATCTCGACCTTTTGATGTTGGGCAACGCGGCGAAAAAACAGTAGACGCAATTTTAGCGGCTACAGATGCTGGAGAGATGCGAAATCTTCGACCAAAAGCGCGCAGGTTGCCCTTCCAGCAAATTATAGCCCATTGGCTACGTGAAATGGGGCTTATTGATTCCTTTAATGTAGTTGAACTAGCTGAAGGCTCCAATAGGTGGCAGGCCAGAGTGCGCACTAGACCTGGCAGCAGCGAAGTCCTGTTGACTGATGTTGGCTTTGGAGTATCCCAGGTTTTACCGGTAGTTACCTTGCTACAATACGTTCCGGAGGGGTCAACAGTTATACTCGAACAGCCGGAAATCCATTTGCATCCACTTGCGCAAGCTGGGCTAGCTGATGTAATAATTCAAGCCGCAGCTCATAGAAATATTCAGATTATACTTGAAAGCCACTCCGAGCATTTGCTACTTCGGCTTCAACGTCGTATCGCTGAACAAACGATATCATCAGACATTGTCAAGTTATATTTTTGTGACGCTCCAAAAGGAGATTCGATCTTAACGCCATTGAATGTAGATTCTTATGGTAATATTTTGAACTGGCCAGATCGATTTATGGGTGACGCATTCGCTGAAACAGCCAAGGCAGAACTGGCGAGATTGTCTAGGATGCAAAACACACAATGACTGAATGGATAGTCGATACGAATGTCCCGATAGTTGCGAATGGAAAAGCAGATGCCGGTGACAATCGACCTCCAAGCCTCGCTTGTAGACAGGCTGCCGTAGCTTTTCTTTTGCAGATCGCTACAAATGAAAAGGTAGTACTAGATCAAGAAGGAGCAATTCAGGCGGAATATAGGACTCACCTGCAACCCTCGGGCCAACCAGGGGTAGGCGATAGATTTTATCAAATTGTATTACAAAGCTCGCCCGATCGCGTTCGGCGGGTCAATTTGCCAAAGAATTCAGATGGCGAGTATAAAACGTTACCTAAACCCTTACAAGCTGTAAATTTTGACCCCAGTGACCGAAAATTTGCAGCACTTGCTGCCCAGGAAAATATCCCGGTTGTAAATGCTACAGATAGCGACTGGCTGAACGCAGCAGAGGCTTTAAAAGATTCCGATATAGTTGTTAATAATTTGTGCGGATGCAACATAGAAGAATGGTTTACAAAAAATTTGCAAGACGGTCAGTAAATATCATACCGGCGCTGATCAAATTTCGCGAAATTAATTTCGTCGTATTATATATTAAAAATCAATATTAATTTTACACCAGGGCAGTGCGAATCGTTATATAAGTAATCATAAGAATGCAACGGCTTATCCCCTCAACTCACCTCCACCTGCACCACCCCCGGCACCGCCCGCAACGCTCCCGCAATCTGCGGCGTCGCCTGGTACTTCCCCCCCAGCTTCACCTCCACCTCCCGC
>NZ_JTHF01000261.1 GCF_001043895.1 Methylobacterium indicum
ATCGCCCGCGGGCAGGCCGAGGGGATCTTCCGCGCCGACGTCGATCCCCTGGACGTCCACCTGTTGATCAGCGCGCTCTGCTTCTTCCGGGTCTCGAACCGCCACACCTTCGGGGCGATCTTCTCGATCGACCTCGCCGCGCCCGACTTGCGGACCCGCCACAAGCGGATGGTCGGCGACGCGGTCATCGGGATGCTGTCCCTGCGCTGACCCGGCCGGGAACCGGATTCGGGCCCGGTCGATTGCTCTTCATGAAGATCAGCACAGTCATGGAGGAGAGCCCGATGACCCGAGGCACCAGCCGTCTCGTCCTGCTCGCCGTCCTGGCCGCCTCGCCGGTGGTGGCGCAGGTCGTCGACAAGCCGCTCGTCGACAGCCCGCAGCGCAGCCGCGAGATGGCCCCCAACATGCCGTCGGTCCACGAGACGCCGGCCGAGCGCGTCCGCCCGGGCGACGCCGACACGACCGGTACCGTGCGGCCCCCCGCCCCGGACCCGAAGACGACCGACGGGGTGCTGCGGCCCCAGCGCGGGTGAGCGGAATCCGGTCGGGCTCCGCCGTCCCATGACGGCGCGCCCCGCGCCGAGAGAGCGCCGGGGCGTCCCCCCGCCTTGCGAATCGCCGATCGGGCTGCTTCCCTCACCCAGCCAGGGAGGCCGCTCATGACCGACGAACTCGTGTTCTACACTCATCCGATGTCCCGCGGCCGCATCGTCCGCTGGATGCTGGAGGAGGTCGGCGCGACGTACCGCACCGAGATCCTCGGTTACGGCCCGACGATGAAGGACGTGGCCTACCGGGCCATCAATCCCCTCGCCAAGGTGCCGTCGCTGGTCCATCGCGGCGTCACCGTCACCGAGACGGCGGCGATCTGCGCCTATCTGGCCGACGCCTTTCCGCACGCCGGTCTCGCCCCGGCCCCGAACGATCCCGAGCGCGGCGCCTATTACCGCTGGCTGTTCTTCGCCGCCGGCCCGGTCGAGGCCGCGGTGACCAACAAGGCGCTCGGCGTCGTGGTCCCGGACGATCCGCAGATGCGCGCCATGGTCGGCTACGGCAGCCTGGCGGAGGTCCTGGATGCCCTCGAGGGGGCCGTCTCGGGCCGCGACTACCTCGCCGGTGGGCGCTTCTCGGCCGCGGACCTCTATGTCGGCTCGCACCTGATCTGGGGCATGCAGTTCGGCTCGATCGAGCGGCGCCCGGCCTACGAGGCCTACGTGGCCCGTCTCGTCGACCGGCCCGCGGCCGTCCGCGCCCGGGAGATCGACGACCGGATTCACGCCGAGATGCAGCAGCAGGCGTGATTGACGCCGCGATCCAGCCGGGGAGAGGCACCCACGGAGGCGGTCGAGCGGGAACGTCCGGCCTCCGCCCGCGTTCGCACCGCGACGCAGCGGAAATCCTCCGCGCCCCAGCCTGACGGAGCCACCATGGCCAGCGACCTGATTCACGACGTCTTCAGCGGCGAGCGCAACCTGACCACCAAGGAGCGGGCCATCTCGGTCGTGCTCGGCCTCGGCCTCGCCGCGGCGGCGGCCCAGCCCCGGCCGAACAAGTTCCTGAGCCTCGCGGCCCTGGTCGCCGGCTCGCTCCTGGCGATCCGCGGCGCCACCGGCCATTGCGCCGCGAAGTCGCTGATGAACGACAGCGGACGCAGCCCGGCCCGCATCTGACGAACGACCGATCCGGGGCGTCCCTGCGGGCGCCCCGGATCTCCGTCGGGTCATTTGGTTTCCCTTGGATCGTTCGCCTGCACCCTAGAGACGAGAAAGGCCCGTACCGGCATCCCGGTACGGGCCTTTCTCGTTTCGGGTCGAGGCCGGCTGCCGCCGGCCTTCGATTCACTCAGAGCACGGTGGTGCGGCGACGGCCCTGGATGAAGCCGAAGATCGCGAGCACGACGACCGCGCCGACGACCGAGGCAATCAGGCCGGCGCCCTCGTTGGGCGGGTACCAGCCGGTGACCTGTCCGAGGAAGGTCGCCACGAAGGCGCCGACGATGCCGAGCAGCGTCGTCATGATGAAGCCGCTCGGCTCATTGGCCGTGCCGGGCATGATGAACTTGGCGATGACACCGGCGACGAAGCCGATGATGATGGTCCACAGGATCGCAAGCATGGGGGCTGCCCTTCGGCTCCGCTTCTATGCTGATGAAACGCACGGGTCGGGCCGAGGTTGCGCCGGACGACGTGACCGTTCGGCATTTCCTGCCCTCGCCCAGTTCCCGCTCAGTTCCCGCCCTCGCCCCGGCCGTCGCCCGTCCTTCGCCGCGAGGGCCCTTTACGCGGCCCCGCCTTCGGCGGCACAAGGCGCCGGAGCGCTACGGAAGCCTCGTGGAGAACCCGATGACCATCACGCGTTTCGAGACCGGCCCCCGGATGAGCCAGGCTGTGGTCCATCACGGCACCGCCTACCTGGCCGGGCAGGTCGCGGACAACGTCTCGAACGGCGAGGGCGTCGAGGCGCAGACCAAGGACATCCTGGCCCAGATCGACGCACTGCTCGCCAGCGTCGGCAGCGACAAGACCCGGCTCCTCTCGGCCACGATCTACCTCGCCGACATGTCGACCTTCGCCGAGATGAACCGCGCCTGGGACGGCTGGGTCGCCGCCGGCCACACCCCGGCCCGCGCCACCGTCGAGGCCAAGCTCGCCGCCCCGCAATACAAGGTCGAGATCTCGATCATCGCCGCGACCGGAGCCTGACCGATGCGGCTGCTCCGGCGCGGTTTCCTGCGGGCCTCGGCCTGCCTCCTCGCCCTCGCGGCGGGGTCCGTCGGCTCCGCGGCGGCCGCGCCGGAGCGGGTCGTCAACGTCTACAACTGGTCGGACTACATCGACCCCCAGATGCTCGACGCCTTCACGCGCGAGACCGGCATCAAGGTGGTGTACGACACCTACGACACCAACGAGATCGTCGAGACCAAGCTGCTCGCCGGCCGCTCGGGCTACGACATCGTGGTGCCGTCCGGCCCGTTCCTGCAGCGCCTGATCAAGGCGGGCGTCTTCCAGCCCCTCGACAAGGCCAAGCTGCCGAACCTGAAGAACGCCTGGCCCGAGGTGACGGCGCGGCTCGCGGTCTACGATCCGGGCAACGCCTACGCCGTCGACTACATGTGGGGCACCACCGGCATCGGCATGAACACCGCCCTGGTGCGCGCCCGCCTGGGGGCGAACCAGCCGCTCAACACCTGGGACATCGTCCTGCGCCCCGAGCTCGTCGCCAAGCTCAAGGATTGCGGCGTCACGATACTGGACGCACCCGAGGACATCTTTCCGAGCGTGCTCCAGGCCCTCGGGCTGAAGCCCGACACGCGGCGGGTCGACGATCTCGAGAAGGCGGGCGACGCGCTGTTCCGCATCCGCGGCGCGGTGCAGAAGTTCCACTCCTCGGAATACATCAACCAGCTCGCCAACGGCGACGTCTGCCTGTCGGTCGGCTATTCCGGCGACGTGCTGCAGGCCCGCCGCCGGGCCCGCGAGGCCAAGAACGACGTCGACATCGCCTACGTCATCCCGCAGCAGGGCGCGCTGATGTGGTTCGATTCCTTCGCGATTCCGAAGGACGCCCCCCACGCGGCGGAGGCCCACGCCTTCATCGACTTCATGATGCGGCCCGAGGTGGCGGCGGCCAACACCAACTTCGTGTCCTACGCGAGCGGAAACCTGGCCGCCAAGGCCCTGGTCAAGCCGGAGATCCTGGCCGATCCCGGCATCTACCCGGACGAGGCGACGTTCCGGCGGCTGTTCACCAACACCGCCTACGACGACCGCACCCAGCGGCTGGTGACGCGGCTCTGGACCCGGGTGCGCACCGGACGCTGAGGCACCCACCCACGAGAAGGGCCCGCTCCTCGCCGGAACGGGCCCCGTCCTGTTCTGCCCACCCGCGTCGCGGGCGAGCGGAATCTCGTTCCGGCATCAATCCTTGAGGTCGTCCGGCACCTTGCCGCCGTTCTCCTCGAGCTTCTTGATGACCTGCTTGTGCAGCCACACGTTCATCGTGGCCGAATCCTCGGTGTCGCCGGTGTAGTTCAGCTCCTTGGCGAGTTCCTTGCGGGCCGACAGGCTGCTGTCGAGGTGGAGCAGCTTCATCAGGTCGACGATCGAGGTGCGCCAGTTCAGCGGCTGGCCGGCCTTTCCGGCGAGGTCGTTGAGCACCGCCTCGACATCGACCTTGCCGTCGACCTTCGGCACCGTGCCGCCGGATGCCGCGTCCGAGCCGCCGCCGAGCGCTCCGCCCGCCGAGGACGTATCGGTCTTGGGCGCATCCCCCGACGTCTGCGCCTGGGCGTCGCCGCCGCCGAAGGGGTGCAGGATCTTGCTGACGATCGTCCCGAGCAGGCTCATCGTGTCGTTCTCCGTCTGGGGCTCGTGGGGCGCTGCCCGCACCCACGCGGGCGGAGGGCGGGCGCGCTCGGCCCTGCGGCACGGTAACGAACGGCCCCGCTCACCGTTCCGTGAGGCTCGTCCGTGAAGCTGGCGCCGCGACCATCCCGGCGCTGCATGCCGCCGCGGGATGGGCTAAGGACGGGCCGGATGGCGGGCCGGGCGCGTGGCGCCGGCCGCGACGGGAATGCGTGGGAGCGGCATGACAGGGGATCCGATACGCCGGGCGCTCGACGACGTCTGGTACTGCGTCGGCGAGAGCCGCAGCGTCCGGCCCGGCGGCATGCGGTCGGTGAGCCTCGGCGAGGAGGCCGTGGTGGTCGGGCGCGAGGAGTCGGGCGCGCTGTTCGCGCTGCGCGACCGCTGCCCGCATCGCGGCATGGCGCTCTCGGCCGGCCGCATCGTCGACGGCAACCTCGTCTGCCCGTTCCACGGCTGGCAGTTCCGGCCCGACGGCGCCTGCGCGGCGATCCCGGCGCTCGCCCGCCGGGACGACGCGAACTTCGCGTCCGTCCGCCTCGCCCGCTTCGCGGTGGCGGAGAAGTCCGGCCTGATCTGGGTCCATACCAGCGCCAACCCGGCGCATGCCAGCCCCGAGGCGGCGCCGCCGATCCCGGAGGTCGAGTTCGACTATTGCGGGCAGCTGGTCGAGATCCTGGAGGTCGAGGCCTCGTTCGACCTCGTGGCGCTGAGCTTCGTCGATCCGGCCCACGTCGCCTACGTGCACGATTCCTGGTGGTGGCGCCCCTCGAAGACCATGAAGGAGAAGGTGAAGCACTTCGCGCCCTCGCCCTTCGGCTTCACCATGACGAGCCACACGGCCAAGACCGCCTCCCTCGCCTATCGCCTGCTCGGCTCGATTCCGGAGGTCGAGATCGAGTTCCGGCTGCCGGGCGTGCGGCTGGAGCGGATCACCGCCGGCGAGAAGCGGCTGGCGAACTACACCTTCGCCGCGCCGCTGGCGAACGGGCGCACCGCGCTCATCAACGCGATGTACTGGAACATCCCGGCCCTCAACCTGCTCAAGCCCGTCGCCCGGCCGCTGATGCGCCAGTTCCTCGGCCAGGACCGGGACGTGCTCCAGATCGCCCAGCGCGGCCTCGACCGGAAGCCCGCGATGGTGCTGATGGGCGAGAGCGACGTGCAGTCGCAATGGTACTTCAGCCTCAAGCGCGAGTTCCTGCGGGCGCGCGAGGCGGCGGCGCCCTTCGTCAATCCGCTGGAGCCGCGGGAGCTGCGCTGGCGCAGTTGAACGCGCCGACACGGCGCCGGCGGCATCGCGATCGTGCCTGCTGCAGCGATGTCGCGGGCAACGGCGGAATGCAGGGCGAGTGGGACCGGTGGGTAATTCTGTTTCGGCCCACCGGATCGGCATCAAATCCTTCGAGCGCACGCCGGAGCGCTATCGCTGTCCGTTCTTTTCAGGGTATGCCGTCTCTTCCGCTGCCCGGGGGGAATGGATGTCAGGCGACGTCTTCCGCATCGTCTACAAGAGCACGGCCGCTCATCCGATGGAGACGATGCTGGGACAGGGCCACATCGCCTCTCTGCTGGCGGTCGCCCGGGAGCGCAACCGTCGGGCGGAGGTGACCGGCGTGCTGGTCTATACCGGGCTCGGCTTCTTCCAGGTGCTGGAGGGGCGGCGCTCCGCCGTGCAGCCGATCTTCGAGTCGATCCTGGTCGACCGGCGCCACCACACCCTGGCGGTGATCGAGATGGATGTCGTCGCCGAGCGGCGTTTCCCGGGCTGGAACATGGGCTTCCTCGGCACCACCCCGGAGCTCGACGCGCGGCTGAACGGCGCCTGCCCCGCGGGCGGTGCCGAGGCCCGCGACCAGCTCCTGCGCCGCACCCTGCTGCTCCTCGTCGACAGCCCGATCAGCACGCCCTGGCATTCCGCCCGCGACGATGCTTCCGGGGACGCCCGGCGCTGAGTCCCTCTCACCCCGCCCGGGCGGGCGGGTCGGCGGCAAGCAGCGCCACGGCGACCGCCGGGCCGCAGGTCGACGCGAAGGCGCCGGCCTCCGGAGCCAGACGGGGCGCCAGGAGGTCGCTCAGCTCCTCGGCCGGCCGGCCGAGACGGGCGGCGAGGCGCGCGGCGACGAAGCGGCCGGCGCCGCAGATCACGACCGGCGCCTCCTCCGGCAGCTCGCCGCGGGACAGGATCGTGGCGGCGGCATCGTGCAGGAGCCGCAGCTGCGCCTCCGCGAAGACCCCCGCGAGGCGGACCCAGTCGGCGGCGGAGCCCTCGTGGCGGTCGCGCCCGATCATCCGCGCGAGCCGGATCTCGGTCTCCGGGATGGACTTGCCCTTGAGGTCGGCGGTGTCCTGCTGGTCCTCCGCCTCCGGCAGGTCGCGGAGCAGCCGGTAGGCGTCCCCGGTGGTGGCGAAGCACTCGGCCATCAGGGCGGTGCGGCGGCCGCGGAACGGCACGGCCGGGCTGAGCGCCAGGAGCGGGGTTCGCACGACCCCGGTATAGACCAGTTCGCCGGTCTCCAGCCGCTCGGCATCGCTGTAGCCGACCGCCCAGGGCTGCCCGTCGCGGATCGGGATCAGGTCGCCGGTGGTCGAGCCGAGATCGACCAGGAGGGCCGCCGGCCGGAGGCGTCCGACGAGGGCTGCGGTGGCGTGCCAGTTGGCGCTGGCGACGTCGGGCGCCTTCGCCCCGGCCTCCTCGGGTGCCACGAAGCCGGCGCGCCCGGCATAGACCGCGACCGTGCCGGGCAGGTGCGCGGCGGCCCAGCCGGCGATCTGCGTCACCCCGTCGGCGCGGTCGGAAAAGCAATCGGTCAACTCGCCGGTCATCGTCACGGCGTGGTGCGCCGGCTCGCGCGCCCAGCCCGGCAGCGCGGCGACCGAATCGTCCAGCGCCGGCAGGCCGTTCCAGAGCGGGCACGGCACCTGCACCACCGCCTGCACCCGGCCCCCCTCGACCAGGGCCGCCTTGACATGGACCCCGCCGAAGTCCCAGCCGATGATGCGCTCGCGCGGAGAAACGGAAGGGGCGGAGGAATGGGAATCAGTCACGGTCGGGTCCCGGTCACGGCGCGTCGGGCCCGGGTCGCATGAGCGGCGCTCCTTCCGCAACCCGGACCGAGGTGGTGCCGGTCCTCGACCTGCGCGGCGGCCTCGTCGTGCGGGCCCGGGCCGGCGACCGCGACGCCTACGCGCCGATCGTGACGCCGCTCAGCCCCGGCTCCGCCCCGGCCGACGTGGCCCGGGGCCTCCTCGGCGCCTGGCCGGCGCGGCGGCTCTACGTCGCCGATCTCGACGCGATCGTGGACGGCGTGCCGCCCGACCTCGGCGCGCTCCGGGCGATCCGCGCCGCCTGCCCGGGGATCGAGCTGTGGGTCGATGCGGGGTTCTCCAGCGAGGCGGGCGTGGCGGCCTTCCTGGCCTCCGGCCTCGGCCGGCCGGTGCTCGGCAGCGAAAGCCAGGCCGACGACGCCCTGGTGCGCCGCATCGGCGACCGGGCGGTCCTGTCCCTCGACAGCCGGGACGGGGCTCCGATGGGGCCCGCGATCCTGCACGAGGATGCGTCCGCCTGGCCGCCGGAGGTGATCGTGATGACGCTCGCGCGCGTCGGCAGCGGCGCCGGACCGGACCTCGCGGGATTGCGGGCGCTCAAGGCGCGGGCGCCGCATGTCGCGTTCTACGCCGCCGGGGGCTTGCGCGGCCCGGAGGATCTGCCGGCCCTCGACGACGCGGGAGCGGCGGGGGTGCTCGTCGCCAGTGCGATCCACGACGGGCGGCTGCGGGCCTGAGGCCCGTCGGCGGCGGCGAGAAAGGCGGGGCGATATGCGCGGGACGGCGTGCCCGCCCGACGCCGCCGCGCTTGTCCGGACCCGGTCGCCGTGCTCCGCTTGATGCGACGCCGAGCCAGGACCCCGCGATGCCCTCCACCGATCTCGTGACGATGCGTGCCACCGACCTCGCGCGGGCCATCCGCGACCGGGCCGTCTCGGCCCGGGAGGTGATGCAGGCCCATCTCGACCAGATCGCCCGCCACAACCCGGCGGTGAACGCCATCGTGTCCCTGCGCGACCCCGACGCGCTCCTCGCCGAGGCCGAGGCCGCCGACCGGGAGCTCAAGGAGCGGGGTCCGCGCGGGCCGCTCCACGGCCTGCCGCACGCGGTCAAGGACCTCTCGCCCACCGCCGGCATCCGCACCACCCACGGCTCGCCGCTCTTCCGCGACACCGTGCCGGAGGTGGACGCGCTCCACGTCGCCCGCCTCCGAGCGGCGGGCGCGCTGCTCATCGGCAAGACCAACGTGCCGGAATTCGGCCTCGGCTCGCACAGCACCAACCCGGTCTTCGGCCCGACCCGCAACGCCTACGATCCGCGCAAGGCCGGGGGCGGATCGAGCGGCGGCGCCGGGGTGGCGCTCGCCATGCGGATGGTGCCCCTTGCGGACGGCAGCGACCATGGCGGCTCCCTGCGCAATCCCGCCGCCTGGAACAACGTGCTGGGCCTGCGCCCCGCCGCCGGGCGCATCCCGAACAGCACCGAGGAGGTCTTCCTGCCCCAGCTCGGGGTGCTCGGGCCGATGGCGCGCTGCACCGAGGATCTCGGCCTGCTCCTCTCGGTCCAGGCCGGGTACGATCCCCGCACGCCGACCGCTTTCCGGGAGGACCCCGCCGCCTTCGCGGCGCCGCGTCCCCGGGAGCTGAAGGGCCTGCGGATCGGCTGGATCGGCGATTTCGGGGGCCACCTGCCGTTCGAGCCCGGCGTGCTCGACCTCTGCGAGGACGCCCTGCGGGTGTTGTCGGGCGAGGGCGCGGCGGTGGAGCCGGTACTGCCGGCCTTCGACCCGGAGGCGATCTGGAAGAGCTGGACCCGGCTGCGCCAATGGATCATCGGCGCGACCCTCGCGGTCCATTGGCGCGACCCGGAAACGCGCGCCCTGATGCGGCCGGAGGCGATCTGGGAGGTCGAGCAGGGCCAGGGGCTCTCGGCCTTCGACGTCCACGCTGCCAGCGTCACCCGCACCGCCTGGTACCACTGCGTGCGCGAATTGTTCACGCGCTTCGACGTGCTGGCGATGCCCGCCGCCCAGGTCTTCCCGTTCGCCGCCGAGGAGACCTGGCCGCGGGAGGTCGGCGGGCGCGCCATGGACACCTATCACCGCTGGATGGAGGTGGTGGTGCCCGGCACGCTCTCGGGCTGTCCGGTGATCAGCCTGCCGGCCGGCTTCAACGCCGCGGGCCTGCCGATGGGCCTCCAGCTCATCGCCCCGAACCGCGGCGAGGCGGAACTGCTGGCCATCGCTGCCGCCTACGAGGCGGTGACGGGCTTCGACCGGGTGCTGCCGCCGGCCCTGCGCGGCTGATCCCCGTACCTGATCACGGCGGCGTGAACGGGATAGGCTGCCTGCTCCGCTTGCCGCCTGTCAGACCTCCCGGCATACATGGCGGGCAACAAGCTCGGCCACGCCGCAACGGCCGAGATCCGGAGGAAATCCCGATGAAGCCCTTCCTGCTGGCGCTCGCCGCCGGCGTCTCCCTCGCGAGCGCCGCCCTTGCCCAGGACACGACCGCCGGCGACACCAAGGCCAAGGTCGACAACCTGGAGAAACTCGGCAGCTTCAAGCAGACCGGCGTCGCCGAGCCGGCACCGATCCCGCAGACCGGCCGGCGCGCCGACGCGATCAACAAGACGCTCCAGAAGATCAAGGTCCCGGACGGGTTCAAGATCGAGCTCTACGCCGTGGTGCCGGACGCCCGCTCGATGGCGGTCGGCCCGAATGCCGGCGTGGTCTTCGTCGGCACCCGCAAGTCCAAGATGTACACCGTCACCGATCGCGACAAGGACCGCGTCGCCGACGAGGTGAAGGTCTACGCGCCGGGCGTCGACTTCAAGATCCCGAACGGCGTCTGCTTCTCCCGCGACGGCGTGCTGACGGTGGTGGAGCAGAACCGCATCCTGGCCTTCCCGGCTGCCGAGTTCTTCTACGAGGGCACGGACGGCCCGGCCGTCGTGGTGGTCAAGCAGGGCGAGCTGATTCCGCCGTCCGAGGAAAGCTACAACCACACCGCCCGGATGTGCCGCATCGGGCCGGACGGCAAGCTCTACGTCTCCCTCGGCCAGCCGTTCAACGTGCCGCCGAAGGAGAAGTCCGACCTCTACGCCAAGACCGGCATCGGCGGCATCATCCGCATGGATGCCGACGGCAAGAACCGGGAGGTCTACGCCACCGGCATCCGCAACTCGGTCGGCATGGACTTTGCCCCCGACAAGACCCTGTGGTTCACCGACAACCAGGTCGACGGCATGGGCGACGACCAGCCGCCCGGCGAGCTGAACCAGATCACCAAGCCCGGCCAGAATTTCGGCTTCCCGTGGTTCGGCGGCGGCGCCGTCCGCACCGTCGAGTACAAGGACGACAAGGTCCCGGCCGACGTCGTGGCGCCCAAGGCGGAACTCCCACCCCACGCCGCCGATCTCGGCATGATCGTCTACAAGGGCAAGTCGTTCCCGGAAAAATATCGCGGCGGCATCTTCACCGCCGAGCACGGCTCCTGGAACCGCACCACGCCGATCGGCGCCCGGGTGATGTTCGTGCCGGTCAACAAGGACGGCAGCGCCGGCAAGCCCGAGCCCTTCGCCGAGGGCTGGCTGACCGAGGGCGGCGAGTATCTCGGCCGCCCGGTCGACGTCGCGACCCTGCCCGACGGCTCGCTGCTGGTCTCCGACGACACGGCCGGCGCGATCTACCGCATCTCCTACGAGAAGTAGGTTTTTCGGAGCGGGGCGGCCGGAGGGCCACCCCGCTTCCATCTCAAGGAGACGCCCATGACCCGCGCCCTCGCCCTCCTGCTGCTCGCCGCCGCCACCGTCCCGGCCGCCGCCGGCGATGCCAAGGCCGGCCGCGCCAAGGCGATCGCCTGCCAGGCCTGCCACGGTCTCGACGGCCTCTCGAAGCTTCCCGACGCGCCGAACCTCGCCGGCCAGGTCGAGCCCTACCTCGTCAAGGCGCTGACCGAGTTCCGTACCGGGACGCGCAAGAACGAGGTGATGTCGGTCGCCGCCCAGGACCTGTCGGATGCCGACATCGCCAACCTGGCGGCGTATTACAGCGGAATCCAGATCGACGTGATTCCGCCGGGCTGAGTCGCTTCCGCCAGAGCACTCATCCGACGAGGCGAGTACTGGTTCGTCGGGTAAGTTCTTGATGATCAATGGAGTAGAGCAGCGTCCGTTCGCAAAACCCACGGCGCGCGACTCGGCACACGTGCGTGCCGGTGTGCTGGCGTTCCACGAGGGTTCGACCCTTTCCCGGACGACTGACGCGTTAGCGGAGGGAGATCCGGGATCCAGCGGTAAAACTTCGCGAAGCGACCGACTTCCTGCAACGGTACAGTCTGCTGAGCCGCTTCGCGGCACATCTTGTGCTGGATCCCGGATCTCC
>NZ_JTHF01000262.1 GCF_001043895.1 Methylobacterium indicum
CGTGTCTGGTCCGGTCACGCGCCGTGTCATGCGAATGGCCTGTACGGCCTTTCGTCGAGGATAAGCGGTGCCGAGATCATCGCCGCGGTTTGAGCCCCGCGAATGTCCGGCCTATGAAACCCTTGGTCACGCGTTCAGCCAGCGGCCGGCAATAACTTCAGGGTATGTTGCAATTTGGCTACATACATCTAAATAATTAAACTGTTTTCAGCAACCTGCCGAGCAAAAGAGCCGCGATTGAACAAATATCTTATTGAAATGTTGTTATACGTTATTCAATATTTATCTTTTTATGACTTAATGTGATATTTTTAGAGTCAAATCCCCACACAAAATATCCCAAAAAGTAAAAATTACATAAAATTATCTTTCATGCGCAATCCTGACCCCTAAATAACGTTGCTTTTGCCCGACGTCTTTCGGAAAGAGGCTTTAGCAACGAAATGCCTCACTTTGATGACATAAGAAATTCGCCGAGCATTTGCAATATCGTTAGATCGGGAGAGATCACACGGCCGAGACAGCAGGACTCATTTGTCCTTGCGGCAAAGCCTACGGAGCGCAAGACCTGCAGGGCGGTAGAGCCGGCTCCGTTACGGTAGGGATGATCCAAAGACCGACGGCTCCGGGTGGCGCCGATCGGGCATCGCGGCACGGTCGAGAGCGCGGCTTCGCCGGCCGAGCACGGCAGGGCATGCGCTGCGGCCCGCCAATGAACGGCGGTCGCCGCCCGGCAGCGCCGGACAGCTCGCCCCTCGTCGCAGGATCGAGATCAGGTGAAGCCGGCGCGTCCTACTTCGCCCCAGGCTCCTTCGCACCTGTCTCCTTGGGCGCGGTATCCTTGCCAGTCCCGTCGCTCACCGTCGTGAAGGTCCCCTCGAAATGGCCGCGCTGGGTGTCGGCCGAGCAGGCGACGACCGAGCGGCCGGGCGGGGAAGCGGGGAACCGGCAGGAGCCGACGGTCATCAGCGTGTCGCGGGTGATACCGCCGTCGCTGCCCTTCACGGTCAGAATCACGGCGCTGACCGGCTGGAGCGCGTCGACGCCGACCTCCTCCTGGCGGTCCTGCGGCATGCCGGTGCCGCTGAAGCTGATCGTGGTGCCGTCGCTAGAGGTGAAGTCGAACGAGGTGCGCCGGCCCTGGACCATGTTCGCGAGGCTGTCGCCGCAGGTCGAGGTGACGTCCTTCCCGGCGATGACGAGCTTGTCG
>NZ_JTHF01000263.1 GCF_001043895.1 Methylobacterium indicum
GGGCGACGGGCCGGGCGTCAGCCAAGTCGTGTTTACGTCGGCGGCGGCGGGTGCGGCCGGCATCTCCCTGTCGCCGGGCGACGCGCTGCGACCGGTCACGATCGACGGCCTGACGCTGACGACCTCCGTCGATCAGGTCAACGGTAACGCCGCGATCACCCTACGTTACGGGGCCGCTCCCTCGAACATCTTCAAGGGCCCGCGCATCACAAACGTCGAGATTGCCGGCGTCGGCAACAACTCCACGTATTGGAGCAAGGGGATCGACGCCTATAATATCTGGGGTTTCGATTTTCACGGTATCCATATCCGCGGCAAGGATTTCGGCGGCGTCACATCTTTCCCGAGCGCCAATATGGGCGCCGCGATCAGCATCACGGGCGAGAGTGGCGGTGGCTGCTCGGATGGCAAAATCTCCAGCGTCAACGTTTTCTTAGCTCGCTACGTCGGCTACGTAAGCGGCGATTGCGAAGGGCTGCACTGGACGGACAACACGGGCGTCGCCGTTGATCAGGGCATCGTTTGGCCCGATGCCAAGGGTTATCCCGGCTTCTTCATTTCGAACAATCATTTCAATACATTCTCGACAGCCATTGCGATTTACGGCGCTCAACAGGGCTTCATTACGAGCAATCTACTCTACAAATGGGCCGGATCATCCCAAGATTGGCGCGGTATATACCTTAGCACTTACGTAAACGGCGCAACGACATACTACGCAAACGACAACATCATCAGAGGCAATACATTGTACGGCTCTGCCAGAGGCG
>NZ_JTHF01000264.1 GCF_001043895.1 Methylobacterium indicum
ATACCGATCTGGGAGTTCAAAAAGTAACGGGCGGCGAGGCCTACCGAGCGAAGCTCCTCACCGACGACGCGCTCGACGCGGCGATCTCCGCCTATCTCGCGGACCCGTCGAAGCCGGTGGCGGTCGAGGTCGGCAAGGGCAGCATCGACGTCGCCGCGGCCGTCATGGCGCACGCCTACGCGGTCGAGGTGCTGGCGCGGGAGGGTGTGACCGGGCCGCAGCAGCGGAACGCGGTCAAGACGGCGGTGCTGCTGGCGACAGTCTGATCTGCCGGGCCGGCAGACGACCGCAAATCGTAGGTTGAAAAAATGAAGCCGGGCGCTTGTGCAAGCGGCCCGGCTTCGTGCACCATCGGAGATGCGACCCAACCGATGGACAAAGAATGATAGACCGAAAGTTTTTGGCTGTCTCGGCCCTTCTCATCCTGCTGTCTGGCTTTGCATGCGCTCAAGCTCAAGGGAACGACCAGCACAGCAACAACCAGCAGCAAAACACCCAGTCCGAAGAGAAAAAACCCGGATCGTTTCAGACCGGGATTGTTGTTCAATCCGTCCAAACGAAGACTGCCGATCAAGGTACGGCTCAGACCAAAATTTATGAGCCAGATTGCGGGAAGCCCAAAGACCAGCCCGAGGCCGATCTTTGCACTCAACGTCGTGTTGCAAATGCTGCTGAAGAGGCTTTGCAATACAATCTCGCTCAAACTGTGATTGGCGCCCTCGGCGTCGCTTTCGTTGTGGTCACATTAGGCTTCACAGCGCGCGCAAACAAGGCGGCAGCCATAGCGGCGCAAGCTGCCATGGATGCCGTTGGCGCAGAACGAGCATGGCTGTCATTCATGAATATAAATATAGCGCCCACTCGCAACACAGAAATATATGGAAAAATACACGAAGAGACAATAACGTTCAATATTGCATGGATTAACTCTGGACGTAGCCCAGCTATTAACGTGAATACGTCCATAATTTCTAGTGTTTTAGATCTAGACGCTAAGTTGCCGCATAAAGATTTGGAAGCCCCCTCTACAGGCGGTGTTGTCGGCCCGGGAATATCTGTCCTAAGCCCTGAAGTTGCAATTTACGGCAACGACCTTGCGCTATTTAAACAGCGGAAAAAGAAGTTCGTCATATGGTCCAAAGCCACTTACGAAACAACTTATCATAAAGGAATCGTCCGTCAGACAGAATGCTGCGTTGAAATTATATTCAATGGTATGAAAGCTAAAGATGATGGAAGTTTTGAACCAAGATTTATGATCATGCAAGCTGGATATTTTAACACAGCTTCATGATCGACCCGCGTCATATAGAATATTTTATTTAATAGCTCATACGATTTTCATATTGCATTTAATTTGTAAAATCTGGCAATTAATTTGGTAAATCACAAACTTATATAAGGGCGGAGAATACGGATAGTCGTGATAATTGTTCGCAAACAATCGGCAGCGGGCATGCTTACAGCCCCGCCGATACACGCGGCACCTCGCTCAACCGCGTCGTGAACCGCGGCGAGCGCATCTCGAACTTCGTCGACCAGGTGCGCTTTTCGACCAGACCCGCCCGAGCCGGCACCACGGCGCCGCGCCCGAACCGGCTGTTGCAGGCGTCCATCGCCGCCATCAGCGCCCCGGACTTCTCCCGGTCGAGCACGCCTACCAGAAACTGTCATGCGTCTTTGGGTAGCTATGGAGCATGGAAGCCGCGATCCGTACCGTCTATGCAACACCTAACTTTTTGTGCGCAACTTGATAGGCCATGAGACGGCAGTGCACGTTTTTGGGACGCTGCGTCGGGAAAAAATTCCCTCGAACTGGTAGCGGGGATAGGGTGCCCTTCATTGTTGGC
This sequence comes from Methylobacterium indicum, assembly GCF_001043895.1. Classification (GTDB taxonomy): domain Bacteria; phylum Pseudomonadota; class Alphaproteobacteria; order Rhizobiales; family Beijerinckiaceae; genus Methylobacterium; species Methylobacterium indicum. The sequence continues at coordinate 1,851 of NZ_JTHF01000264.1, forward strand.
TTGGTCGAAACATGACCTGCTGAATCTGAGGTGGCGCACAACGTAGAATAACTTTTGTTGAGATAGGCAAATGGCGAACGCTTCTGCGTCTACTCGTGAGCAGGAAGTTTCATTCCTCTCGGGCGTGAGCGCCAATGGAACATTGGCTGGCCAAGCGTTCGAGGCATGGAAAGGTGATACGCCAGATACTTACAGTACGACGTCCACCCAATTCCACTGGGGCGCAGCTAGCTCGGCTGGGACGTCCGGCGGTACTCTGAACTACTATTTTGCCCCAAGCTCGAACTGGAGTGCTAGCGAGCAGGCTTCGTTGTCCTCTGGACTCGATATGTGGTCTGCGGTCGCAAATATCTCATTCCAGCAGACTACCTCAGCTGATGCGGCCAACATCACATTCGAGCGAAACACGAACGGAAAGGCGGTGATGACCGGAGAGGGCGCACCTACGCCCGTCGGCTCTAGTACGATCGCGACACCGGTCGGGAACAACGTCAAGATTTCGATGGACATTCGGAACGTTGCCGAGGGTCCGACGGCTACCGGCGGTCATGGATCACTTGGTGACTACCAGAACGGTGGCTACGGCGTTCACACGACGCTACATGAAGAGGGTCACGCCCTCGGACTTGGACACGGCGGTCCTTACAACAACACCAACACCCCGGCCCAACAACTTGGTCCATATGACAACCAAATTTCCTCAATCATGTCGTATTTCGGCCCCAGCGACAAGACGTCGTATGCAAGTCCTTTCGGACCAACTGATTGGACGACAGGTGGGGTTGCGTCTGTACCAACCACTTGGATGCCAGTCGATATTGATGCGGTCCAGCGTCTTTATGGAATCCAGACGAACGGGCCGCTCAATGCAGCTCAGACATTTGGGTACAACACTACGATCACCGGCAGCCTCAAGCCTTATTTCGACTTCGCAACCAATACTAAACCGGTCATCACTGTCTATGGCACGGCAGCGAAGGGGAATGCCCTTGATTTATCCCAGAGTGGCCAATCCGCAACTCTGAACTTAAATTCCGGCACTTACAGCAGCGCTCTCGGTTTGAAGAATAATATTGCAATATACGATAAGACATATATCGAGAATGTTGTTTGCGGATCGGGCGATGACATATGCACTGTCAACGTTGGAAAAGATAATACCATAGATGGCGGCGGCGGGACTAATACTGCAGTTTTATTGGGCAATAGAGCTGACTATTCTATCGTCCAGGCTAACGGATCGACAGTAGTGACGCGCATTGCCAGCTCTGATTTATCCGCGCGACCGGTTGGTGTGCAGGATAAATTGTCAAACTTCCAGACTTTACGCTTCGACGATCAGGCCGTCACCCTCTGTTATGCCAGCGGAACGCGAATTCGCGCCTCCTTTGACGGTACCCCGAGGGAGGTCGAGATTGAGACTTTGCGCGTAGGCGATCTCGTCGTCACGGCCTCCGGCGAGGTTCGGCCCATCCGCTGGATCGGTCGCCGCTCCCTCAACTGCTTCCGCCATCCCCGCCCGGAAGCCATTTGGCCGGTCCGTATCCTTGCGAACGCATTCGGCTTAGGCCTTCCGAGCCGCGACCTTTGGCTTTCACCCGACCACTCCGTGCGCGTGAGCGTTCTCGACGACGTCCTGATTCCAGTTAAGCACCTCCTCAACGATGCTACCGTTGCTCAAGTGCCTGTCGAGGTAGTCACCTACTTGCATGTCGAGCTCGACAGCCACGACATTCTCTTGGCTGAGGGGCTGCCAGCTGAGAGCTTCCTCGATACCGGCGTGCGTGCCGGCTTCGAGAACGCCGCCGAGCATATGACGCTCCACCCGGACTTCGCCCCACTTACCCTGGACGATTTCTGCCTGCCGCTGGTGCAGGACGGGCCGATCGTCGACGCTGTTCGCACCCGGTTAATCGCCCGCGCCCAGGCGCTGGGCTGGACCCTGACCAACGAGGATGACCTCCACGTTGTCGCGGACGGCGTGGCGATCCGGCCGGAGCGTAATGGGACGACGGCGCGCTTCGTCCTGCCGGCTGGGGTGCAGGACGTGCGGCTCGTGTCGCGCCACTTCGTACCTGAGCGGGTGCGGGTTGGCGCGGGCGACGGGCGGCGTCTCGGTGTGCCTGTGCAGGGCATTTCGGTGATCGACGGCCATGGCGTGATCCGCGCCCTGCCGATGGACAGTGCCGCGCTGAAGACTGGCTTCTCCTTCGTGCAGGATGGCAGCTGGCGCTGGACGACGGGGGACGCGGTAGTACCTTCGGCGCTTTGGGCAGGCTGTGAAGACACAGTGACGCTCGTGGTCGAGACCGCGCCCGACCGCGGCACACTGAGCGCTTGGCTGGCCCCTGCGACGTCCGTCGATTCGGCCGCCCTGGCAGCGTAGGTCCAATCGAAAAAAAACGCCCCGCTCGGCGGCTGCCGGCGGGGCTGAAGGCGGAGTCTCGGGTCTGAAAATCCATCGATGTAACCGCTCAACGGCAGGGCGGGTTCCCGCCGGTCCGTCGTGGCCGTGGTTTCGAACCTGCTCCCGGTCAATGCTGCGCAGCAGGTCGGT
>NZ_JTHF01000265.1 GCF_001043895.1 Methylobacterium indicum
GCTGCGGAAGGGGGCGGGCGTCAGCGGCGTCACCGGGCGCAGGCAGGGCTCGGCGACCGTCACGCCCTCGGTGTTGCGCCAGGACCGGAGCGTGAGGACGAGGCCGCGCGCCTGGGGCGGCACGCCGAAGGCCACCCGCACCGGCGACATGAGCAGGAGTTCGCTGCCGGCGGGCTGGCAGCCCGGCCCGGCGATCCAGGCGCTGTGGGGATCGAGGAGCGTGCGCGACAGGCCCGGCACCTGCTCGACGTCGAGGCTCGACCCGTCGCCGGCCAGGAAGTCGAAGCCCGCGAGCACGAAGTCGGCGGCGAGCCCCCCCTCCTCCTCGGCCGACCAGGCGAGGCGGGCTTCGAAGCAGCACCAGGCCCCCGCCGGCAGGTCGCGAAAGGTCAGGAGCGCCCGGGACCAGCGGTTGTTGGCGGTGATCGCGTGCTCGCCTTCATGCGCGCCCGGCCCGGCGCCGCCCGCGTAGCGGGCCTGGATCGGGAGGAGCACCGGCTCGGAGGGCAGCAGGGCCGGAAGCATGGGGCGGGAAAGGGGCCGCTGAGGGACGAAAGGGCTCTCGGCCAGTGCCGGGGAGCACCCTGCCTGTCAAGGCGCCGGGTCGCGCCGCGCACCGCTCGCTGCTCCGCCTCCGGGCGGGCCGGGCCGCCTCAGAACGCCTCCAGCGCCATCGGCAGGTCGGTGGGCGGGGCGTAGGTCGCGAGATCGAGCACCCAGCGCTCCACCCCGTCGGAATCGGGTGCCGCGGGTGCGAAGCCGAGGCGTGGGTAGAGGTCCGCCACCATCCCGTTGCGCCGGCTCGGCCGGTAGAGGCCGACGAGGCGGCGCGCGCCGCTCCTCACCGCCTGCGCGGCCAGGATTGCCAGAATCCCCTCCTCCACCCGCCGCCCGAGCACCCGGCAGCTCATCAGCCAGGTCTCGATCACGAGGTCGTCGCCGGCGAGCCGGCCGGTCGCGACGGCGATCATGCCGTGATCGGCGAGCCGGTCGGCGAGGCGCAGTTGCAGCGTCAGCACCGCGGGGTCGGAGATCAGCGCCGCGGCCTCGGCCTCGCGCATCCGCCGGGTCGTCAGGTTGAACTGGTTGGTCTTGTTGACGAGCTGGACGATGCGGGGAAGCCCGACGGCGTCGAAGGACCGCCAGGTCAGCCGCATGCCGAGACCCGCCAGCATGCCGGCGAGGTCGGTCGCCCGCTCGCCTGCGTCCTCGCGCCGGGCGCGGTCCCGTGCGTAGGCCTGCGCCCGCCCGCGATCCTCCGCCGTCAGCGCCACGGCCTCGAAGTAGCCGGCATCGGCGAGGCAGCGGGCGACCAGCGCCGGCTCGTCGGGCACCTCCGGCACCGCCACCATCGGCAGGTGCTCGCGCACCAGGGCGCGCTCGAACGGGTTGTCGTCGACGAAGACCAGGGCATCGAGGCCGAGGCGCAGCGCGGCGGCGATGCGCCGGAGGTTCGTCGCCTTGTCGTCCCAGTTCGCCGCGAAGGTACCGAAGTCCGAGAGGCGCAGGAGCATGTCGGGATGCTCCAGGAACGGCCGCCGGGCGATGTCGGGATCGTTCTTCGAGCAGACCGCCAGCACGATGCCGCGGCGCGACAGATCGCGGGCATAGGCCTGGAGCGCCAGGAAGGATTCGCCCGACGCGCTGCCCTGCCCGACGACGAGGCCGGCGAGCCCGTCCTCCCCGATCGTGCCGCCCCACACCGTGTCGTCGAGGTCGAGCACCAGGGCCTTCGCCGAGCGGCCGAGCCGGGCCCCGAGGAGCCGGGCGACGAGGTCGCCGTAGAGCGGGGCGGCGGCCGGCGTCACCGCCTGGCGGGCCCGCAGCCACAGGGCGGGATCGTGCCAGGCGTCGAGGCCGTGGCGCGCCACCGCGTCGTCGAGGGCGAGGAGGTCGACGCCCTCCTCCGCGGCGGCGTCCCGCAGGGCGGCGTTGAGGCGCTGCGTGCGGGCGGCGAGCGAGCCCGGCATCCGGTGCTCGTTGCCGCCCATCAGCGGGATCGCGGCCGGCAGCAGCGTCTGCTGGATGATGGTGCAGCCATGTGCCGCCCGGGCCCGGGCCCAGAGGGATCTCAGCCGGTCGAGCGCTGCGCCGACGTCCCCGGTCGGTCCCAGAAGAGCGTCCGCGTCGAGGGCGAGCAGCACGGTGTCGGGTCGCAGGGCGCGCAGGGCCTCGCCGTCGATCTCGCGATCGAACCGGCCGTAGGCGCCCTCGTGGACCGTGACGCGTAAGTCGCGGCGCAAGGCGCCGACCCGGATCCCGGCGGCGAGGTGGGACAGCGTCGAGGAACCGAGCAGGGCGAGGCGCGTCGGCGGGCCGGCGGGCGACGCCTCCGGGAAGCGCCGCTGCAGAACCCGGTCGAGCCGGGTGGTGCGCGCCGGGTCGAGGCGGGTGCGGGCGAGGCCCGCGAGCGCGTCCCAGGCCGCCCGGTCCGGCAGCGCCTCGGCCGCGCCGAGACGCGCGGCGAAATCCGCCGGCGGCGGCGGCAGCCAGGACAGATCGGCCGTCACCGCGGCGCCTTGCGGGCGATGAGAGCCGCGAGGTCGCCGACGCTCGCCAGCCCGTCGACCTCCCGGGTGGTGAGCTTGATGCCGAAGCGCGCCTCGACCGCGATGACGAGCTCGATCATCCGGGTCGAATCCCAGCCCTCGACGTCCTCGGCGGTCAGTGCGGGCGTGAGCGGCACCGGCTCGCCCAACACCTCTTCGAAGAGCGGGGCGAGGGCTGCGAGGGCGGCGTCTTCGGTCATGGGCGGATCTCCTCCATGCGTGCGATGCCGACCGTGAGGATCGTCGAGACGCGCCTCACCTTTCCCCGGACAGCCGTGATGTCGTGCGGCCTGGATGTAGCGCAGATCCATGCAGGCGCGCGAGCCGTGCCCTGCGCGCCGGGGTGGCCTGCCCATTCGGCGTCTTGCATGCCATGGCCGAGTTGCTAGCTCACGCTGACAAGAATTCCGGAGAGTGCCGGCATGAACGCCCGTCCCGACGCCCGCGACTTCGCCAGCCCGCAGAAATTCGGCATCGGCCAGCCCGTGCGGCGGGCCGAGGACCCGGTGCTGGTGCGGGGCGAGGGCCGCTACACCGACGACCTCGCCCTCGACGGCCAGACCTACGGCGTGTTCGTGCGAAGCCCGGTCGCCCACGGCATCCTGCGGGGTATCGACGCCGAGGCCGCCCTCGCCATGCCGGGCGTGCTGGCCGTGCTCACCGCCGCCGATCTCGACGGGTACGGGGCGATCGGCAACGGCCTGCCGTTCAAGAACCAGGACGGCACGCCGATGCGCAAGCCGCCCCAGGCCTCGCTCAGCACCGACCGGGTGCGCTACGTCGGCGAGGCGGTCGCCCTGGTGGTGGCCGAGACCCTGGCCGAGGCCCGCGACGCCGCCGAGGCGGTCGTCCTCGACATCGAGGACCTGCCCGTCGTGACCACCCCGGACGAGGCCGCCGCCGAGGGCGCCCCGCTTCTCCACGACGACGCGCCCGGCAACCTCGCCCTCGATTTCCGCACCGGCGACCAGGCGGCGACGGAAGCCGCCTTCGCGCAGGCCGCGCACGTCGCCTCCCTCGACCTCGTCAACAACCGCCTCGTCATCAACCCGATGGAGCCGCGGTCGGCGGTCGGCGTCTACGAGCCGGAGAGCGGGCGCTTCACCCTGCATGTCGGCTCGCAGGGCGTGTTCGGCCTGCGCAATTCCCTGGCGGACGGCGTGCTGAAGCAACCGCGCGACAAGGTGCGGGTGCTCACCGGCAATGTCGGCGGCTCCTTCGGCATGAAGGCGCCGGTCTACCCCGAATACCTGCCGCTTCTGGAGGCGTCGAAGCGCCTCGGCCGGCCGGTGAAGTGGACCGACCTGCGCTCGGAAAGCTTCCTCTCCGACCATCACGGCCGCGACGTCGCGGTGACGGCGGAGCTCGCCCTCGACGCGCAAGGACGCTTCCTGGCCTTCCGGGTCCGGGGCCGTGCCAATATGGGCGGCTACCTCAACCCGCTCTCGCCCCTGTTCCAGACCGTCAACATCGCCCGCAACATGGTGGGGGTGTACCGCACCCCGGCCTTCGACGTGGCGGTGGAGTGCCTCTACACCAACACCACGCCGATCGGGGCCTATCGCGGCGCCGGGCGGCCGGAGGGCAACTACTTCATCGAGCGGCTGATCGACACCGCCGCCGCCGAGACCGGTCACGACCGGGTGGACTTGCGCCGCCGCAACCACATCCGCCCGGCCGACATGCCGTACCGGGCCCCGTCCGGCCTCACCTACGACAGCGGCGACTTCCCCGCCGTGCTCGACCGGGCGCTGCAGGCTGCCGACTGGGACGGCTTTCCCGCGCGGCGCGCCGAGAGCGAGGCGAACGGCCGCTTGCGCGGCATCGGCATCGGCGATTATCTCGAGATCACGGCGCCGCCGACCAACGAGATGGGTGGCATCCGCTTCGAGGCCGACGGCACGGTGACGATCGTCACCGGCACCCTCGATTACGGCCAGGGCCACCTCACGCCCTTCGCCCAGATCCTGCACGACCGCCTCGGCATCCCGGTCGACCGGGTCCGGCTCGTCCAGGGCGACAGCGACCAGCTCATCGCCGGCGGCGGCACCGGCGGCTCGAAATCGCTGATGGCGAGCGGCACGGCGCTCGTCGAGGCCGGCGACCTCGTGATCGCCAAGGGCCGCGAAGCCGCGGCCGCGGTTCTGGAGGCCGGCCCCGCCGATATCGAGTTCCGCGACGGCCGCTTCGCCATCGCGGGGACCGACCGGGGCGTCGGCCTCCTGGAACTGGCCGCCCGGGTGCGGGCGGGCCTGCCCGACCCCTCGGCGCCCAGAAGCCTCGACGTCGCCCATACCCACAAGGAATCGCCGTCGGCCTTCCCGAACGGCTGCCACGTCGCCGAGGTCGAGGTCGACCCCGAGACCGGCGTCGCGACGGTCGTGCGCTACACCACCGTCAACGATTTCGGCACGCTGGTGAACCCGATGCTGGTCGAGGGCCAGCTCCATGGCGGCATCGTGCAGGGCATCGGCCAGGCCTTGATGGAGCGCACGGCCTATGACGAGCAGGGCCAGCTCGTGACCGGCTCGTTCATGGATTACTGCCTGCCGCGGGCCTCCGACGCGCCGTTCATGGGCTTCGAGAGCCACGCCGTGCCCGCCACCACCAACCCGCTCGGGGTGAAGGGCTGCGGCGAGGCGGGCTGTGCCGGCTCGCTGCCCTCGGTGATGAACGCCCTCGTCGACGCGCTGCGCCCCCGCGGCATCCGCCACATCAACATGCCGGCGACCCCGCAGGCGATCTGGTCGGCGCTCCAGAACGCGGGGAAGGCCGCGTGAGCGATCCCGTCACCCTGGCGGCGCAAGCCCGCGTCGAGACGCAGACCGGCAGCCGCTACCTGACCCAGCTGTGCAAGCACTGGAGCCACAAGTTTCCCGAAACGACCTTCACGCCCGAGCGCGGCGTGGTGCCGTTCGGCGAGGGGCGCCGCTTCACGGCCGAGGCCGACCCGGAGGGCCTGACCCTGCGGGTCGAGGCGCCGGACCTCGACGCGCTCAACCGGATGCAGGGTGTGGTGGCCGAGCATCTCGGCCGCTTCGCCTTCCGGGAGGATCTGGGCGGCATCGCCTGGACGCGGGTGGTGTGAGACCCCACTGATATCGGCCTCGACGCCTGCAGGAGACGAGTTTCGCATGAGCACGCACGACGCCCGCCTCGACCGGCTCGCCGAGGTCGCCGTGAGGGTCGGGCTCGGGCTTCGGCCCGGCCAGGAGCTGGTGATGACGGCGCCCCTCGACGCGCTGCCGCTGGCGCGCCGCATCACCGCCCAGGCCTACAAGGCCGGCGCCTCCGTGGTGACGACGCTGCTGGCCGACGACCAGGCGACCCTGGCGCGCTTCGAGCACGGCCACGACGACGCCTTCGACAAGGCCGCCGGCTGGCTCTACGAGGGTATGGCGCAGGCCTATCGCAACGGGGCCGCGCGGCTCGCCATCTCGGGCGACGACCCCTCGCTGCTCGCCGGCCAGGACACCGACAAGGTGGCGCGGGCCAACCGCGCCCGGTCCAAGGCCTACATGCCGGCGCTCGAGCAGATCGCCAATTTCGCCACCAACTGGACCATCGTCTCGGCGGCGACCCCGGCCTGGGCCCGCACGGTGTTCCCCGACCTTCCCGAGGACGAGGCGGTCGCGCGCCTGTGGGACGCGATCTTCTCCGCCTCGCGGGTCGACGGGCCCGATCCGGTCGGCGCCTGGGAGGCGCACAACCGGGGCTTGAGCGCCCGCACCGCCGCCCTCAACGCCCGCCGCTACGCCGCCCTGCATTTCCGCGGGCCCGGCACCGACCTGACGGTCGGGCTCGCCGACGACCACGAATGGTGCGGCGGCGCCACGACGGCGAAGAACGGGATCGTCTGCAACGCCAACATCCCGACCGAGGAGGTCTTCACCACGCCGCACTGCCTGCGGGTGCAGGGCCATGTCAGCGCGACGAAGCCCCTCTCCTACCAGGGCACCCTGATCGACGGGATCGCGGTGCGCTTCGAGGAGGGCCGCATCGTCGAGTCGCGGGCCCGCACCGGAGCCGACGTGCTCGCCAGGGTGATCGACACCGACGAGGGCGCGCGCCGCCTCGGCGAGGTCGCGCTGGTGCCGGCCTCCTCGCCGATCTCGGCCTCCGGGCTCCTGTTCTGCAACACCCTCTACGACGAGAACGCCGCGAGCCACATCGCGCTCGGCCAAGCCTACAGCAAGTGCTTCCTCGGCGGCGGCGCGGATTTCAGCGAGCAGGACCTGGCCGCGCGCGGCGCCAACCGCAGCCTGATCCACATCGACTGGATGATCGGCTCGGCCGAGGTCGACGTCGACGGGGTGACGCCGGACGGCCGGTCCGAGCCGCTGATGCGCCGGGGCGAGTGGGTCGACTGACCCACGGCTCCGGGCATCCCTACCCCACGTAGATCAGGCGCTTGCCGCGATTCTCGCCGCGGTAGAGCCCGGCGATCGCCCCGGGGGCGCCCTTGATGCCCTCGGTGACGTCCTCGTCGAGGCGGATGCGGCCCTCGGTGTACCACCCCGCCAGGGCCGCCACCGCCGCTTCGAACCGCGCCTTGTGGTCGAGCACCACGAAGCCGCTCCAGATCAGGCGCCGGGTCAGGATCTCGCGCTCGACCCGGGGTCCGGTCGGCACGTCGGTCCAGCTCGCCACCGAGGCGGTGCCGCATTGGACGATGCGCCCGGCGACCGCCATCCGCCGCAGGGCCGCGTCGAGGATCGGCCCGCCGACATTGTCGAAATAGACGTTCACCCCGTCCGGGGCCGCCGTCGCGAGGGCGGCGCTCCAGTCGTCGGTGCGGTAGTTCCAGGCGGCCTCGTAGCCGTAGGCCTCGCGGCAGCGGGCGACCTTGGCGTCGTCGCCGGTGAGGCCGAGGGGACGGCAGCCGAGGTTGCGGGCGATCTGGCCGACGAGGCTGCCCACCGCACCGGCGGCAGTCGAGACCAGCACCGTCTCGCCGGCCTGCGGCCGTCCGAGCGCGGTCAGCCCGAGATGGGCGGTGAGCCCGTTGAGCCCCAGCAGCCCCGCATGGGCCGAGAGCGGCACCGCCTCGGTGCAGCGCCGGAAGATCGCCGAGACCGGAACGGCGGCGTAATCCTGCCAGCCGAACCAGCCGTACAGGAACTCGCCCTCGGCAATGTCGGGCGCGTTCGAGCGCACCACGACCCCCACCGCCAGGGCCCGCATCGGCCCGCCGAGCGGCACGGGCTGGGAATAATTGGCCTCGGCGCTCGCCCAGCCGCGCTGGGCCGGATCGACCGAGAGATAGAGGTTGCGCACCAGGATCTCGCCCGGGCCCGGCTCGGGAACCGGGACGGCGTCGAGGTGGAAATCCTCGGCCTGCGGGATGCCGGCGGGCCGGCGGGCGAGCAGCACCCGGCGGTTCGTGTCGGGCAGGGCATAGGCGGGAATGTCGGTCGGGCCGGTCACGCGCGTCTCCTCCTGGCGGCGCGTTCGTCCGGCGCCGCTCTCATCCCATTCTCGACCGCGATCAGGCTCTTACAAGCCCGGCCCCTTGGCCGCCCCCAGGATGCGCCCCGGCCCGCTATTCTCGGCCTGCAGCACCACGACGTAGGAATCGGCGTCGGCCGCGGCAAGCGCGGTGCGGGGCACCTCGTAATGGGCCGCCACCCCGCGCCAGGGGCCGACATGGTGCATGCCCCGCACCACGTTGCGGTAGGTGACGGTGCGGCCGCGGTTCTCGCCCCGCCCGATCGCGACCTCGCGGGCGCGGGCGACGGGCAGCAGCCAGACCTCGGCGCTGCGGCCGGCCTCGCGCGCGGCGCCGACATCGATCAGGATGCGGTCGGGCGCGGCCTCGCTGTGGATCGCCACCGGCAGGCTCGCGGCGGTGCCGGGCTCGCGGATGCTGCGCTCCAGGGCCGCCCGGTCGGAGCCCACCACCGTGGCGGCGCCGTTGATCACCGCCTGGGGCGTGAAGACCTGGCGGTCGCCGCGCATGCTCGCATAGGCGCGCTGGCGCGCGGTGAACGAGGTGCTGGCGAGCGTGTCCTTCCAGCCGAGATAGTCCCAGTAGGTCACCGGCAGGGTCAGGGCGATCACGCCCGGATCGCGGGCGAGTTCGGTCACCAGCCGGTCCGCCGGCGGGCAGGCGGAGCAGCCCTGGCTGGTGAACAGCTCCACCACCGCCCGGGGCGCCCCGTCCTGCGCCCGCGGGGCGACCTCCTGCGCGCGCGCCGGGCCCGGGAGGCCGAGGCCGCATGCGGCGAGGCCGGCGAGCAGGCGATGGAGGGCGGCGCGCGTCATGGGCCATCAACACCCGGCGGGAGCGCGGAGAGAAGTCACGTTAGCTTGAGGCCTGCGCGGCCGGCATCCGCGGGGCGGTCTTCGGCAGCATCGACGGGCGCCAGCGCCGGTGCATCCACAGCCACTGCTCGGGGTGCTCGCGCACCCAGCCGGCGATGACGTCGCTCATCGCCTGCATGGCGCCCTGCACGTCGATCGCGCCGCCGGAATCCCGCGGCAGGGCCAGCGCCGGGGTCAGCTCCAGGCGGAAGCGGTCGCCCGGCAGCCGGATCACCCGCACCCCGTGGACCGGGCAATCGTAGTGCCGCGCGAGCTTGGCGAGCAGCGGGTTCACGAGCGCCGGCTGCCCGAGGAAATCCACCACCACCCCGCGGGTGAAGTGCTGGTCGACCAGCATGCCGAGATGGCCGCCGCGCTCGACCACGCCCTGCATCTTGAACGCGGCGCCGGGCCCGGCCGCCGTCAGGCCGCCCATCGTGGCGCGGCGCACCTCCTGCACCAGTTGGGCGGCGGCCGGGCTGTTCGGCGGGCGAAAGACCGCGCTCGCCTCCAGCCCGAACCGGGCGGCGCAGATCGCCGGCAGCTCCCAGTTGCCGAGATGGGCCGAGAAGATCAGGCCCGGCTTGCCGTCGTCGCGCAACGCGAAGAAGTGCTCGATGCCCGCGACCTCGATCCGCCCCGGGGTCGCGGCGGCGGGGTCGTAGTCGAAGATGTCGCCGAGATGGGCGTATTCGGCGCCGGTGCGGCCGAGATTGTCCCAGGCGCCCCGCGCGATCGCGGCGATCTCGGCCTCGCCCTTCTCCGGGAAGGACTGGCGCAGGTTGTTCAGCGCCGTGCGGTGCGAGGGCAGGCGCGGACCGATCGCCCGGGCGATCGCGGCGCCCGCTGCGGCGGCACGGGCCGGCCCGAGGAGGCGCGCCACCGCGAACAGGGCGCGGACCACGAAGACCATCGGCAGGCCGGCGAGGCGGGACAGGGCACGATAGAGCCTCAGCTTCAGGCGCAGCACGACGATCTCACGAAGCAGTCCGGGATTGAGAGGGCGGGACGGCGCAGGTTTTTTCGAACCTCGCGCCTCGCCTCTTCTCCTGCCGGACCGGTTTGCGCAAGGGCGCGACATCGCCCCCGCGCCGTTCTTCGACGAGCGTGGCCTTCAGAGCGTGACCAGGATCTTTCCGAACACCTTGCGCGATTCGAGCCGTTCCAGGCCTTTCGCGAAATCGGCGAGCGGCAGCACGGTGTCGATCACCGGGGTGATCCCGTCGGCCATCTTGTCCAGCGCCTCGCGGATGTTGGCGATCCGGCAGCCGAACGAGCCGGTGATGCGGTATTGCTGCTGGAACAGCTGCATCAGGTTCATGGTGGTGGACACGCCCGAGGTCGACCCGCAGGTGACGAGGCGCCCGCCGCGCTTGAGGCAGAGCAGCGAGCCGTTCCAGGTCTCGGGCCCGACATGCTCGAACACCACGTCGACGCCCTTGCGCTTGGTGGCCTTGCGCACCTCGCCCTCGAACCGCTCGGTGCGGTAGTTGACGACGTGGTCGGCGCCGAGCGCCCTCGCCTTCTCGCCCTTGGCGTCGTCGCCGACGGTGGTGAACACCGTGCAGCCGATCGCCTTCGCCATCTTGATCGCCGTGGTGCCGATGCCCGATCCGCCGGCATGGACCAGGATGGTCTCGCCGGGTTCGAGCTTGGCGTTGTCGAACAGCATGTGCTGCACGGTACCGAACGCGATCGGCGCGCAGGCGGCGTCGGTGAAGCTGACGGAGTCGGGCACGCGCACGACGAGTCGCGCCGGCAGGTTGACGAATTCGCGGGCGAAGCCGTCGACGTGGAAGCCGAGCACGCCGCCGACCTCCTCGCAGAGGTTGTCGCGGCCCTCGCGGCAGGCGCGGCATTTTCCGCAGGTCAGCGCGCCGTAGGGCGCGACCTTATCGCCAACCTTCAGCCCCTCGACGCCCTCGCCGATCGCGGCGATCTCGCCGGACGCCTCGGCCCCGACGGTGAGCGGCAGCTTGCGCTTGGCGAAGGCCATGCCGCGAAAACCCCACACGTCGATGAAGTTGAGGCCGACGGCACGGACCCGGATCTGCACCTCGCCGGGGCCGGGGGCATCCAGGTCGGGAACCTCGGTCAGGCGCAGGTCGCGGTCGCCGAAGAGCTGGAGGGCTTTCATCAGGGTCCTTGTCTCAACACTCAGTGCGTCTGGGTCGTAGCTGCTGGATTTTTCATGACATCATCCAGGGCGGACGACAGTGCGTTACGGTCCGACGAGCCCATAGTCCCGATCTTGCGAGCGACGGTGCCTTTGGGCAGCGAGAAGATCTTCCAGCGCACGACGCATGGCCTGAGCAGCCCGGCGGCGGCCAGGTCGGTAACGGAGTGATCACTCGCCCAACGGCCGGCAGCAGCCGTCGTGATCATGGCGGTGATGATGTGGTCGTGCGCATCGTTGAAGTCCGACCCTGACAGGACCAAGACCGGGCGCGGCTTGCGGCGCGTGCTCTCGACGAAAGGAAACAGCGCCGTGAGAACGTCCCAACGCTCAAAGGTCATCGAAGGCCTCGGCGTCTTCCGGACTGTTCCATTCATCGAGCATGGCGCTCAGGCTTTCGAGATACGGATCGCGCCGTTTCGGGCTTCCTTCGATCTCGAGAGGGACGGCACCGGCATGCTCCTGTCGGAGAGCCGCCCAGGCTTGAGCATGGGCCGCATCAACCGTCAGACCCGGCAGCGGCCGGCCATCGGGACCGCCCTCCATCTTGTGGAAGCGGATCGGCGTGCCGGCGATCCGCAGCGTCACCGGCGCGCCAGCGGGCAGCGAAGCGATCAGCGCGGCAACCTCGGGATCGCCCAGGATCTGTCCGGTCCAGAGCGCGTCGTCGCGGAGGATCATCATCGCCATCGGCAGCCTCCGAAGGTCCGTGATCGGCATGCTCTAGAGCACTTCACGATCGCGTTGCAATCGCGAAGCTCTCTAGGTCTTTGATTTTGCCGCATTTTCTGCGACGAACCGGTATCCACTTCGTCGGAAAATGCTCTAGCCGCCGCTGCCCCCCGGATCAACGCACCCCTCACTCCGGCGTCAGGTAGCGCCGCCGCGCCCATCCGACGATCGGCCCGAGCTTCACCCGGCACCAGGTCAGTCCGCTCGGGGTGTCGTTGGTGCAGCCGAACCCGCGCAGGCGGCCGCGGGACGGCGCCTGGCCGAGGGCCGGCGAATCGGCGTCGGGCGCCTCGCGGATGCTGAGCGTGTCGCCCGGGGGCAGCCCCTCGACCCGGAAGATCTCCAGGCGGCCGAAATCCTGCGCCTGGACCGACGCCGGAACGAGGAGGAAAGCCGCCGCCAGGGCGGCGCACGCGAGGGGGTACCGCATGGATCCGGTTCGTCAGGTGCGATGGATGCCCATCATCGCGGTGAGGCCGCCATCGACCGGCAGCACGGTGCCGGTGATGTAGCCCGCCGCGGGGCTCACCAGGAATGCGACGAGATCGGCCACCTCCGCCGGCGCGGCGAAGCGCCCGGACGGGATCTGCTTCTCCATGCCGGCGCGGTAGGCGGCGTAGGGCGCCATCATGTCGGTGTCGATGAAGCCCGGCGCCACCACGTTGACGGTGACGCCGCGGCGCGCCGACTCGATCGCGAGCGTGCGGCAATAGGCGATCAGCGCGCCCTTGCTGGCGGCATAGGCGGCGTTGCCCGGATTGGCCCGGAGCGCCGCCACCGAGCCGATCGCCACGATGCGCCCGGCCTTCGCCCGGGTCATCGGGCGCACCAGCGCCTTGGCGAGGCGGGTCAGCGACCAGAAATTGACCTGCATCGCCGCTTCCGCCCGATCCTGGTCGAGCACCGCGGCGAGGCTGTCGCAGGGCTGGCCGGCATTGTGGACGAGGCCGAAGATCCCCTCGCCCTCCATCACGCCGCAGAAATCGTCGAGGGCCGCCTTGTCGGCGAGGTCGAGGCCGTGGGGCCGCACCCGCTGCTCGGGATGGAGCGCGGTGAGTTCGAGAGCCAGCGCCTCGGCGGCGTCCTGCGAGCCGCGATAGGTGAAGTCGACGTCGTGGCCGGACGCCATCAGCGCCCGCACGATCGCGGCGCCCAGACCCCGCGCGCCGCCGGTGACGAGGACGCGGCGATGGTGGATCGCGGCCATCAGACGGGCTCCGCCCCGAACACCAGGCAGGTGTTCTGGCCGCCGAAGCCGAAGGAGTTCGACAGCACGGTCCGCACCGGCACGTCCCGGGCGGTCGTCACCACGTCGAGCGGAATCGCCGGATCGGGCACCGCGTAGTTCAGGGTCGGGGGCACCCGGCCATGCGCGATGGTCAGCAGCGAGAACGCCGCCTCGACCGCGCCGGCGGCGGTGAGCGTGTGGCCGATCATCGACTTGTTGGAGGAGATCGGGACGCCGCGCATGCGCTCGCCGAGCACCGCGAGGCAGCCCATCGCCTCCATCTTGTCGTTCTCCGGCGTGCCGGTGCCGTGCGCGTTCACGGTGTCGATCTGGTCGGGATGCAGGCCGGCATCGTCGATGGCCGCGCGGATCGCCGCGATGATCGGCGCGCCGTCCGGGCTCGACCGGGTACGGTGGAAACCGTCGCCCTTCTCGCCGCAGCCGAGCACGTAGCCGAGGATGCGGGCGCCCCGCGCCCGCGCGCTCGCTGCGCTCTCCAGCACCAGGGCGGCGGCGCCCTCGCCCATCACGAAGCCGTCGCGGTTCTTGGCGAAGGGCTTGGAGGCGGCCTCGGGCGGGTCGTTCTGGGTCGACAGGGCGGAGAGCAGCGAGAACCGGATCAGCGATTCCGGGTTCACCGAGCCGTCGGTGCCGATGCAGAGCGCCGCCTCGACCTCGCCGCGGCGGATCGCCTCGACGCCGAGCTGGATCGCGGTCGCGCCCGACGAGCAGGCGGTCGAGAGCGAGATCGGCGAGCCCCTGGTGCCGAAGCGGTCGGCGATGCGGTCGGCGACCGTGCCGAAGATGAACAGGTCGTGCCAGTCGTCGAAGCGCCGGCTCGCAGCGGCCCGCAGCAGGTCGGCATAGGTCACGTCGCCGTTCGCCGCGGCGGCCTCGGCCAGCGCCTGGCGCTGCGGCCACTCGATCTCGACCGGCGGCACCGCCATGAACAGGGCGCCCGGGAAGTCGCCGGACAGGCCCGCCTGCCCGATCGCCTCCGCGGCGGCGGCCTCGGCGAAGCGCTCCGAGAGCATCGGCGCCACCACGGGGTCGGCGGCGATGAAGTCGACCGTGCCGGCGATCCGGGTGCGCAGCCCCTCGGTCGGGAAGCGGGTGATGGCGTGGATGCCCGACCGGCCGGCGGTGAGCGCGGCCCAGTTGTCGGTGACACCCTGGCCCAGCGAGGTCACCACGCCGAGGCCGGTGACCGCCACCAGGGGGCGTCCCATCGCGTCGCGGTCGCGGCTCATGCTGTGTCCCCTGCGGTGGTGAGGCGCAGCACGCCCTCGCCCCGGCGATGGCCGACCGTCGTGACGGCGACCTCGCGGGCCTCGCCCGATGCCACCAGGGCGGCGGCGATGGCCGCACCGAAGGGCGCGGCGGCCTCCAGCGTGTGGCCGGTGAGGTCGCCGAGCGCCCGGACCGGCGACTGCGGCGCCAGGGCCGTCAACGCGTCCCGTTCCTCGCCCGTGATGCCGGTGCAGCCGGTGGCGGCCGAGATCACGGCGTCGGGTTCGGTCACGCCGGCTCGGTTCCAGAGGCCCGTCAGGCTCGCCGCGACGCTGCCGTCCCGGCGTTTGGTGCGGTCGCTTGCCACCGCGTCGAGACGGGCGAGTGCCCGGGCGCCGCGGGCCCTGGCGTGGTCCTCGGCCTCCAGCACCAGGAAGGCGGCGCCGGACCCCAGGATGAAGCCGGGCGCGTCGCCGCGGTCGAAGACCGGCCGATAATCCGGTTTGGAGAGGTGGCCGCCCATCTCGTGGATCAGCAGCACGTCGGCGCGCTCGGCGTTGTAGGAGCCGCCGACGAGCACGATGTCGAGCTGGCCCGACGCGATCCGGGCCTGGGCGATGCGGAGCGCGTCCACGCCGCTCGATTCCTCGCCCATGAAGGTGCGCGAGGCGCCCGTGACCCCGTGCACGATGGCGATGTTGCCGGCGAGCAGGTTCGAGAGCTGGGCGAGGAAGAGCGTCGGCCGCAGGTCGTTCAGCAGGCGCTCGTTGAGGTAGGCGCCGGGATCGGCCGCACCGCGCAGGCCGGTGAGGATCTGGCCGTCGACCGCGTAGTCGCGCTCGCCGCCGCCCGCCGCCACGACGAGGTGCATGGCGCCCTTGAGCGCCGCGTCGGCCTTGGCGCCCGCCGCGTCGAGGGCGAGGCCGGCGGCGTAGACCCCCAGCCGCTGCCACGGCTCCATCTGCCGCTGATCGGATTTCTTCGGGATCTGCCCGTCGAGGCTCAGGGCGGCGGCCGGATGCACCGGATAGGGCGCGAAGGTCGCGGCGTCGGTGCGCGGCGCGCCCCCGGACCGGTAGGCGGCGAGATGGGCGTCCACGCCCTCGCCGGCGCAGGAGACGAGCCCGAGGCCCGTGACGATGACTGGCCTGGTCACGAATCCGCTCCGTCGGGGAGGCCGATGCGGGCGGTGCGCTCGCGCATGAGCGCGCCGAGACCGTCCGGGAACGGCATGGTCCGGAACCGCAATTCGGCGTTGCAGATCGGCTTGCCGTCGGAGCGGATCGCCGCCTTGGTCACGGCATACCCCGAGCCGTCATGCTCCAGGCTCGCCTCGACCTCCAGCACGGCCCCGGGGCCGACGAAGGAGCGGAAACGCGCCTTATCGACGCCCATCAGGAACGGCATGTGGCTGAACGACGCACGGGCGAGGAGCAGGTAGCCGGAGGCCTGCGCCATCGTCTCGGTGAGGAGCACGCCGGGCACCAGGGGGTGACCGGGAAAATGCCCCTCGAAGACCGGGCTCGCGTCCGGCACCGTGGCGATGGCCCCGATGCGCCCTTCGGCGCGGTCGAGGCTCACGACCCGGTCGATCATGTCGAAATATTCGAGGCGCATCCCGGCGGCCGCCTAAACCCGGATCAGACCTTGGCGGCCTTCTCGGCCACCAGGCCGTCGATGCGCTGGCAGAGATTCTTCAGCACGAAGTACTGCTCGGCCGGAACCTTGCCCTCGTTGACCTCCTGGGTCCACTGCTCGAGGGGCAGCTTGATCCCGAAGGTCTTGTCGATCTCGAAGGCGATGTCGAGGAAGGCCAGGCTGTCGATGCCCAGATCGTCGATGGCGTGGCTCTCCGGCGTGATCTTCTCGCGCGGGATGTCGGCGACGTCGGCGATGATGGTGGCGACGCGGTCGAAGGTGTCGGACATGGACGTGCAGCCGTCTTCCTGCTGAGGTCTAAGCGTACGAAGCGTTGGCGCGCCAACGCTTCGTACGCTTAGATTCTTGTTTCGTCGCAGGTTTTTG
>NZ_JTHF01000266.1 GCF_001043895.1 Methylobacterium indicum
CGGCCGCCCCTGTGGCGGCCGTCAGCTTGAATGCTAGCCGCCGCAGGCGGCTTCCTTATTGGGTGGGGGAGCGGGTTTTTCCGAAGGAAAAAGGGGCGGGCGTTCCGCAGCTTCCAACATGGGACCAGCCACCAGCCAGGCGCGAAGCGCCCGCGATTTTGGCCCGTTTTGAGTTGTCCACAGGCTAAGACGTTACACCAACACGTTAAACTATTATCTTTAGATAATCAGTTAAAACGTTAAGGGTTGCGCAAACCCTTGCCTAGCTTGGCCTTTCTGGGCTTTCGTGCAGGTGATACCACGAACTTTTGCAGGTGATACCCCGATAGCCCGTGCAGGTGATACCACGTGCCTCTGTGCAGGTGATACCACGATGGCTGGGGAAAATCGGCCAGATAGAGCCACCAAAGGCGCTTCTTGCAGTGTTACGGCCGGAAAAAACCAAGTGATACCCCTGTTGCAACCCCATCACAGGCCTGCCTATTCCGTAGGCATACGTTCTGACTTGCAGGTGATACCACGTGCCCTGGCCTGGAAAATGGGTGCGTGTGGGCACGCTAAGTGGCTGCTAGAGCAAGGTTTCTTCGTCTGGGGGGGAGGGCTTCGCCTTCTTGCGTTTCCCCACCAGCTCGGCAAACGGCCGATTGTCCCACTGCGGGGGGTTTATGCCGCCTTGTGTGACCCGGCGCCGGGGGTTCTTTTTCGGCTGAAACCCGGGATCTGAGATAGCCAGTTGCGACCGTGATACGCCGCGCACCAGTTCATCTCCTTCCTCATTGCGCCCAAGGGAAACCTGATATCCAGGCAAACCTTTGTTACTCTCATCATCGCTATTAAGGCGTTTGATGATTTTACGCACATCAAGAGCGAAGTTAGACAACCGTTGTGGGCTGCCGCTCTTCGTATGTAATTGCTTCATCGTGAACTGCCAGCCAAGCTCCTGCTGCCCGGCGTGTTTGCGGAACACGCGATACAGCCAACGCTCAAGCCCGCTCGTCAGCAAAAAGTAATCGCTATCAATCGACAGCACATAACGGTGATTGATGACGCCTTGATAAAACCAGTCGGGCAGCACAATCACCCAACGGTCATCATTAGGGTCTTCCGTGTTAAATTCACCGAAGAACTGAAGCATGTTAAAAGTGATCGAAGCTTTATTTCTCCGACCCCGTTTCAGTGTCTCGTCATCGGCCCGAATGTTGGTCTCTACCATCGTACCGACTAAGCGCCGCATAGCCGCTTTTAGGTCTTCATAATCGCGTCCGCTTGTACCTCGGCGAATAGATTTAAGTAGGTTGTAGGGATGAAATACGAGCCGGTTAGACGTTTCCTGCCCTCGGTCCTGTGCCTCACGAATTTGCGTAGCAGCCCATATCAGCACGTCATGGTCGTAGATCGTGCACATACCGGTTTCAGAGTTCGCTGTAACTGTAACGAACTTATCGCCCACCTGATACTTGATTGGGTCTTTACGCGGTGTCTTTCCAAGAGAACATAAAGGGTTCTCCATCAAGTCTTGTTGATCCCTAAAAACGATATCAACAAAGTTGGAGACAAACAGCTCTAGTTGGCTGTCCCCTTCGGGCGCCGGGCGGGTGGCGGGTGCTTTCATCGAGAACAAGCCTATGCGGCCTCAGCCAAGCCGTCACGCAGAAAGGCTGTTAAAGCCTTCTACAACGTCACGAATTTGCGACGCTACAATTTTGCGATATCATAAAATCACAGCGTCATAGCGTTATAACTAAGATTTCTTAGCCTCAGCCTGGGCAATGATCTCCGCAATGGACGGATAGGCTCGCTTCTTTAGCACCAGATCAAGACCTTCAATAAACAGGTCATGCTCTTTAACGCGGTGATGATAGCAAATATCCCGGAGCACTTCTTTCACCGCAGGGTGCAAGTAGAACGGCGTAGCTTTTGGTTTAGTCGTTGTTTTGACGGGTCGGCCACGCTTAGGAGCCTGTACCTCAACAGGTGCCTCTTCGATGATTGCACTTGTTGCAGGTTCGGCGCCAGGCACGTCCAGTCTCACTGCGTCCATATCAAAAACGGATGGACCTTGTTGCTGACGACGGCTCACAGGATTGACCCTTTTGTTTGTTCGTTGACCCACTCAAGCAGCTGTCGAATTTCTTGAGCTGCTGGGCTACCAGGCGCCCACTCTGTAACTCCCTTCCCGTCCGCATAAGCATCCTGGTAGTCGGCCCGGCGCACGATCCGTACTGGCGCAACGGGGCCAAGCGCCGACAACCCGGTTGCCATCTTCTCGGCTCGGGGGTTGTTCGGCTGCGGCGGGCAATTGTTGAGGAGGAAGCCAAACTTAGCCTCGGTACGCATCACAGCCTGAACCGTGGGCCTGACGGCCCCGAGGTCGATCCTGGTTGGAGCCAGCAGGATCACGGCGAAGTCTGAGGCTGCAAGAGCGGCATTCACGGTGGCGTTGTCCGCGCCGGGCGTATCCAGCACCACCAGCGTAACACCCTTCTTTTCTAGGCCACGCAGCATCTGCGCCATCTGCGCTACCTTGTCCGCTGGGTACGCCTCAACAATCGGATTGTTCGGGTGCGTCACCGGGCTGGGGTTCGAAGCCGACTTGGGCAGAACGCGTTGCTCCCGCCAAACCATAGCGGACCGCTGAAAATCCAGGTCGAACAGAACCACCGTCTCTCCGGCCTCGGCCGCCGCCACCGCAAAGGACGTGGCGAGGGTCGTTTTTCCGGCGCCGCCCTTCTGGGTGGCGAATGTGATGATACGAAGCATGAGGCTACCCTAACGGCCACGGCGGTGGAACGCCATGAAATTGCGGCACCTTAGTGTCACGACGCTTCAGCATTGTGATTTTATGGCATCCTAATTTCGTGATATTGTAAAATTATAGCGTTTCGACATTGGGCGCATGGGTTGATTTTCTGCCGTAAATGGCCTGAGCATGCTAGATACGTATCGCCGCAAGGCATGGGGTCGTACAGTACGAACAACCTACAATAAGAAAGCGAAACCCATGAAAGCGGCACTCGTGCTGCTAGTCATGTGGCGAAAGCTAACCATTCGGTTAGGTTTTTCGTTCACATACGAATAGCAAAAGGCCCCTGCTGACACAGGGGCCTTTTTGTACGAATAACCGCAAGAAAGCGATACACACACAATTACACGCAACTGGGTATTGTTCAATTATTTTCCTCTTTTTTCGTGGGTAATAAGCACGCGTAGCCGTCGCGCTGCTTCTCTTTGAGCTTGTGGTCACAAGCTATGCGGGCCTCGTCCTCGGTGGCAAATAGTCGGATTTGTACCTGCCCCGGCCGTCCGATCCGTCCCCATTCGTACACTGCCGAAAACCCGAACAGGGACGGCTGCACGTCCACGCGGTAGAACCTCCGCATGTTGGCGGCCTCGTTCACGCGGTACAGCTGCACAACGCTCATGCGCTCGCCTCCATGCGCTGACGCACTTTTGCGATGGTGCTGCGGCTGCACCCGGTTGCGTCCATGATCGCCTGCCAGGACGCCCCGGCACGTAGCATGGTGGCGATCCCGGCGTTGCGGGCGGCGTTCTCGGGGCGACCCTTGTAGAGGCCCGCCGCCTTCGCCTTGGCGGTACCCTGGGCCTGGCGACGCCGCCGGTCCTCGTAGTCCTTGCGGGCGACAGCCGCCAGCACGTCCAGCATCATCGTGTTCACGGCTGCGAACATGCGGCCGGTGAACTCGTCCGGGTGCGTGGCCAGGCCCCATGAGGTCGGCAGGTCGAGGGCGACGATGCGCACCTGCTTCGTGTCGATCTCCGCCCGCAGCTTACGCCAGTCGGCTTCGGTGAGGCGCGAGAGGCGGTCCACCTGTTCCACCAGGAGCACGTCACCAGGACGGCAGTCGGCCAACAGGCGGAACAGCTCCGGGCGGTGCAGCTTGGCCCCGCTCTCGTTCTCGATGTAGCGGGCCGCGATGGTGAGGCCATGATCAGCCGCGAAGGTGTCGAGCTGCGCATGCGCGCGGGTGGCGTCCTGGTCGGACGTGGAGGCTCGGAGGTAGGCGCGGACGAACATGGGCAACAATCTTTTTTACGTGGTCCACTATAAACAGTCTGTTTTAAGTCGTCAAAAGGTATTTATCATACTAGCTAAGCCATAGTCCGTTTAAGGTACACCTTAAACGGATCATGTCTGGACATGAATTATGGACGGGGGGTGGGGCCGCTGGCGAGAGTAGCCAGCTAATTTATGCTCGCAGCTCAGTTCGCAGCTGTTCCAGTGCCGGACTGGTCCCATATGCGACTTCACCACAGCTAGTCCGAGCGAAGGCCCGACCAATTGAAATCCCCTGTCCAGCAAGTTGCCTTGGATCAAAGTAAGCTGAGACCGATTCCCTAACTTCTAATCGACGGGGCCAAGGTTTTCCGTCAATTAATATTGGATTACCAATCACGAACCGAGCACCTTTATCAATATTTTTGGGTCCGTCCGTTAATCCAACTTCTGTAATTGTCACTGGGAACGTACTGAGGTTCACAACCTCAATAGAAAACATTCTATTACCCTGAGGGACTGATATGGCGTCGGCAGGACGAACCCGCAGACGTACCCGGCGTGCATTGATCGTGTTCCAGGTATTCATGATGCCAAGACCGGCACCGAGCAGTGCCGCCCCGAGGGTAATGAAGTCTTTCCAAGGGAGTTGATCGAGGCCCATGCTGGCTCCTTTCTTGTAGTTGATAAAGGACATTATCACCCAGAGCGGGGACCGGTACCTATGATTTCCGGAGAGGTGTTTTGGACCTCAGTTATGGGCGTGGGAAGGAAGCGACGGCAGCTAGCCGTCAGACCGCGCATAACTTGTGAGTTATGAGCATGAACGGGGTGATAGTGCCCCTTGGCCAGTAGGCGTTGTAAGCTGGCGCACCAGTGCATCATCTCATTGGCTCAACCATGTCGTGCCGCCATCAGTCCGACCACCAGACGCCGAGCTCGTTGCAGGCTGCACCGAGTTCAGCCCGCAAATGGCAGCGTTGGCCGCGGGCGCTGCCTTCAGCCTGCAACGACAACCCTGACCGGTCGTGGGTTCGTATGCGAGCATTGCTCGCTGCAGCCCTCGGCGGCCTGCTCGTCCTGGCTGTCGCGGTGGGTGCGCTCGAGCACTAGCAACACTGCGATAGATACACGTCAGCAGCATATTGCACCGCAACGATCTTCCGGGTAGGGTCCGCGCACAAAACTGGACCCGGTGAAAATCCGGGTGGCTCTTCCGGCCGCCGATCCGCCGGACAACGCAATCATGGGCTCTGTGTCGCGGTCCTCAGATGAGGCCGACCCGCCCTGTTGCGAGCCCCACGCGCTGAACCACGCGCCTGGGACGAAGAAAGCCTTACATACTCATGGATCTGGTCCATCTACGGAGCGAATGGGCTCCGAACGTCACGCGTGAGCTGCTGGCGGGCGCTGTTGTTGCGCTTGCGCTCATCCCTGAAGCCATCGCGTTTTCCATCATCGCAGGCGTTGATCCGAAAGTCGGCCTCTACGCCTCGTTCTGCATTGCGGTCGTGACCGCCTTCGCCGGGGGACGCCCGGCAATGATTTCGGCCGCCACGGGCGCGATGGCGCTCCTGATGGTCGGCCTCGTAAAGGATCACGGGGTCGGCTACCTGTTCGCCGCCACGATCCTGACCGGCGTCCTGCAAATCGTCGCCGGAGCCCTTCGGCTCGGCAACCTGATGCGCTTTGTCTCGCGCTCGGTCGTGACCGGGTTCGTCAACGCCCTGGCGATCCTGATCTTTCTGGCGCAGATGCCGGAGTTGATCGGGCAGGGAACCACGGTCTACCTGATGACAGCGGTTGGCCTGCTGATCATCTACGGCCTGCCGTACCTATCCAAGGCGGTGCCCTCACCGCTGGTCACAATCATCCTGCTCACGGCCGTCTCGATGTATCTCGGCCTTGGCATCCACAAGGTCGGCGACATGGGCGCGCTGCCGAGCGAACTGCCGTGGGTGGCTCTCCCGCAGGTGCCGTTCACCTGGGAAACCCTGCAAATCATTCTGCCGGTCTCGCTGACGCTGACCATGGTCGGCCTGCTGGAAAGCCTTATGACGGCGGCCATCGTGGACGAGATGACCGACACCACCTCGAACAAGAACCGCGAGTGCGCGGGGCAGGGGGCGGCCAACATCGCCTCCGGGTTCCTGGGCGGCATGGCGGGCTGCGCGATGATCGGCCAGTCGGTTATCAACGTATCCTCCGGCGGCCGGGGGCGTCTGTCCACGCTGTTTTCCGGGGTATTCCTGCTCTTCCTGATCGTGGTGCTTGGCCCCTACGTGGCGCAAATCCCGATGGCGGCGCTGGTCGCGGTGATGATCATGGTCTCGATCAACACCTTTCAGTGGAAGTCCTTCCGCACGCTGGTCACGCACCCGAAGTCGTCCAGCTTCGTGATGCTCGGCACGGTGATCGTTGTGGTCGCTACCCACGACCTGGCCAAGGGCGTGCTGTTCGGGGTGATCCTCAGCGGCCTGTTCTTCGCCCACAAGGTCACCAAGTTCTTTGGCATCGCCTCCTCAAGGGACGAAGCTACCGCCGTGCGCACGTACAAGGTCACGGGACAGATTTTCTTCGCGACGGCTGAGGCATTCCATTCCGCCTTCGACTTCCGCGAGGAGGACTTGCAGGGCGTGGTGATCGACCTCTCTGCCGCGCACTTCTGGGACATCACCAGCATCAACGCCCTAGATCGCGTCGTGCTCAAGTTCCGCCACCACAATATCCCGGTGGAGGTGATCGGCATGAATGAAGCGACGGCAACCATGGTCGAACGCCTCGGCACCCACGACAAGCCGGGTGCTGCGCTCGCCACACCAGGTCACTGACTGGCAACCCGGAGTGTGGGCGCGGTGACCACCGCGCCCCTACCGCACGTGCAAGCCTCAATCACAATCTGGCTCGCCGCCTACGTCGCCGCCGGGACGTTCTACGTCCTGCGCGGCTTGGGTGCGGAGGGAGCACGGAGCAGGCAGGGCGAGTGGAGCGGTCTAGCGCTTGTCGCTCTATGCTGGCTGCCCATCACGGTCGGCAACCTGGTCACGTTGCACCGTACTCGCTCGATCCCGGCCGTCCTGGCTAGGTTCAGCGTGGAGACTGTGCCCCCGTTGGTCCTGCTGCTGGCGATCGTCGCCGTGGGTACCAGCCCATAACTTATGAGTTATGAGCATTGATGAGTGTAAGTTTCGCACCAGCCTCCCACACCCCAAAAGCATTCCGAACCGCACCACATGAACGACAATGCAATACTTATTCGAAACTCGGGGTATTAAGCTCTGGGCGGGCATACGGATTGTTATAATATCCCTTTAAGTCCTTACTTTCAGTATTTGCGTAAAACGTCCCTACGCTTCCATACAATGTTGCATCAACAACTTTTTCTGTTTTTTTGAGCCAAGTGTTAGATGGCTCAAACATATCCGTAATTCGCTCAAACATAATTGTAACTTCAGCATATATTTCTTTTATAAGATCCAACTCAAACTGCCTTATCAAGCCGAAGAACGTATCCTTGGGTATATATAAGGTTAGATCTGGTCGTTCTGACATCGGGTGCCCATTGTCGTCGCTTGGCTTTACTACAACATTCCAGTTTGAGCCTATACCATTGGGTGCAAAAGCAGGCTCAAGCATTACATTTACCGTGCGGCAAAATTCATCATCGGTTTTGACAAATCTTACTGTGGCGGCGCCAGCCAGCGCTATTTTTGGAGTATCGTAATCAGGGCTATTTTTATCGATTTGTTTATAGTGACTACAAGAGATCGTGAAGACATCTAAAGCTACCTTATGCGGCCACTCTGTTTTTGCGGCATCCATCATCTGCATCTCCATCCGATAATGCTGCGATTAGGAAGGCACCAACACTGACCACAATGATATCATCTACGTGTTTTTCTATTTCCGGCGCGGGCGGTTGATCAAATTTAAATTAGACGCGCGCCTTAGACCTTCTAAAAAGGTCACTGACCCGTAAAAACTGTCAAGGGGTACAAAAAGAGCTTCTTGGTCAGCCCACTCTCGCATAACTTTTTTACAATGATCCTGCCAAGATAAGACCTCTACCTTCCATCCAAATCTATGCAATCGTTTTATATCTGAGAAAAATCCAATACCTTCTTCAAATCCACTGCCATCACCACTCAATAAAACAATTGTTTCCGGCGGATCGTAATCATATCCAAGTCTGAGCATTCTTGCTTGCAGCGCTTGATCAACAGCTTGCTCTTTGCCTGACGCAGCTCCTCGCTCGTAAAGCTCAGGACTTTTTCCGGTGAGCCGCTTAATATGGCCCCAAACACTGTCTGTGGGCGGGGGAACCGAGCCAACACAGAATACTTGTTCTATTTGCCGCCCATCAGCGGCCAGATCTATTAGGTTTTTGAAATTTATTCTGAAATATCCAGCCTTGTACTCCAGTTTGTCGCAAACGTCGCGACCAGATACGAATATATTCGAGTTATCCCAGATGATGTGAACTCTATCCGGCAACTTTTCCTCCCACGCTACCGCCGAGCCTATACGAAGCGCTGAAGAGAAAACAGCTCCTTTCAGGAGGTATCGCGTGAAGAGTGAAGTTCCGCTTTAAGCTTCTCGCATCGTGACACGCGAAACCCATCCGGTCCCGCACAGGGCGATAGTTTTTCAGTCCTGGGGGAACAGGATCGCGTCGTAGTCCTGCGCTCCGTTGAGGACGTGCAGCACCTCGATCACCGCTGCTTGCGCATCAACGCGGTAGAAAATCAGGTAGTCCCGATGCGGGCGGCGGCGAATGCCGCTGCTCTCTCGGCCAGGGACGAGGGGATAGGCAAGAGGCGCGGTGGCCAGCCGCGTGCAGCGGTCTTCCAGCTCGGCCACAAAGGTCTCGGCCCGCGCTGGGTTGTCCCGGCGGATGAAGCGAGCGATGTGCAGCAGGTCGCCAATCGCCTGCTCGGTCAGGACCACCCTCATCCGCGTGGGCTGGTCTCGTCATCGGCGAGCTGGGCGCGGATACGGGCGAAGGCTTCCGTAACCGGCACCACCCGCCCGGCCTCGGCGTCGGCGATCCCACGAGCCAAGGCGGCATCAAGAGCCTTGAGCTTCGCAGCCTGGTCGCGGTCGGCAAGGTAGCGATCCCGCACCAGGTCGCGGATATACTCGCTCGGGGTGGCAAAGGCCCCCTCGCGCACCTTCTCGCGCACGTACTGTTCCAGCTCGCGGGTGAGCGTGACGGTCATCTGACCGCTGGGTGTCGCCATGGGTTCGGCCCTCCTTGTGCAACTTTATAACACACACTGATAATCACTGTCTAACAGTGCGCGCCGTCTGCGGTCTTGCAAGTGATGAGAGCGGTACAGCTTCCGCAATAGTCAAGAGTATGAGCCGAGCTTCAGCCGATCATGTGAAAACTGGCTGGCGCGGGTATGATGGCAGCCGAGAGAGTGGCTGCCAACAATCGGTGTGTGGTAAATACAAAAACTACTATGTTTTGTTTTCTGTTTTATCAAAATCATCGCGGATTTTCTGTTTCCACTCTGGCTCTGTTAGAATGACTGAGTGCGGTACAGTAGATCTGACTATGCTATTTTTGGGAAAGAAGTCATCTTCCCAAGCTCTATCTCGTAATTCATCAGGGAACACGTTTACATGCTTCTCTGGATCAAAATAACTTTCACTCACAAACCTGCCCGATGATCTAAATACAATACTGGAACGATCCAGATACGGCGGATTGTTATTTCTAAAATTCATAAATATGGTTGGCAGCCTAACAACCGTATCTCCAACATCATCAATCTCAATGATGTCTCTGTAACTTATACTGCATGTATTACGAAAAAAATACTGACAGTGCGGAGGCAATGTTTCCCAAAAATCGACTATCTTCCTTATTTCCTCATAACGGTTTGGTTCAGCTTGCATCTCATACCATGGGTTTTCCTGCTCTTGTGGCATAGAAAAGTTTATTTTCGAGGCTATATCCCATTCTCCAGTTTCAGGATTATGATATGCCCAAAACTCTTTTAGAATTACCCGCAAACCAAATACACCTAGTCCTAATGAATTTACGGCCACCCATAGACTTTTTGAATCTTTCAATGTCTGGCCATCGGAAACAAACGGATATCTTTCATCGCTTATATCGCGCAGCAAAACTGGTTCATGATGGCCATCAATGTCGATTATCTTTTTTATTTTACGTTTTATAGCAATTGTGCGCCGAATATCAGTTGCTAATTTTTGCCTTCTAATTTGTAATGATATGTTGAAATATGCGAAAAGCAGATTGTCGTTTTTTGGCTGATACAGCATATCTTCAATTTCAGCCTTACCCCAAATGTGACATTCGGAGACGTTGTGGGTGAAACACCAAGAACGTACAACGTCGCGAGTTGCCTTAGAAAAATCGCATGATGCAACGAATATCAAACCATACAGCCCAGATCGGCTTTCTTGAGGAATAGCCTCAAGATGAGCCTTCATTTTACTCGGTCCGATACCCTTTTCACGCTTGCATTGTATTAACCAAAGGCGATCACTCGCCACTTCTTCTATAGAGCTGTCACTATCGTCCTGTAATGGGATATCGCCACTCGGGACTATTTCAAATCCCCTAGCATCAAATCCATCATCTGAACCTGTTCGGCCTGTTGCTTCGAGCTGGCGCCACGGCTTAAAGTCATAAGCGAGTTGACGCGCCAAGTCCTCAAAGCGCTTCGGTTCCAGATGCTCAAATGGAAGGGGGTTGAGGGTTCGTGTCGTTGTAGGTGTCATTCTGTCACCTTACTCCTAAACGTTCAACAATTCTCCCCAACGCGTGGTGTAGCGCGGCGAATGGAACTCTGCCTTGAGCTTCCACCCACGATCAAGCCCGCTACAGGCGAACCGCACACGATCCCGCCCATGCCGAGCGTTGAGCTCGTCCACCAGCTGCATCAGGCGCACGCGCTCGGGGCTGTCTGGCCGCAGGAACAGCGAGCCTTGCACACTGGCGGCCGGGGCCAGGTCGAGGAACAGCACCCCCGTTTTCTTGTACCGGAACCCCGGCCGGTAGATCTGCTTCAGCCCCCACAGGGCCGCGCGGATCAGGCGGCCGGTGTCGGCTGTGGCGATCGTCAGCTTGACGCCTCGGGTAGCGTAGTACTGCGGCTGCTCGGGCTTGTGCTTGTTGGTCTGCACCAGGACCATAATGGCAGGCGTGGCTAGCCCCTGCTTGCGCATCTTCTCGGCCGAGCGGGACACGTAGGAGGTCAACGCCTCGGCCATCTCGTCGTAGCCCTCCACGTAGCGCCCAAAGCTGCGCGAGGTGCATATGGTTTTGCTGTCCGGGCTATCCTGTTCAAGATCGATGCAGGGGGTGCCCTGTAGCTCCATGACGGTGCGTTGCAGCACCACGTTGAACCGCTGGCGGATCATTGTCGGGCAGGCGTCACGGAGTTGGAGCGGGGTGGTAATCCCGATCTCCGCGAGCCGCCGGGGCAGGCGGTAGCCGACGCCCCAGATGTCATCGAGGGCGAGCCGTGCGAGCGCGGCGGTCTGCTTCGCCTCGGTATCGAGGTAGCACACGCCCCCGCTGTCAGGCGTCTTCTTGGCGGTACGGTTGGCGACCTTCGCCAGCGTCTTGGTGGTGCTGATGCCGACGCACACAGGAATGCCGACGCGCTGAGCCACCGTCTCCCGCAGAGTGCGGGCGTGGCCCTCCGGATCGGCAAAGCCGGAGAGGCCTAAAAACGCCTCGTCAATACTGTAAATTTCCAGGTCAGGGGTGAACTCAGATAGGACCCGCATCACCCGCGCGGAAATATCCCCATACAGCGTGTAATTGCTGCTGAAGATATGCATACCCCACTTGGCCCATTGGTCTTTATTGAGGTGGTAGGCGTCGCCCATCTTCACGCCGAGGGCTTTAGCCTCGTTACTGCGGGCAATGGCGCAGCCGTCGTTGTTGGATAGCACCACAACCGGCAGGCCGTTGAGCTTGGGCTGAAACAGCCGTTCGCACGAGGCATAGAAGTTGTTGCAGTCAACAATAGCGATCGGGCTGCCCATGTCAGTCGGGCAGTATCAATGCACCGTCAGCAGCAAGCGCAAAGCCGGGGTTCCAGGCGATTTCCCATAGGAAGCCCTCCGGGTCGGCGAAATGGCCGTGGTAGCCGCCCCAAACCGCGTCCTGGGCGGGCTGCGTGATCCGGGCTCCGGCGGCCTCTGCCGCCGCCAGCACAGCATCCACCTCGGCGCGGCTGTGGGTATTGTAGGCCAGCGTGAACCCCTGCGACGGCTGCGCCTGCACCGGCACCCCGGCATCGTGCGCCAGGTCGGCACGCGGGTAGAGCGACAGACCGAGGCCCCCGAGCTGAAAGAACGCTACGCATTCGGCTGCCTGGACCTTTCGTGGCCAGCCGAGGGCTTCGTAGAACGCTGTGGCGCGGGTCAGATCCGCGACGCCAAGGGTGATGAGGCTCAGGCGGGGTTCCATGGCTAGAACGTCCGCGAGAGGCCGGTGACGACGCCCCACACCTGAAACTCCGCCTCCTCGGGCACGTCGATGTCAGGGAACGCGGGGTTCTCGGCCTTGAGCTTCACGCGGTTGCCGCGCCGCTGATAGGTCTTCATCGTGAAGTCGCCATTGAGACAGGCGACCACGATGCAGCCGTTGCGGGGTGCGGTGCCCTTGCTCACCACGGCCACATCCCCGGGGAACAGACCCCGGCCGGTCATACTCTCCCCAGCGACGCGCACCAGGAACACGTCGGCGCGGCCGATGCCATGCAGCTCGTTGAGGTCAAGCGCCCGGTCTAGGTGATCCTCGGCCGGAGAGGGGAACCCGCAAGCCACGGCAGCGGTCACCAGCGGGGCGCTGGCACTGGTCCGCACCTCGCCCCGCAGAAAGCCCCCGATGCCGCTGGCGTTGCCGCCACGGGCCTCGGCGGCCCGTCTGGCGGCCTCGGCGATGTCGATGGGCAGGCGGACGATTTTGGTTGGCTCGCCGGGAGGCTTACCGGCGCCCTGCCGCTGGCCGCCCCAGCCGGTTCTTTTGCTCTGCCGCATGGGGCCACCCTCCATCTTGAAATCAGTTACGGATATCAAGATGCAAGAACGCCTTGAGGTCCAGAGAGTTTCTTGTGTCAATGCATGTTTGATGGGCAGGGGTGTGTTTTATGGGGATAACTTTTTTCGAGAAGATCGACCGTATCGGGCCGGTGGAGCGTTGTGCGTGACTAAATAGATGCGGGGACAAACCCCACCAACAGAAAACGAAGGATTACTAATTATGTACCAAGCACTAGACAAGTTCATGAATATCGAAACGTGGCACTCCTACCACCCCTTGGATGAAGCGCGGTTCTTCCAAGCCCTGCACACCATCGTCCACGAACCCGACTTCAACGCCGATCAAATGGCGGAGTACATGCGGGAGAAAGTCGGGATCGATCGCAACGAAGAAGAACATCCTTACGCGAAGGCTATCGAGCATTTCCAGGCTGCGGCCTGGGCGGTGAGGCAGTACCTCGACGCAACTCAGAACTAAGACAGCGCGCCCCTCTACGGAGGGGCCGCACCTATGCCAGTGTCACGGCCTCCAGAAACGCCGTGTGGAAGCTTTGGCGCATTGAGACGGGCAAGGCGGCGTCGGCCGGGATCGAGAGCGTCAGGGTACTGCCCCGGCGCTCGGCGGCGAGGTTGTCGAACTGGTCGAGGCGTATCCAGTAGCTTTCCGAGCTGCCGCCCGGGTCGAGACAGGCAAAGTAAACCGTTATGTGAAAGAACCGCGCAAAGGTCCGCATACGCCTGATCTCGCTCAACTCAAATATGAAGTGCTCGTTGTAGAGCGATTTCACCTTAACATCGAAAGCTATAGCACCGACACCGGGCACACCCACCACATAATCCGGGCGCTTGATCTCGCCCCGTAGATGCTCGGGCACACTCATGGGTGTCTGGTCGAGGTAGACGTGGGGCAGGCGGCTGGCATCGAGCCACACCTGAAAGCGGCGCTCGCCCTCGTCACCCTTGGCCTGGTCGGCAGGATGGATCGGACGGGCGGTGATGGCAGGCGCGTTATACCGGCTCTTGTGCATGATTTCTTATGGTCGAAACAAACAAACCGCCCTGACAGGCGGTCGTTGTTTTAGTATTCCGAGGCTAACATGATTGTTAGCACCCGACTTGTTTCGGGGTCTTCGGGGTCGGCGTGCCACTCTATCTGCCGGTCGTAATAGTCAATCTTCCAGACAATCTGTACGCCGTTGTGCTCGAAACTCCCGCATTCGTGCTCCCCTTCGGTATCATCGTCCTCGGTGAACGCATCAAAGGTTCGCACTTTGTGCATCACTGCGCCGAGGTCGGCCGGTGATAGGGCTGCAATGCCGGAGGTCAGCACATAGGAGCCGCCAACCATGGATGTTCTGAACGCATCGTTTAACTTGATGACCTTTGTATTTTCGTGTTTCACTCGTTTTGTCAGTCTTTGATTTTAGTCGATTTGGGATTGATGGGGCTTCTTGCGAAGCCCGATTGCTAGCGAAGGCTTGCTCCGATAATCACTCCTGCGAAGAGGATTACCGAAACCTTCAGGAGCGTTAGTGAGGATTGAAAAATCCATCTCACTAGCGCTCTTTTTAGTCGTCTTGTCATGTTACTCACCTCCTTTCTGATAAGATCAATATTGCACAATGTTTAATATTACACAAGATATATATTACACATTATATAATATTTATTGCGGTAGTCTCGTGCATGATCTACAAATACCTATAGGAATGAGCCAGCAACCCAGTACCCCGACAGTACCAACCGCCAGCCAGTGGCGGGCAGCGCGTGCCGCCCTTGACCTGACTGTGCGCGAGGTCGCGGGAGCGATGGACGTTTCCACGCCCACCATCGTCAAGCTTGAGGCCGGTGGCGAGGTCCGGGCGTCGGTGGTGGAACGGCTGCGGGCGACGTTCGAGGCGCGCGGCGTCTCCTTCACCCCGGACGGCCGGGGGGTGAGCTGGTAGGCAGACGCGCGGCGGAGCCTGCGCAAAGGGCGGCTTGCCGCCTATGGCAGCCCCGGGCCGGGCGTCCGGGCCGGGGTCAAGCCCCTTGCGGGCTTGAGGCCGGTCTGGACGGCTGGCACCACTAAGTAAACTTGGCCGCAGGCCGCCGCATGGATGCGTCAGTGATCGTCACCCGAAGGGCCGAAACCGCGCAGCGGGTTCGGGGAGCCGCCGCAGGCGGCGAGTAGAGCACGCCCCCGCAGGGGGACGCCCGGCACGTCGGCCGACACCCGCAACAGTCACAACCTACCACCCTGCGGCTGCCGTCCACTGGAAGGCAGCTGGATCGCGGGCGGCTATTGACGGGTGCTGCCAGTGGCAATCTCAGACGCGGAAAGCCGGGTGTGGGGTGGCTAGCCCCGCTTCGGCGGGCGTAGCTCGGCGAACACGGCGCCGCAGGAGCCGCCGTCACTTCCAGGAGAATTCCGGGAAGTGACGGCGGCGGTTCGCAGGCTCACCGGCCGCGAGGTAGGGGCTAAGGACCCACGGTGAGAGCCGCGAACCAGGAACCACTTCTAGCAGCCCCCCTGTCAGAAAAGAGTGAAGGCGAGTGACAGAAGGTGGTGCCAGCCGCTTACCAGCGCGGCTGGTCGGTCACAGTCCGGCCGGGCACGTCTAGCCTGGCAAACAGCGACACCCCCGGCCCTTGGGCCACGAACTTTTCAGACAAATACCTTGGCCAGGATCGGCCGAAAGCGAGCAGGGCGTATCCCTGCGAACCTACCGCGACAGAGGCACCCCACGGGCACGCATGCCGGTAGCTCCCGAAGATGGAGACTGATTTAGAGAACCCAAATAGTGGTAATGACGGCTGGAATACGAGGAACGGCCAACCTTCACCCGGGGGACAGATTGGCGACTTAGAGGAGAGGCGAAAGAAACCCAAACTTAGACGGTTATGGATTGAGTACCCCGACTTTTACCGCAGCGATGCGGGCTGACCGGTAGGCTATATGCCCCGGCGGCAGTCAAATGCACTAACCAAAAGAAAGTAAGTGGCGTGGACCCTCTCGCCATGGACTTAAAACAGATGGGATTGAACAACGGGGGTGGAGCCTTCCACACCCGTGTTCAACGCACCCGAGGCTTTGTGCTCATTGCCCGCGAGCTGCGGGCAATGGGGCACGTGCTGCCCTCGGCGCGGTCCATCAAAGAAATTCACGTTCAGAAACTGGTAGCGAAATGGAAGGCGGATGGCCTGGCCACCGGCACCATCAAAAACCGCTTGAGCTGGATGCGCACCTGGTCGGCCAACGTGCGCAAGGGGAGCGTGATCCCTAAGAGCAACGCTGATGTTGGCATCGCCCTCCGGAACACATTCACCGGCAACCGCGCACACGTCACCCCGAAGGCTAAGCTCGCCAAACTGGACGAGCGCATGCAACTCGCGGTTCGGTTGCAAATGGCCTTCGGCATGCGGGTGGAGGAGAGCATTCTGTTCCGGCCGGAGCAGGCCATTCAGGGCAACGAGCTGCACATGCAAGCGACCTGGTGCAAGGGCGGCCGGGCACGGGTTATCCCGGTCTTTCACCCCAACCAATGGGCGTTGTTGGACGAGCTGCGCAGCGTCGTCGGCACCGGCTGCCTGGTACCGCCAGGTATGAAAAGCCACGCTTACCGGGATCAGCTGGATCGTAAGACCTGGGCAGCTGGCATCCATGACAAACACGGCCACCGGCATTGGTACGCGCAGCGCCGGTACGAGCTGCTGACCGGCCGACCATGCACGGCGGCCGGGGGCAGGCCCTGGGAGCAGCTGACGGGGGCAGAGCGCCGGGCTGACTGGCACGCCAGACTGACCATTTCCCGCGAGCTGGGCCATGAGCGGCGGCAGATCACCGACGCATACCTAGGGTATCGGTTCGCCAGCCGGAAAGGCGGCGCATGAGCGGTCGGGTGACGGCCCTGATGCCCGAGCTGCAACGGGTAACGAACGCGGCCCGAGAGGCCAAGGCCGAGGAGCTGTACGGCCTTGATCGGCTACGCGAGGCCATGACAGCCAAGGCCAAAGCCGGGTTTGACTTCGCCCAGGTGGACGCGCCGGACGGCCTCGATCTGCGCCATACCCGGGCCGCTGTGGCGGCCTTGGAATGGCTCAGCAGCCGCAACTTCCACATCAACTGGGAAGCCCGCGCGGGGGGTGTCGGCGGGGACGGCGCCACGTCCTACAGCCTGCGCATCAGCTGGAAGCCGCTCGCCCTCAAACCCTAGCCTGGCGCGGGAAAGGGGGGGCTGGCGAGCAGGGGGATAGGGCCGGGCGCGGCGACGGCGAGAGCATAAGTCGGGGCGCGCGAGCCGTGGAGGACGGTTTTTGCGAGCTAGTGAGTAAAAAGTTGTTAGCCGAACAGGCTGCAAACCTCTGCTAGCGCTTAGGTTTTACAGGCCACACCTCGGGCGCTGTAGGGGGGTCAATAGCGGGGGTACTAGCGGGGGACGCTACGGCTTTTGCAGCGTCCTTGGCCGCCTTCGCTGCCACCTTCTCAGCACTGAGATTTTTGAAGTGCGGAGACAGCTTCTGTAGCTCCTCATACAGGTACTCGGTCTTGCGTTGCGTGAGGTGATGAGCGTCGGTGGCAAGCCCAACCTCACCGAGGGCGTATGCCAAATCCCCTTCTAATTTTCGGCGTTTAGCTTCGGCCTCCATCGCGCGCACCGTCATCGCTTGTAGCTCCTCGGTGAGGTCGCTTTCGGCTTTCTGGTGAAGGCGAATTCGGAAATCCAGGTGGTGCAGCCGGTTCATGGTATCGGTCAAACCGTCGATCAGCGCCGTATGGATTTCGGCGCGCGAGGGTAGATCCTTACGGTCCCACGGCCATTTCCCGGTGGTCTTATCCCCTCCGTTCCAGGCCTTCTGGGCATGGACGCAGAGGGTGAAGAGGATTTCTTTTAGGTTGTCCCGCTCGTGCCGGGCGTTGATAACTTCGGTCTCCAGTGTGCGGATACGTCCCCGGCCCTGCCGGGCTTCCTCATTGGCGAGAGCAAGCTCCTCACTGAGACTGCGGAACCGTGGTTTGCCATCAGCTGGGGGCGCCCAAGCGGCCGGGTTGGTCTTCTGTTTGCGGCGAAACCAGCTTAGCATTTCAGCCCCCGCCCCGCCGGATCGCCTGCAATGGACGACACCACTTCTCGGGCTGCTTTTTCTGCCAACGGCAAAGCTTCTCGGCAAGCATCCTCTGATCGTGATCGGGTAGGCTTCACAGCCGGGGCACGGCCCGCCTGGCCAACGCCACGCTCAACCATGAACACGCTGCCTGCCGTCAGCATCCCAGCCGCACCAGAGCCGGAAAGAGCGGCTTTTAGTGCCGCACCTCGGCAGGAGCGGCCACTACCGCCACCCCCGGGACCGACACCACCAACCACAACCACAGCGGTAGTTATTGCACCTAAACCGGTTGTGCCGCTGCTCCAAAAATACGGCACGGCTGACAAGGTATTTCTCGGTACGGTTGCACCGTCCGAAGCCGAGCTGGAACAAGCTGTGATGGCCTACCGGGCGAAGCTCTACGAACCTTGGCAGCGGTTTCCCTGGTCCATTTATCCCAATTGGATGCGCGGCGGCACGGTAGCTCAAGCTGAAACGATGCTGCGGGTTGCAGTAGCAACCGGCACACAACTAGCCCCTATGACTAACACGAAGGGGCTAGTTACGACCCATGGCACAGGCGTACTGCCATTTCAGGAGGACAACCTACAAATTTCAGGCATCCTGCCGTTCTCTCCGTACCTCCTCGCTATTAAGAGCATTCGACAACATCAAAAGGCTCGCGCTTTAGGAAAGTTTCTTGAAAATCCTGAGCTGATGCCACTGCTGGAAATTTATGATGATCGACAGCATACCCCCGACTTTGCAGGCTGGATGAATTACTTAGCTATCATCGAACCTGAGTTCACACATAAATTGCGTGACTGGCGCAGGCCAGCACTTTTTCCAGCACACCCGCGCAAGTTTCATTCCTACATTGCTGCCCCCAACGGTTGGGGCAAGTCCGAGCTGCTGAAGGCGTTGGCCTTCCACGACGTTCAACACGAAACCGGCGGCCTCGTGGTCATTGATCCCATTGGCGACACCGCAAAACAGATTGCCCGCTTCCCCGATCTGGCGACAGGTGAGCGCCTGGTGAAGCTGAAACCGGGACTGATCCCCGACCATTTTCCCTGCATCAATCCGCTGGAAAAGCCGGGGCTGAACCAGGACCAGAAAGCGGCCTACGCTGAGACCCTAGGCGCGACGCTGGCGCTCATCAGCGACAACCCCCTCACTGGTCCCATGACAACCCTGGCAACGGCCTGT
The DNA here is from genome assembly GCF_001043895.1 of Methylobacterium indicum. Classification (GTDB taxonomy): domain Bacteria; phylum Pseudomonadota; class Alphaproteobacteria; order Rhizobiales; family Beijerinckiaceae; genus Methylobacterium; species Methylobacterium indicum. Next base: position 19,325 of record NZ_JTHF01000266.1, read on the forward strand.
GTGCGGGTCCTGCTGGATCGGCCCGGATCAACGTTGCTGGACCTCGCCGATCTGCTGCTAGACCCGCCTCGGCCTGCCAAGAACGGCCAACCGGAAGAGCCATCCCCACGCACACCGTTATATCGGCTTGCCTGCATTCACAGAGACCCGGAGATTGCGAAGTTCTTCCGATATGAATTTGATGCGGGGATTTATAAAAACACCAAATCAGGCCTGCGTAATCGTCTGCGCGGTCTATTGTTGCTTCCGAGCTTCCGGGCGATGACCTGCGGCCCTTCAACCGTCGATCTGGAAGCAATGATGGAAGCCCGCAAGGTGGTGCTGTTTGATCTTTCGCCTCTGGGCAAGCAAGGGCGGTTTGCCTTTGGGCGGCTGTTGCTGAGCTTGATTGAAGATATTGGCCTTCGGCGTGAGCGTTTGGAACGTGAGGACCGGACATCGGTGCAAGTTATCATTGATGAAGCTTCGTTCATGATTAGCCCCACGCTCATTTCAATGATTAACAACCTGCGCAAGTTCGGCATTCACCTGACACTTGCCCAACAGGTTGCTGGGCAGAACTTGGATACAGATAGCAAGCGCGTCCTGTTAAGTGTCGGCGTGAAAATCGCGGGGTCTGCGGAACGCTCCGAATTAGCGCAAATGTTCGGTGAGCACGCCCGAGAGTTGGGTGAAATCAACCGCGGCGAGTTTTGGGTAAAATGGGGTGAAGCTGCGCCGGTACGCCTAACTGTGCGATCTGACCTTGCCGATAAAACTTACAACACCACGGAAGAGGAGTGGCAAGCGACCATCGCCACACAGGCGCAATTCTATCGCTTGCGTCCCGAGGCAGACACGAACACCGAACCGGAGGAGACAGAGGCTCCGGAAACCTCTGAAGCGGCGCCCTCGGGGCGCCGTCCGGGCCGTGAACAGTGGTCACATCTGCCGAAGAATGCCCCCTGGCAATCCCTCAAGGTCGAGGGCTAACCTGTGAAAGCGTTTACAGAGGGCCACGAACGAGTTTTGCATAAGCTGGCCGCGCACCGATTGCTGAGCATCAAACAAATGCAGGCGGCCGGGGCGGGCCGCGACGCAAAACACCTGCGTTTGTTGGTTCAAGATTTACGCACACAAAAGCTGGTGCGGGCGCTCCCTGACGAAAACCGCAAGGGCGAGGCGGCCGTCACCCGGTTCAAGCCCGGCGAGGGTCGCCGGGCGCTGCTCTACTACCTCAGCCCGGCCGGGGCGCGGGCGCTGGGCGAGCTGACGGGGCAGCCGCCCCCCGAGGTCCGGGCCAAGCCGTACAATTTCAGCTCAAAGGTCGAGGAGTGGGAGGCGATCACCGACACGCACCTGGCCTTGGACGCCTGGTGCGGGGCGGCCGGGGCGCGGCTGGACTTCTTCCAGGCCGATTTCCAGCCGGGGGCCGCGGGTCTCGAGCGGGCCACGCGAATGCCGTTCGTGGACACCACCCAACGCCCGCCGGCGCCGGACAACTTCACCCCGGATGCGGTCGCGGGCCTCACCCAGGCTTCGGGGGCCATTCAGCTGTTGGTGGTGGAGGTCTACACCGGCGGGTGGCAGTCCCGCGTGGGCCATTTCCGCGATCAGCTGCCGCACCTGGCTACCGTGGCGATGCTCGGGGTGCCGGAACGACACTGGCGGCTGGATCAGCTCGGCCGATCGGCGCGGTATCTCATCCTGTTTCGCACGGCGGCCATGCGGGTCGAGGCCCTAAGCCGGTGGCCGGATTCTGGCGCAGAACATTGGGGCCGGTTCTTCATAAAAAGCCTGGACGAGCTGGCGGACTTCAACGGCGGCTGGCACCAGCCGAACGGGGCGCGTCGCGCCCTGTTCCATGGATAGCCCGCGAAGCGGGACAACACTGCCCCTGCCTGACGGCTGGGCGGCCACAGGAGCCCCGCAGGGGCCGTTCTGGCTCATCAAACGTTCCGAGCTACGTTTCAGAGCCACAAAGGCCTGTAGGAGGCTCCTAGGCGGCCCAACCTACC
>NZ_JTHF01000267.1 GCF_001043895.1 Methylobacterium indicum
GTAAAAAAATGGATGTACCCGCCCGCCAGGCCGCCCGGCGCCCCGCCGACCCGGCCGGCCGCCGCGGCCGCCCGCCACAGGGCGGCGGGGCAGATCTTGTAGATGAGGGACATGGGGGCCGCGGATCTCCTCGGGGGGCGGGCGAGCGATAGCGGGCACGGGACGAAGCGGCAACGCCGTTGCCTTTCGGCGACGGTTCGGTAGTTTACATTTGATAGTTCGGTGGTGAACACCGACCGCGGCACGCCAGGTTTCCAATGCTGTCCCACGAGCGAATCTGGTCCGCGATCGATCACCTGGCCCAACGCAACAACCTGACGGCGTCGGGCCTCGCGCGCCGTGCCGGCCTCGACGCGACGAGCTTCAATCGATCGAAGCGGGTCAGTCCCGACGGCCGCAAGCGCTGGCCGTCGACGGAATCCCTCGCCAAGGTCCTGGCCGCCACCGGCGCCACGCTCGACGAGTTCCTGCGCCTGATCGAGCCGCGCCTCCCGGCCTCCCCGCCCGAATCGCGCATCACAGTGCCGGTGATCGACAGCGGCAGCGTGGCGAAGCCGCTCGGGGCCGACGGCCTGCCGGGCCGCGGCGGCATGCTCCAGGAAATGGAGCTGCCGGGCCTCGGCGAGGGCTGCTTCGCCATCGAGGTCCGGGGTGGAGGCCTCACGCCCCTCTACCGGGAGGGCGACGTGCTGGTGGTCTGCCCCCACGCGGAGATGCGCACGGGCGACCGCGTGGTGACCTGCCTCGACCGGGGCGACATCCTGGCGGCCGAGCTGCGCCGGCGCACCCCCCGGGCCGCCGAGCTGAAGGGGCCGCTGCCCGGCGCGCCCGACCGGGTGATCCCGGCCGCCGAGATCGCCTGGATGGCGCGGGTGATGTGGGTGCGGCACTGAGGGAGCGTCCCTCGGGTCCGCCGCCTATTCCGCGGCCTGGCGGCCGCGCCACTGGGTCAGCAGGGCGCGGAGCGCCGCGGGCTTCAGCGGCTTGTTCAGCACCTGGACCCGCTGCGCGGCGGCGGCATCGCGCACGCCGGGCGAGCGGTCCGCGGTGAGGAGCACCGCCGGGATGTCGGCGGCGAGCGCGGCCCGCAAGCCGGCGATGAGGTCGAGGCCGGTGCCCTGGTCGAGGTGGTAGTCGGCGACGATCACGTCCGGGCGGAGCGCGCCGCCGAGCACCAGGGCGAGCGCCTCGCTGAGCGAGCCGGCGGTGTGGAGGGTGCAGCCCCAGTTGCCGACCAGCACCCGCATCCCGTCGACGATCGCCGGCTCGTTGTCGACGGCGAGCACGGTGAGGCCGGCGAGCGGCACGGTGGCGGGGCGGGGTGCCTCGCCCTGCACCTCGAGGGACGGCCTCACGGGGGCGTCCGGTACCGCGACCGAGAAGGCCGAGCCGCGCCCGGGCGTCGAGGCGAGGGTCACCGGATGGTCGAGGAGCCGCGCGGTCCGCTCGACGATCGAGAGGCCGAGGCCGAGGCCGCGGGCGACCCGCGCACCCTGGTCAAGGCGCTGGAACTCGCGGAAGACCAGCCTCTGCTGCGCGGCCGGGATGCCGAGCCCGGTATCGCAGACCATCAGCACCACCCGGTCGCCGCGCCGGCGCGCGCCCACCAGCACGCGGCCTTTCGGCGTGTACTTGATCGCGTTCGAGACGAGGTTGTGCAGCAGCCGCCGCAGGAGCTGCCGGTCGGAGCGCAGGGCGAGGGACGAGGGCATGACGGTGAGGTCCAGCCCCTTCTCCTGCGCCATCGGGCCGAACTCGCGCTGGACCTGGCGGAAGAGGTCCGAGACCCGCACGATCGAGAGCTGGGGCTTCAGCGAGCCGGTATCGAGGCGCGAGATCTCGAGCAGGGCGGTCAGGATCTCCTCGACGGCGTCGAGGGAGGCGTCGACGTTCTCGGCCAGCGTCGGATCGCTGCCGCGGTCGCGCTCGACCAGCGCGCTGGCATAGAGCCGGGCCGCGTTGAGGGGCTGGAGGATGTCGTGGCTGGCCGCCGCCAGGAAGCGGGTCTTCGAGGCGTTCGCATCCTCGGCCTCGGCCTTGGCCCGGGTCAGCGCCGCGTTGAGGCGCGTCAGCTCCTCGGTGCGCTCGCGCACCCGGCTCTCCAGCTCCTCGTTGAGGCGGGTGCGGGCCTCCTCGGCGGCGACCGAGTCGGTCACGTCGGTATAGGTCGCCACCACGCCGCCGTTCGGCAGGAGGTTGGCGCGGATCTCGATCACCCGGCCGCTCGGATGCAGCCGCAGGCGCTGCGGCCCGGATTCGAGCCGGAAGGCGGCGATGCGCTCGGCCACCAGGGTGTCGGCGTCGCGCACCCCGTAGGCGCCCCGGCCGGCATTGTAGCGCACGATCGCCTCGAGCCCGATGCCGGTGCGGATCATCCCGGCCGGCAGGTCGTAGAGGTCGGCGAAGGCCCGGTTCCAGACGATCAGCTTCATGTCGCGGTCGAAGACCGTGATGCCCTGCTTGGCGTGATCGAGCCCGTGCTGGAGGATGTCGCGGCTGTACTGGAACGCCGCCGAGGCGTCGTCGAGGAGCTTCAAGGCCGCCCGCGGCGAGACGTTACGCCGGCGCAGCACCAGCGACAGGGCGAGCCGGGCCGAGGAGGCGCCGATCGCCGAGGCGAGCAGATGCTCGGCGTGGCGCAGCTCGGGCAGGCCCGCCACCGCGTCGTCCGGCAGGGGCCCGCGCCCCTGCGCCTGGGCGAAATCCTTGAAGGCCCGTGCCGCCCGCTCCTCGCCGAGGAAGCGGGCGACCGTGGCGCGCAGCTCGCCCAGGGTCACGGCGCTGCGAAACAGCCGGAAGCTCGGCGTCACGCGCCCGGCCTCGTCGAGCCCCGACACCTGCCCCGACACCTGCCCGAAGGCCTCGGCCTGCAGCCGCTCGATCGCGCTCGGCGGACGCAGGAGCGAGAACGCCACGTAGGCGAGCGCGTTGAGCCCGAGGCTCCACAGCGTGCCGTGGACGAGGCGCGGCACGTCCTCGATGCCCATCAGCGCGGTCGGGCTCAGGGCCTCGATGCCGAAGGGGCCGTCGGCGATGAGCGAGGCGGCCCAGCCCTCCCCGGTGACGAGGCTCGGCAGCAGCAGGGTGTAGAGCCAGACCGCGAACCCGACGATCAGGCCCGCCGCGGCACCCGTGCCGGTGCCGCGGCCCCAGTAGAGCGCACCGATGAAGGCCGGGCCGATCTGCGCCACGGCGGCGAAGGACAGGAGCCCGATCGAGGCGAGCGCCACCTCGCCGGCGACCCGCGAATAGGCGTAGGCCACCAGTACCACCGCGACGATCGCGATGCGGCGCACCACCAGCACGTAGCCGCCGAGATCCGAGGCGCCGGGCTCCGGCGACGGGGGCGCGCCGGCCACGAGGTTGCGCCGGCGCAGCGCCACCGGGATGACGAGGTGGTTCGAGATCATGATCGCCACCGCGACCGATTCGACGATCACCATCGCGGTCGCCGCCGACAGCCCGCCGATGAACGCCACGAGGGCGATGCCGTCGGCCCGCTCGTGCAGCGGCAGCGCCAGCACCGTCATGTCGCGCTGGACCGTGCCCTCCGGGAAGAGCGCGAGGCCGGCGAGCGCGAGCGGCACCACGAACAGGTTGATGAGCACGAGGTAGAGCGGGAAGGTCCAGGCGGCGCGCCCGACATCGGCGACCGCCCGGTTCTCCACCACCGCCATGTGGAACTGGCGCGGCAGCAGCAGCACGGCGGCGGCCGAGAGCAGGACCTGGACGATCAGCGTCGCGGGGCCCGAGGTCTGCCCGACCAGGGCGCCGAGGGAGATGCCGGGCACCGGGACGGGGGGAGCGTCCCGCAGCATCCAGCCGACCACGAAGCCGCCGACGGTGATGAAGGCCACGAGCTTGACGAGGGATTCGAGCGCCACCGCGAGGGTCAGCCCGTCCTGGTGCTCGGTGGCGTCGGCGTGCCGGGTGCCGAAGGCGACCGCGAAGCCCGCCAGCACCAGGGCGACGAACAGGCCGAGATCGCCGAGCATGCCGGCCGAGACCCCGACCCCGTCGGTGGTGCGCAGGAAGACCTGGAGCGAGGCCGCCACCGCCCGCAATTGCAGGGCGATGTAGGGCACGGCGCCGACCACCGAGATCAGGCAGACCAGCGCGGCGATGCGCTCGCTCTTGCCGTAGCGGGCGGCGATGAAATCGGCGATCGAGGTCGAGTTCTGGGCCTTGGCGATCCGCACCACCCGGGCGACCAGCCGGTACCCCAGCCCGACCACCAGGATCGGGCCGACATAGATGGTGAGGAAGTCGAGGCCGGTATGGCTGGCGAGGCCGACCGAGCCGAAGAAGGTCCAGGAGGTGCAGTAGACCGCGAGCGACAGGGCGTAGATCGTCGGCCGAACCCGCGCGTCGCGCATCAGGGTCCGCCCGGCCACGTCGCCCCAATGGGCGACCGCGAACAGGGCGCAGATATAGACGAGGGCCGCCAGCACCACCGTCCAGCCCGCGATCATCGGCTCATCCATCCCCCGTCCGGATGGAGCCCGGACGCTCTTATGTCCGGGGCTTTAGAGCATGCCGGGGCCGGACGCACGACCCCGGCGGGCCGATCAGCCGTGGCAGGTGCAGCCCGCGTGATCGCAGCCGGCATGGTGGGGATGACCCTCGGCGCATTCCTCGCAGCAGAAGGACTTGCCGTCGCGGGAGACGGCCTTCGCCACCGGGACCATGCAGACGCAGTCCTCGCAGGCGCACTTCACGGTCTCGACGTTGGGGCTGGTCATGGGTCAGGGTTCCTCGTGGGGCGAGTGGTCGTGAGAGTGATCGTGGCCGTGGTCGTGCGGCTCGGTGAAGTGGGCCACCATGTTGTGCAGCACGTCGCGCACGTGATCGTCGTCGATCGCGTAGGCGACATGCCGGCCGTGGCGGATCGCCCGCAGGATGCGGGCCGTCCGCAACAGGCGCAGGTGGTGCGAGGTCAGCGATTGCGACAGGCCGAGGGCCTCGCCGATCTCGCCGACGGTCCGCTCCGTCTCCAGGCAGGCCAGCACGATGCGCAGACGATTCGGCTCGCCGAGGAGCCGAAAGACCTCCGCCACGTCACCGACCTGCTCGGGCGACAGGACCTTCACGCGGCCTCTCATCGACACATGAACACGTGCTCATGTATTCCTGCCGTAGGGGCAGATGTCAAGCGTCTCGGCGTTCTGCGGCGGGGTGGAGGCGGGCCGAACGCGAAAGACCCCGCGGAGCCGGGGGCACCGCGGGGTCCAGGAAGACCGGAAGAGTCGACGACCGGGGATCGGCCGGTCACGAGCGATCCGCCTCAGGCGACGGCGCGCGCCCGCATCAGCTCGCCGCCGTTGCCGACGACGCGGGTGTAGAGCGAGGAATAGCCGTCGGCGGCCTGATCCCAGCCGAACTCCCGCGACATGGCGTTGCGCCGCATGGCGCCGAGGCGGCGCTTCGAAGCGAAGACGTCGAAGGCGCGGCGGATGGCGCCGCTCAGGCCCTTGAGCGAGGATTCGCCGAACAGGAAGCCAGTCACGCCGTCCTCGACCGTGTCGGCCAGCCCGCCGGTGCGGTGGACGATCGGCAGGGAGCCGTAGCGCTGGGCATACATCTGGGCGAGGCCGCAGGGCTCGAAGCGCGAGGGCATCAGCAGGAAGTCGCTGCCCGCGAACATCCGGTGGGCATCGGTCTCCTCGAAGCCGACCCGCACCCCGACCGAGCCGGGATGGCGCCGGGCGAGATCGAGGAAGGCGGCCTCGAAGCGGGGCTCGCCCTGGCCGGTGACCACGAGCTGGCCGCCCTCGGCGACGATCGACTCGGCGGCTGCGAGGGTGAGATCGACGCCCTTCTGATGGACGAGGCGCGAGACGATGGCGAAGAGCGGACCGCGCGACACGCCGAGGCCGAAGCGCGTGCGCACCGCGTCGGCATTGGCGCGCTTGCCCTTCCAGTCGTCGGGCTCGAAGCGGGTGGCGAGGTGGGGATCGGTGCGCGGATCCCAGGACTCGTCGATGCCGTTGAGGATGCCGGCGAGCCGTCCCTGATGGGCGCGGGTGCGCAGCAGGCCGTCGAGGCCGCAGCCGAATTCAGGCGTGGTGATCTCGTGGGCGTAGGTCTCGCTCACGGTGGTGACGTGGGAGGCGTAGTACAGGCCGGCCTTTAGGAAGGAGAGCTTGCCGTAGAACTCGACCCCGTCGATGTGGAAGGCGCTCTCCGGCACGCCGATGCGGCCGAGGGTCTCCCACGGGAACAGGCCCTGATAGGCGAGGTTGTGGATCGTCAGCACGCTCGGCGTGCGCAGGCCGCGCCAGGCGAGATAGGCGGGCGCCAGCGCCGTCTGCCAGTCGTTGAGGTGCAGGAGGTCGGCGCGCCATTCGGCGTCGAGGCCCTGCGCGAGTTCGGCGGCCGCGAGGCTGAGGCGGCCGAAGCGCAGGTCGTTGTCGGGGAAGTCGACGCCCTGGTCGCCGTAGGGCGAGCCGTCGCGCTCGTAGAGGCCGGAATTGAGGATGACGTAGACCGGCAGGCCGTCGCCGGTCTCGATCAGGCCGAGGTCGCAGGGCGGCATCTCGGCATTGCCGGGAAGGTGGGCGACGACCGGAATCTCGGGGTGGCGCTCGACGACCTGGCGATAGCCCGGGATCAGGATGCGCACGTCGTAATGCTGGCGCAGGGCCCGGGGCAGCGAGGCCGCGACCTCGCCGAGGCCCCCGGTCTTCACGAAATCCGCCATCTCCGGGGTGGCGTAGAGGATCCGCGGCTTCAGCGAGCCGCGCAGCCTCTCGACGGCCTCCCGCGGGGAGCCGCCAGACGACACGGCCGGCGAATGCCAGGCCGACCGCGCCGACGCCGGAAATGTCATGAATGAGCCCTCACGCCGCGAGCCGGACGGATTGCGAGCGGACGAAACCGCGACGTACTGCCACGACAACGCACGACTCCCGCTTTGGTTCCGTTGCATCGCAACAATATCATGCAATTCCGGGGCAGCAAGATTTTTCTCGTAAAAGACAAGAAAAATCCCGAATTCGCGCCCCGGATGGAAAGCTGTGCCGCGTGAGATCGGAGCTTAGGCGGGGAATAGGCGGATCAGCCCGCCGCGACCGCCGCGCGGCGGATCAGCACCAGCGCCTCGTCTCCCGCAAGTGCGAAATACCCCTCGGGCGCCCGTTCTCCCCGCCGGCCCCCGGCGCTCGACAGGAGGACTTCCCAGTCCTCCCCTGCCCCGCCGACGCCATCCACCCTGGGCTCGCCGTGGCCCGCCTCGATCCTGCAAGCCTCTATCCTGCAAGCCTCGTGCCCGAAATTGAGGGCGACCCGGATCGTCTCGTCGGCGTGGCGGCGCTCGTAGATCAGCACGTCGCCCGCGGCCGAGATCGGGCGGTAGGTGCCGACGCTCAAGGCCGGATGCTCGCGGCGGAGGGCGATCAGGCGGCGGTGCAGGGTGAGGATCGAATCGGACTGGTCCCGCAGCACCTCGACGTTGCGGGTCTGGGCCTGCGGATCGAGGGGCAGCCATGGCTCGACGGTGGAGAAGCCCGCCTGCGGGCCGGGCTGCCACTGCATCGGGGTGCGCTCCGGGTCGCGGCCGCGGCCGGGCTCGTTGTGCTCCCAGGGGTCGCGCACGCGCTCGGGGGCAATCGGCACCCGGCCGAGCCCGATCTCGTCGCCGTAATAGAGCGTCGGCGTTCCCCGCAGGGTCAGCAGCAGCACCGCCGCCACCCGGGCCTGCGCGTCGCCGACCCGGGCGGCGATGCGGGGCTGGTCGTGGTTGCCCAGCACCCAGTTCGGCCAGCCGCCTTCGGGCAGGGCCGCCTCGTATTCCTCGATCAGCCGCGCCACGGCGGGCGCGTGCCAGGGCGTCTGGATCAGCTGGAAGTTGAACGGCAGGTGCGCGCCCGACAGGTCGGTGCCGTAATAGGCCACCAGCCGCTCCAGCGGCAGGTAGATCTCGCCGATCAGCACCCGGGCGTCGTATTCCTCCAGCACCGCCCGCATCTCGGCGATCACCCCCATAACCTCGGGCTGGTCGGCGGAATGGATCTGGAGGAGGCGGTTGATCTCGGGCTCGCCGGCCACGTAATCCGGGTTGGCCGGATTGTCGCGGAGCGCCTCGTCCTTCATCAGGTGCCAGATCACGTCGACCCGGAACCCGTCGACGCCGCGATCGAGCCAGAAGCGCAGCACGTCCATCATCGCGGCGCGCACCTGCGGGTTGCGCCAGTTCAGGTCCGGCTGCTCGCGCAGGAAGGCGTGGTAGTAGTATTGCCCGGTCGCCGGATCGAGGGTCCAGGCCGGGCCGCCGAAATTGCTGATCCAGTTGTTCGGCGGACCGCCGTCGGGTCCGGGATCGCGCCAGATGTACCAGTCGCGCTTGGGGTTGTCGCGCGAGGCGCGGGCCTCGCGGAACCACGGATGGTCCTGCGAGGTGTGATTGGGCACGAAGTCCATGATCACCCGCAGGCGCCGGCGATGCGCCTCGGCCACCAGAGCATCGAAATCGGCGAGCGTGCCGAAGAGCGGATCGATGTCGCAGTAATCCGAGACGTCGTAGCCGTAATCGGCCATCGGCGAGCGGCAGACCGGGGACAGCCACACCGCGTCGACCCCGAGCCAGGCGAGGTAGTCGAGCCGGGCGGTCACGCCCCTGAGGTCGCCGACGCCGTCGCCGTTCGTGTCCTGGAACGAGCGCGGATAGACCTGGTAGACGATGCCGGCCTTCCACCACAGCTCTCCCGCGAGCAGGCGGGCGGGCTTCGCGTCCTCGGTCATGCGGGTCTCCTGATCAAGCTTCGCGGGCGGGTTTCATCGGATGAGACCGGCGACGCGGCGGCGGCGTGCGGCCATCGGGATGCGGCCGGGGTTGAGCGGACGGGCGGGCACCGTTATATATCGTGCACGATCGTAATGCTTACGATCGATCCACCCTCGGCCGGGGGTGCCTTGCGGGAAACCGCTTCCCCGCCTCCGGTTCCCCCGTCGTTCTCACGGAGGTCCGGGGCGTGGCGGGCCCGCATCAGGGATCGCGAGGCGATCGTCTCGCCGACCCGATCGGACCGCCGCGACATGCCGGACCACCAAGACACATCGTACAGCCAAGACACGATGATGACGCCGAGGCACCGTCATGACGCCATCGTCGGGCGGTAGCGACACCGATGGGGCATCGACCCGCGTCGATGCCCAACCGCCGGCAAGAGCGGGAGCGCGGGCGTGACGCCAGACCGGAGGTGCAACCCTGCTCCGCCGGTTGGCCATTCCCTAAGGGCATCGTTTAACCCTAAGGTCGGACGTGCGGACGATCTCGAATGCGTTCACACTCGCTTCAGGCCGGTTCGCCAAAATCAAGTCGCGTTCCCATGAGACGTGTCGGGGCAGCAACACGCGATCAATCGTGTGGTCAAGCTTGGCCCAGGCGTCTCGACATCGCCGTTCCATAGCCACACGATACTGCCGTGGCCGAAGGTTTGCTGCACAGCACGCGACGCGAGATCGCGCTGCAGCACCGGAAAGACCTACGGCAAGGAAGGGGGTTCCAAGGTGCTCAACGAAGCTGTTCTGACCGGTCGCCGCCGTGACGAGACCTCGCGGGATGCCGCCGAGGCGCCGCGCTCCTGGATGCCGCAAGCCGCGCCCGTGGCGCCCGCGGGCGACGACGTCACGGTGATGCGCACCGCGATCCTGGCCAAGCTCGCCTACGCCCTCGGCAAGACGCCCGCCACCGCCCGCGACCGCGACTGGTTCGTCGCGACCGCCCTGGCTTTGCGCGACCGGGCCGTCGCCGCGAACGCCATCTCGGCCGGGATCGTGCCGGCCAAGCGCGTGCACTACCTCTCCCTCGAATTCCTGATCGGGCGCCTGCTCTCCGACGCGATGGGCAATCTCGGCGTCGCCGAGACCGTGCGGGCGGCGCTCGCCGGCCTCGACGTCGATCTCGACGCGGTGGCCGGCGCCGAGCCCGACGCGGCGCTCGGCAATGGCGGCCTCGGGCGGCTCGCCGCCTGCTTCATGGAGAGCATGGCGAGCCTGGCCATTCCCGCCTACGGCTACGGCATCCGCTACGATCACGGCCTCTTCCGGCAGGTGATCGAGGACGGGGTCCAGCGCGAGGTGCCGGAGACCTGGCTTGCCGAGGGCAACCCCTGGGAGTTCGAGCGGGCCGAGGCGACCTGTGAGGTCGGCTTCGGCGGCGACGTCGCCATGAGCGTCCAGCCGGACGGGACGCTGCGCCGCGTCTGGCGCCCGGCCGAGACCGTGCGCGCCGTGCCCTACGACACCCCGGTGATCGGCCGCGGGGCCAAGCACGTCAACGCGCTCCGCCTCTGGGCCGCCCGCGCGCCCGAGGCGATCGACCTCGCCCGCTTCAATGCCGGCGACCATGTCGGGGCGGTCGCCGAGCGCGCCCGGGCCGAGGCGATCTCGCGGGTGCTCTATCCCAGCGACGGCACGCCGGCCGGCCAGGAACTGCGCCTGCGCCAGGAATTCTTCTTCACCTCGGCCTCGCTCCAGGATCTGGTGCGCCGCCACGTCGCCGAGCGCGGCGACCTGCGCTCGCTGCCCGACCACGCGGCGATCCAGCTCAACGACACCCACCCGGCCATCGCCGTGCCGGAGCTGATGCGGCTCCTCGTCGACGTCCACGGCCTGTCCTGGGAGGATGCCTGGCACGTCACCACCCAGACGCTCGGCTACACCAACCACACCCTGATGCCGGAGGCCCTGGAGACCTGGCCGGTGGAGCTGATGGAGCGGCTGCTGCCGCGCCACATGCAGATCATCTACCTGATCAACTGGATGCACCTCGAGGAGGTGTCGAAGCACGGCAGCTCGCCCGAGCACCTCGCCGAGGTCTCGCTGATCGACGAGAGCCACGGCAAGCGCGTCCGCATGGGCCATCTCGCCTTCCTGGGCGCGCGCCGCGTCAACGGCGTCTCGGCGCTCCATACCGAGCTGATGCGCCAGACGGTGTTCGCGCCGCTCCACGCCCTCGACACCGACAAGATCGTCAACAAGACCAACGGCATCACCTTCCGGCGCTGGCTCCACAACGCCAATCCGGGCCTCACCGCGCTCGCCGTCGAGGCGGTCGGCGCGAAGGCGCTGGACGATCCGCGCCACCTCGAAGGGCTCGCCGCCTTCGCCGACGATGCGAGCTTCCAGGCGCGCTACGCGGCGGTGCGCCGGGAGCGCAAGGAAGCGCTCGCCCGCGTGGTCGAGGATCGCACCGGCATCACCCTCGATCCGGAGGCGTTGTTCGACGTCCAGATCAAGCGCATCCACGAGTACAAGCGCCAGCTCCTCAACATCCTGGAGACGGTCGCGCTCTACCAGGCGATCAAGGCCGAGCCGCACCGCGACTGGACGCCCCGGGTCAAGCTCTTCGCCGGCAAGGCCGCGCCGAGCTACCACCAGGCCAAGCTGATCATTCGGCTTGCCAGCGACGTGGCCAAGCGCGTCAACGCCGATCCGGACGTGGCCGGGCGCCTGACCGTGGCCTTCGTGCCGAACTACTCGGTGAGCCTCGCCGAATCGATCATCCCGGCGGCCGACCTCTCGGAGCAGATCTCGACCGCGGGCCTGGAGGCCTCGGGCACCGGCAACATGAAGCTGGCGCTCAACGGCGCGCTCACCATCGGCACCCTCGACGGCGCCAATATCGAGATCAAGGACCATGTCGGTCCCGACAACATCTTCATCTTCGGCCTCGACGCGGCCGGCGTCCAGCGCACGCAGAGCCAGCCGGGCTACGCTTCGCGCGCCATCGCGGCCTCGCCCCGTCTGCGCGCTGCCCTCGACATGATCGCGGCCGGCGGGTTCTCGCCGGGCGAGCCGGGCCGCTTCCGCCCGCTCGTCGACGAACTCACCCACGGCGACCGCTTCCTGCTCACCGCCGATTTCGACGATTACTGGCGCGCGCAACGCGAGGTCGACGCGGCCTGGCGCCGGCCGAAGACCTGGTGGCGCTCGGCGATCCTCAACACCGCGCGGACCGCGTGGTTCTCGTCGGACCGGACGATGCGGGAATACGCCGAGGAGATCTGGCGGGTGCGGGTGGGCTGACGCCCTCCGACCCTATGACCAAAAGAGAAGCCCTGCGGCGCGAGCCGCGGGGCTTCTTTGCGATGTCCAGGCGAGGCCGCAAAGCCACCGGCCTGCCTCGATCTCGCCCCGCCTGGAGCAAGCGCACAGGGCCGGACACGCGTCCGGCTGGGATAGGGGGATGGATGTGCCTGGCAACGGCAACTCGCCCCCGGACTATGTGGCGGCGGCGGACACCAAGACCCGACCGCTTCCGATGCACGGCCCCTTGGCGGCGATGTCGGCACGAGATATGTACGTGATGACGTACAGAGGCCAGCCATGACTCATGTGAGCCTGACCGACTTTCGACAGAGCATCGCTGCCCATTTCGACAGGGTCGAGCGTGACCGCGAAGAGCTGGTCGTCACCCGCCAGGGTCACGAACCGCTGGTGTTGCTGCCACTCGCCGAGTTGGAGAGCCTCCGGGAGACCCTGCACCTGCTGGGCACGCCCGCCAATGCCCGGCGACTGATGCGGTCGATCGAGCAGCTCGACGCAGGTCAAACGATCGAACGCGCGCTCATCGAACCCGATCAGCCCTGAGGGGGCCGCCGGGGGATGAAGTTGACCTTCTCGGACGATGCCTGGAGCGATTATGTGTTCTGGCAGGGTGAGAACACGGCCACGCTGGAGCGGATCAATGCTCTCGTCAAAGAGATCAAACGCACGCCCTTCACCGGGACGGGCAAGCCCGAGCCTTTGAAGTTCAAGCTCAAGGGTTGGTGGTCGCGCCGGATCTCGGGGGAGCACCGACTCGTCTATCGTGTGAGTGGTTTCGGCTCGACCCATACCCTCGAGATCGCGCAATGCCGATGGCACTACGATGATTAGAGCGATTCACGATCGCCTTGCAATCGCGAAGCTCTCTAGATCTTTGGATTTGCCGCATTTTCTGCGACGAACCGGTATCCACTTCGTCGGAAAATGCTCATGATCATCATCCGACGATCCGATGGCCGTTTCGTCGGACGATGATCCAGGAAGCAACGGCGTCACGCCGCCGGAATATACTGGTACGTCCAGGTCTCGCTCAGCGTCTCGTCCCCGCGGCGCAGAAAGAGCCGCAGCTCGACAGGCTCCGCGCCCGTGACCGCCAGGTCGAACTCGGCCCGCCAATGGCCCGGCACGTCGTCCGGCACCGCCTCGGTGCGGGCGAGCGGGAAGGTGCCGCGCGACGCGGTGAGCACCGGCTCCGGCTTCACCCCGGCGGGCAGGCGGCCGAGGGGTTCGCCCAAAAACTCGACCACGAACTTGCGCACGCCCTTCGGCCGGTCGGTGCCGGCCTGGCCGCCATTGCCCTCGCGGGTGGCGACGACGCGAGCGAGGTTGCTCGGGTAGGGCTCGCCCGCGACCCAGTGCAGGCGGTAGGCGAGGTCGTGCGAGGACCCGGCGCGGGCGGGTTCGGCCGGCACCCACATCGCCACCACGTTGTCGTGGATCTCGTCGTCGGTGGCGTTCTCGACCAGCTGGACGCTGCCCTTGCCCCAATCACCCAGGGGCTCGACCCAGAGCGAGGGCCGGCGGTCGTAGTAGACGCCGTCCTGGTAGTGGTCGAACAGGCGGTCGCGCTGCATCAGGCCGAAGCCGCGGGGGCGCTCGTCCGAGAAGGCCGACACCATGGTGCGGGGCGGGTTGCGCAAGGGCCGCCAGATCCGCTCGCCGGTGCCGGTCCAGAGCGCCAGCCCGTCGGAATCGTGCACCTCCGGCCGCCAATCCACGGCGGTGGGCTTGGCGGTCTCGGAGAACCAGTACATCGAGGTGAGCGGCGCGAGGCCGAAGCGGCCGACATCCTTGCGCAGGTGCAGGCTCGCCTCGATGTCCATCACCACCGACTTGGTGCGCCGCATCTTGAAGCGATAGGCGCCGGCGGCCGAGGGGCCGTCGAGCAGCGTCACGACCGTGACGGTGTCGGAATCCGGCGCCGGGGTCTCGAACCAGACATGGGTGAAGTCCGGGAATTCCTCCGGCCGGTCCGGCATCACCGTGTCGAGGGCGAGCCCCCGGGCCGAGAGGCCGTACTGGTAGAGCTCGCCGATCGCCCGGAAATACGAGGCGCCGAGGAAGGCCACCCAGTCGTTGCGGCGCCAGTCGAGGGGGCCGCCGCGGCGCTCCTGGAAGCGAAAGCCGGCAAAGCCCGGATTCGGCGGCAACCGCCGTGCCGGCGAATCCGCCGGCAGCTCGAAGGCGGCCGGATCGTAGACGATCTCGCGCGCCTGGCCCCCCTCGACGACGTGCATCCGCACCGGCTTCTGGAAGTAGCGGCCGAGATGGAAGAACGTGACCGGGAAGGCGCTCGGGCCGTCGGCCCAGAGCGCGTGGTCGGACTTGAACTTGAGCTTGCCGTGGGCGTCGTAGTCGATCGCCTGCAGGACGTCGCGGTCGGGAATCGCGGGCGGCGCGTAGGGCTTGGCGGCCATCTCCCTCGCCCGGGCCTTCAGGGCCTCGAAGCTGAACGGCTCCGGCGTGCCGAGGGGCAGTTCGGCGCTCAGGACCTCGGGGCCGGAGGCGAGCAGGAGCGCGGCGCCGGCGAGCAGACTGCGACGGTCGATCATCGGGAGGCGCGCCTTAACGGATCGGCTCGATGCTGGTGGCCCGGCGCCAGAGCTGGACCATGATGTAGAGGGCGCAGAGGCTGAACAGCACCATCAGGACGTGGCCGACGGTGTCGCCGAGCTCGAAGATGCCGGCGAGCGCCCAGCCCGCCGCGATGGCCACCGCGAACACCTCGACGCCGACCAGCACCATGATGCTGAGGATGGTGACGAGGCTGCGGGGCTTGAGGGAAGCTGATGCGGGCACGCGGCCTGACCCTTGTGCTGGATGGCGGGGCGACGGGCGGGCAAGGCGCCTATCGTTTCACGGCTCCGGGGACTAGCCTGAACCGGCGGCCCCGCGCAACCGCGCGGCCCCCTGCCCGTCGATTTCGTAACGTCACCGCAAGCCGCCCGTCATCCAAAGCCGCAAGCCTTGCAAAGCCGCAAGCCATCCAAAGCCGAGAGACATCCAAGCCCCCGATGCCCGAGACCCCCGTCTTCGCCCGCGCCGCCTGCGCGGCCCCCCACCACCTCGCGGCCGAGGCCGGCCGGGCGATCCTCGCCGAGGGCGGCAACGCCGTCGAGGCGATGCTCGCCATGGCGGCGACCATCGCGGTGGTCTATCCCCACATGAACGGCCTCGGCGGCGACGGCTTCTGGCTGATCCGCGGCCCGACCGGCGTCGTGCGGGCGATCGAGGCCTGCGGCCCGGCCGGCAGCCTCGCGACGATCGAGCGCTACCGCGACAAGGGCCACGAGACGATCCCCGAGCGCGGGCCCGACGCGGCCCTGACGGTGGCCGGCGCGGTCGGCGGCTGGGCGCTGGCGCACGAGATCGCCCGCGATCTCGGCGGGCGCCTGCCCCTCGACCTCGTCCTGTCCGATGCCGTGCGCCACGCCCGCGAGGGTGTGGCGGTCTCGGCCTCCGAGGCGCGCTACGTGCCGAAGGAACTCGACACGCTCCACGACCAGCCGGGCTTCAAGGACACTTTTTTGGTCGACGGCAAGCCGCCGAAGGCCGGCGTGAAACGGGCGCTGCCGGCGCTCGCCGCGACGCTCGAGCAGCTCGGCCATGCCGGGCTCGACGATTTCTACCGCGGCGATGTCGGCCGCGAGATCGCCGCCGATCTCGAACGGGCCGGGAGCCCGGTCACCCGCGCCGATATCCAGCGCTACCGGGCGGTGTCGCGGGCGCCGCTGTCGCTGAAGCTCTCGGGCGGGACGGTCTACAACTGCCCGCCACCGAGCCAGGGCCTCGCGGCGCTGACGATCCTCGGCCTCTACGAGCGGCTGGGCCGCATCCGGCCCGAGACGGCGGCGCATTACCACGGCCTGATCGAGGCGACGAAGCGCGCCTTCCGGATCCGCGACGCGGTGGTGACCGACTTCGACCGCCTGCGCCACGATCCCGCGGCGTTCCTCACGCCGGAGCGCCTGGCGGCCGAGGCCGCGGCGATCCGCATGGACCGGGCCTCGCCCTACCCCGTGCGCCCGGTCGGCGACGGCGATACGGTGTGGATGGGGGCGATCGATGCGAACGGCGTCGCGGTCTCCTACATCCAGTCGGTCTACTGGGAATTCGGCTCCGGCCTCGTCCTGCCGCGCACCGGCATCACCTGGCAGAACCGCGGCATCGCGTTCTCGCTCGATCCCAAGGCCGTCAACCCGCTGGAGCCGGGGCGGCGGCCGTTCCACACCCTCAACCCGGCCCTTGCCGTGCTCGCCGACGGGCGGGTCATGTCCTACGGCAGCATGGGCGGCGACGGGCAGCCGCAATTCCAGGCCCAGGTCTTCACCCGCTACGCCACCTACGGCATGGGCGTGGCCGAGGCGGTGGACGCGCCGCGTCTTCTGTTCGGCCGCACCTGGGGTGCGGACTCGATGACCGTGAAGGTCGAGGACCGGTTCGACTCCGCCTGCATCGCGGCGCTGTCGCGGATGGGCCACGAGGTCGAGGAGCTGGGCGGCTCCTACATCGACTCGCTGGGCCATGCCGGCCTGCTGGTGCGCCACGCGGGCAACGGCCGGATCGAGGCGACGCACGATCCGCGCTCGGATGGCGGGGCGGCGGGGGTGTGAGGGGGCCTGAGTTTTCGGCCGCGGTTCCTGCCTTCTTCTCAGGCCCCCTCGACCAACGATCCCCGTATCGTGGGAGATTTTTCATCCCACCCACACCCTCATCCTGAGGCGTCAGCCCATCGAAGATGGGCTGACCTGGAAGGAGGTCTCCAGCAGGCTCGGAGATTTCTGAAGCCCTTCTTCGAGGTCGGTCGATCCGCGATCGACTGATACCTCAGGATGAGGCCGCAAGTGGGAGAAGGGGAGGCTTGCCAGCCCTCACCCACCGATCCGCGACCCCGAAACGCGACGCCCGAACCGACGGCCGGATCATCGGCCGCCGGCCGGCACCCTCACGCCTCCATCGCCTCCAGCTCCGCGATCATGCCCTCGATCATCGAGAGGCCGATCTGCCAGAAGGCCGGGTCGCGGGCATCCAGCCCGAACGGCGCCAGGAGTTCGCCGTAGGGCCGGCTGCCGCCGGCGGCGAGCAGCGCGAAGTAGCGCTCGACGAAGGCCTCTTCCGCCGCCGGGTCGCCGTTCGCCCGCTGGTAGACGCCGTAGAGCGAGTTCACCAGGCAGTCGCCGAAGGCGTAGGCGTAGACGTAGAACGGCGAGTGGATGAAGTGGGGGATGTAGGCCCAGTAGGGCTCGTAGCCCTCGTCGAGGCGGATCGCCGGGCCGAGGCTCTCGGCCTGGACCGACATCCAGAGCTCGCAGATCTTCTCGGCGGTCAGCTCGCCCTCCCGGCGGGCGAGGTGGACCTTGCGCTCGAAGGCGTAGAACGCGATCTGGCGTACCACCGTGTTGATCATGTCCTCGACCTTGGCGGCCAGCATCGCCCGGCGCTGGACCGGGTCGGTGGTGGCCTCCAGCACCCGCCGGAAGGTCAGCATCTCGCCGAACACGCTGGCGGTCTCGGCCAGCGTCAGCGGCGTCGGGGCCATCAGCGCGCCGTTGGGCCCCGCCAGCACCTGGTGGACGCCGTGACCGAGTTCGTGGGCGAGCGTCATCACGTCCCGCGGCTTGCCCTGGTAGTTGACCAGTACGAAGGGGTGGGCCGAGGGCACGGTCGGATGCGCGAAGGCGCCCGGCGCCTTGCCGGGGCGCACCGGCGCGTCGATCCAGCTGCCGTCGAAGAAGCGCCGGGCGATCTCGGCCATCTTCGGCGAGAACGCGCCGTAGGCCGACAGCACGGTCTCGCGCGCCTCGGCCCAGGGGATCGTGCGCTGCTCGACCTTCGGCAGCGGCGCGTTGCGGTCCCAGTAGGCCAGGCTGTCGCGCCCGAACCACCGCGCCTTCAGCGTGTAGTAGCGGTGCGACAGGCGCGGATAGGCCGCCTGAACGGCGGCGACCAGCGCCTCGACGGTGTCGCGCTCGACCCGGTTGGCGAGGTGGCGGGCATCCGACACGTCGGTGAAGCCGCGCCAGCGGTCGGAGATCTCCTTGTCCTTGGCCAGCGTGTTGGTGATCAGCGTGAACACCCGCAGGTTCGACCGGAACACGTGGCTCAGCGCGCCGGCCGCGTCCCGGCGCACGGCCTCGTCCGGGTCCTGGAGCTTGTTGAGGGTCGGCTCCAGCGTCAGTTCCTCGCCCCGCAGGGGGAAGCGCAGCGACGCGATGGTCTCGTCGAACAGCCGGTTCCAGGCGGCGCGGCCGGTCACCGACTTCTCGAGGAAGAGCTTTTCCGCCTCGTCGCTCAGCTGGTGCGGCTTCTCGCGGCGGATATCCTCGAGCCAGGGCCGGTAGCGCGACAGCGGCGGGTGGGCGGCGGCCTCGTCGATCAGCCGGTCCTCGACCCGGTTGAGCTCGAGGGTGAAGAACAGGAGGTCGCTCGCCGCGGCGGTCAGGCGCTCCTGGGTGTCGCCGTAGAACTTCGCCCGCGCCGGATCGGTGGTGTCGCCCGAATAGACGAGGCCGGCATAGGACATCAGCCGGCCGAGCCGATCCTCGATCGCCTCGTAGGCGGCGACCGCGGTGCCGAGCCGGTCGGGGGCGCCGTCGCCCGCCGCGAGCCCGGCGACCCGGCCGCGATAGCTCTCGGCGAAGGCCCGGCACTCGGCCTCGGCCTGCTTGAGATCGTCGGCGAAGGCCGGGTCGTCGAGCCCGGCATAGAGGTCCGACAGGTCCCATTCCGGCAGCGGCCCGAGATCGACGGCGCGGGCCGTGGCCTGGGCGGTGCTCAGGGCGCTGTCCGACGGTGCGGCGGCACTCTGCGGCATGGGGGTGTTCCTCTCGGGGCGCGAAGGCAATGTCGGGCGTGCGCCGGCACATATCGGCTCCCACCGGCCCGCGATCAACCGAGGCCGCGGCGATTGCGCGATCACCGCCCCGCCAGCACGCGCCGTGCCGCCGACCGGGCCCCGGACGGGCAACCTTCCGTTGGCGTTAAGGGGCACTTTACGGTTGTGGCGCAGCATGCGGCTCGAAACGAAACAGTCCCGCGATTCGCGCCGCCCCCTCGTCGGAGCGCGGCGCCGGACACGGAACGAGGCCCCGGGCGGCGCGAGCCGCCGCCCCGGTCCCCCGAGGAGAGCAGATGACCACCACGGTCCTCATCGTCGACGACGATCCCGTGCAGCGCCGCCTGGCGGAAGCCATGGTCCGGCGCCTCGGGTACGAGGCGGTGGTCGCCGAGAGCGGGACGGCCGGGCTCGATGCGCTGCGCGCCCCCGATGCCGGCATCGACGTGGTGCTCCTCGACCTCGCCATGCCGGGCGACCTCGACGGGCTCGGCGTGCTGGCCGAATTGCGCAAGGCCGGCATCGACACGCCGGTCATCGTCCAGACGGCGAACGGCTCGATCGACGCGGTCGTCAACGCGATGCGGGCGGGCGCGATCGACTTCGTGGTCAAGCCCGCCGGCCCCGAGCGGCTCCAGGTCTCGATCCGCAACGCCCTCCAGGTCGACCAGCTCCAGGACGAGATCCGGCGGATGCGCCGGCGGGCGTCCGGCGCGCTATCGTTCCGCGACCTCACCTCGAAGAGCCCCGACATGGGCCGGGTGATGCGGCTCGCCGAGCGGGCGGCGAAATCCACCATCCCGGTCCTGATCGAGGGCGAGTCCGGCGTCGGCAAGGAGGTGCTGGCCCGCGCGATCCAGGGCTCGGGCGAGCGCCGCGGCAAGCCCTTCGTCACGGTCAATTGCGGGGCGATCCCCGACAACCTCGTCGAATCGACCCTGTTCGGCCACGAGAAGGGGGCGTTTACCGGCGCCACCGAGCGCCATCTCGGCAAGTTCGTCGAGGCCTCGGGCGGCACGCTCTTCCTCGACGAGATCGGCGAACTGCCCCTCGACGCGCAGGTGAAGCTCTTGCGCGCGCTGCAGGAAGGCGAGGTCGATCCGGTCGGCGGGCGCAAGAGCGTGCGGGTCGACATCCGGCTGATCTCGGCGACCAACCGTTCGCTCCTCGACCTCGTGAAGCAGGGCCGCTTCCGCGAGGACCTGTACTACCGCCTCAACGTCTTCCCGATGACCCTGCCCCCCTTACGGGCCCGGCGCGAGGACATCCCGGACCTCGCCCGCTCGTTCTGCGCCCGCTTCGCGGCCGAGGAGGGCAAGCGGGTCCGCGGCATCGCCGCGGAGGCGATGGCGCTCATCACCCGCTACGACTGGCCCGGCAACGTGCGC
>NZ_JTHF01000268.1 GCF_001043895.1 Methylobacterium indicum
GGTCGATCCGGCCCCCGGCCGGCTCTCGACGCCGATCGCTCCGCCCATCAGCTCGACGAGGCCCTTGCAGATGGCGAGGCCGAGCCCGCTGCCGCCGTATTGCCGCCGGATCGAGCCGTCGACCTGGCTGAAGCGCTGAAAGAGGCGGCCGTGCTGCTCGGGGGCGATGCCGATGCCGGTATCGCTGACGCAGAAGCGCAACGCCCCCTCCTCCGCCTCGACCCGCACCGCGACCCGGCCGGCGGGGGTGAACTTGACGGCGTTGTTGAGGAGGTTGAGCAGGATCTGGCGCAGGCGGTCGGGATCGCCCCGGACCCAGTCCGGCACCGAGGCATCGAGCGCGACGTCGAGGGCGAGGCCCTTGGGCTCGGACAGCCCGCGCACGATCGAGGCGGCATTGTCCACGAGCGCCGCGGGGGCGAAGGGCACCTCGGACAAGGCGATGCCGCCGGCCTCGATGCGCGAGAAGTCGAGGATGTCGTCGACGACGGTGAGCAGCGCCCCGCCCGCCGCGGCGATCCGGTCGACGTAGCGCCGGTGCCGGCCCGGCAGGGTGCGGTCGGCCAGCAGCAGGTCGGCATAGCCGATGACGCCGTTCAGCGGCGTGCGGATCTCGTGGGACATCGAGGCCAGGAAGTCGGTCTTGGCCTGGCTCGCCCGCTCGGCGGTGATCCGCGCCTCTTCGAGGGCGCGGGCATGGCGCTGGCGCTCGCCGACGTCGCGGAAGGTCGCGATGATGGCGGGCTCGCCCGGCGCCGCCCCCGGGATGCGCCGGAACGCCCCCTCGACCCAGATCCACGCTCCCGTCCGGTGACGGGCGCGGCAAACCACGCTGACCTGCGGCTCGCCGGCGGCGAGGCGGCGGGCCTGGGTCACCAGGAGGGCGAGGTCGTCGCGGTGGACGCAGTCGCGCAGGCGCATCGCGACGACCTCCTCGGGCGTGTAGCCGAGGAGGCGCCGCACCGCCGGCGAGACGTAGCTGCGCCGTCCGTCGTCGTGGGCGAGCACGATCAGCTCGCTGGTGTTCTCGGCGAGCAGCCGGTAGCGCGCCTCCCCGGCCGAGAGCATGCCGGCGGCGCGGCGCGCCTCCTGCTCGAGGTCGCGGTGGCGCAGCATCGCCCGGGTCAGCCCGAAGCCGAGGCCGACCAGCACGGTGCTGATGCCGAGGACCACGGCCGCGTCCTGCTGCACGCCCTCGCGCCAGGCCGCCAGCGTTTCGTCCTTCGCGACGCCGGTGGTGACGAGGAGCGGGGCACCGGCGACGCGAAGGACGA
>NZ_JTHF01000269.1 GCF_001043895.1 Methylobacterium indicum
CGCCGTAGACGCGCTCCACGCCGGCATGTTCGAGGGTCTCGACGACGAGGTCGGCAACGGTTCGGCTCGCCATGGTGGTCTCCTGAGCGCGAGGCCGCGGCGGGCGGGCCGAAGCGGCCGACCCGGCGCGGCCTCGCGCTCAGGAGACCACCATGGCGAGCCGAACCGTTGCCGACCTCGTCGTCGAGACCCTCGAACATGCCGGCGTGGAGCGCGTCTACGGCGTCGTCGGCGACAGCCTGAACGGCCTCACCGAGTCGATCCGGGCACGAGGCAGCCTCCGCTGGGTGCATGTCCGCCACGAGGAGGTCGCGGCCTTCGCGGCCTCCGGCGAGGCGCAGGGCACCGGCGGGCTCGCGGTCTGCGCCGGCTCCTGTGGCCCGGGCCACCTCCACCTCATCAACGGCCTCTACGACGCCCACCGTTCCCGCACGCCGGTGCTGGCGATCGCCGCCCACATCCCCTCGGCCGAGATCGGCACCAACTACTTCCAGGCCACCCACCCGGAGGCGCTCTTTCGGGAATGCAGCCACTATTGCGAGATGGTCTCGGACCCGGCGCAACTGCCCTACGTCCTCGAGATCGCGATCCGCACGGCTGTGTCCAAGGGCGGCGTCTCCGTGGTGGTGATCCCGGGCGACGTCGCCCTCAAGGAGGCGCCCGCCCGGGCTCTCGCCGCGCCAGCGACCCTGGCGCCGAAGACCCCGATCGTCCTGCCGCCGGCCTCCGAACTCGATGCGCTCGCCGCCCTCCTCGACGGCGCGAAGAACGTGACCCTGTTCTGCGGCCGCGGCTGCGCCGGGGCGCGGGAGCAGGTGCTGCGCCTCGCCGAGACCCTGAAGGCACCGGTGGTCCACGCGCTCGGCGGCAAGGAGCATGTCGAGCACGACAACCCCTACGACGTCGGGATGACCGGGCTGATCGGGTTCTCCTCCGGCTACGCCGCGATGGAATCCTGCGACGCCCTGCTGCTGCTCGGCACCGACTTCCCCTACCGCCAGTTCTATCCCGAGAAGGCCAGGATCGCGCAGATCGACATCCGGCCGGAGAATCTCGGCCGCCGCTGCCGGCTCGATCTCGGCCTCGTCGGCGATGTCGGGGTGACGATCGCCGGCCTGCTGACCCGGCTGACGCCGCGGGAGGATTCGCGCCACCTCGACAGGTGCCTCAAGCACTACGCCAAGGCCCGCGAGGGCCTCGACGAGATGGCCACCGGCACGCCCGGCCGCGCGCCGATCCACCCGCAATACCTGACCCGGCTGGTGAGCGAGGCCGCCGCCGCCGACGCGGTGTTCACGGCGGATGTCGGCACGCCCACCATCTGGGCGGCGCGCTACCTGACGATGACGGAAGGCCGACGGCTGATCGGCTCCTGGTCGCACGGCTCGATGGCGAACGCCATGGCGCACGCGATCGGGCTCAAGGCCGCCCTGCCCGGCCGGCAGGTGATCGCGCTCGCCGGGGATGGCGGCTTCACCATGCTGATGGGCGATCTCCTCACCCTGGTGCAGGAGAAGCTGCCGGTGAAGGTCGTGGTGTTCAACAACGGCACCCTCGGCTTCGTCGAGATGGAGATGAAGGCCGCCGGCTACCTCGATACCGGCGTGGCGCTCCAGAACCCCGATTTCTCGGCCATCGCCCGCGCCGCCGGCCTGCACGGCCGCCGGGTCGAGGATCCGGGCGAGCTGGAGGGCGCCATCGCCGAGATGCTGGCCCATGACGGCCCGGCCCTCCTCGACGTGGTGACGAACCGCCAGGAGCTCGCCATGCCGCCCAAGATCCAGGCCGAGCAGGTGAAGGGCTTCAGCCTCTACGTGATGCGGGCGGTGATGAACGGCCGCGGCGACGAGATCCTGGACCTCGCCAAGAGCAATCTGTGGCGATAGGACCGCCGGCCCTCGTCCACAGCCCGGTGCCGGGCGATGCACGCGGGCATCGCGTCCATTCGTCGCGTGCTCTCCAGTAAAGCGCAACATCTCCCCCCCTCCCGTGTGGGAGTGGGGCTTTGCGATCGACGATCGCCCATGATGATGTTGCGTTTTCATAACAGGCGCGGACCGTCGTGTCGGCAGCCCGACACTCGCGATCGACTCGAAAACGTTCTCCTCGCCCCGCCCCTCTCTCCCGGACAGGAGAAGGGGATCACGCGCGTGTCTTGAGCGAGCCTGATCGCGACCTCGCGAGGGCGCGCGCCCGACTCAAGCTAAGCCTTTCGGCCTAAACCTTCCGCGACCCTGCGTCGGCGGGACGCCGGTACCAGTCCATCCGGTCGTGAACCTCGCGTCTTGTCATTCGACGACATCCGATCACGAAACATAAATCGAAGCGCCGTCTCCGCGGCGAAACCGTCAGGATATCGACCGTCATATATCAATACTCTCATTGTAATAGCTATAAAACATAGTTCTTGTTCGATCCTGATAGTTTTGCCATTTGGTTTCCAGGCACGGCCGTCGTCGCTTCCAATGCAGAGCTCTCGGCCGTCGCCAGTATTCCCGTTCGCCTCCCGGATTCCGTCATGCCCGTTCCGTCGTCGCGTCGCGTCTCGTCCCCTCGTCTCGCGGGGCGTCGATTGACCCGGTCGCTCCTGTCGGGCGTGGTTCTGTCGGCGGGGATCGGCGCAGCGCGGGCCCAGGACGCGGCAGAGTTGGCGCTCGACGCCATCACGGTCGAGGGCGCGGTGCGGCCCGTGACCGCCACCGCGGCCGGCACCCAGCCGGGCGGCGCCCGCGGGCCGGTGCCGGGCTACGTCGCCTCGCGCAGCGTGGTGGCGACCAAGACCGACACCCCGATCCTCGAGACCGCGCAGTCGATCACCGTCATCGGCCGTAAGCAGATCGAGGACCAGAACGCGCTCACCATCAACCAGGCCCTGCGCTACAGCCCGAGCGTCACCACCGAGCAGCGCGGCGGCGCCGGCGCCACCCGGCTCGAGCAGTTCTATATCCGCGGGTTCCAGGCGCCCCTCTTCCTCGACGGCCTGCGGCTGCCCGGCGGCCGCGACGCGGCGCCGTCGATCGACCCGTACCGGATCGAGCGCATCGACGTGGTCAAGGGCCCGGCCTCGGTGCTCTACGGCCAGTCGGGCCCCGGCGGCATCGTCAACTTCACGTCGAAGATGCCGCAATTCGTCCGCCACGGCGAAGTCTTCGTCCAGGGTGGCGGCTTCAGCGAGGTCCGGGGCGGGTTCGACGTCGGCGGGCCGATCGCCGCCGAGACGACGGTGCCGGGCACGGAGGAATTCGCGTTCCGGGTGACGGGGCTCGGCTGGAAGGGCGACGGCCCGGCGGTGACGACGACCGTCGAGCGCGCCTTCATCGCCCCGAGCCTGACCTGGCGCCCCTCCACCGACACCTCGCTCACCCTGCTCGGCGTCTACGAGCGCGACCCGTTCTCGGGCTTCTACGGGAGCTTCCCGGCCTACGGCACGGTGTTTCCGCGCAACTTCGGCAACGGCATCGTCGGCCGGCTGCCGGTGAACTTCTACGACGGCGACCGCAGCTTCGAGCAGTCGGACCGGACGCAGGGCTCGGTCACCTACATCCTCGACCACCGCTTCAGCGACGCGTTCCGCTTCCACTCCGCCGGTCGGGTCCTGCGCACCGAGGGCGATTACCGCAGCGTCTACACCGCGTTCAGCTCCAACACGCCGCTGTTTCCGCCGACCTCCCTGACTACCGGGCCGCTGATCGGTCGCTCGCGGATCTCGACCCAGGTCGGCGTCGACGCCTACACCATCGACAACTACTTCGAGGCGAAGTTCGACACCGGGATCCTCGGCCACACCGCGCTCCTGGGCGTCGACCACCAGACCATCCGCACCCGCACCCTGTCGGGTCCGTTCCCGGCCACCGCGGCGCTGAACGCGCTGGCGCCGAACTACGACCAGAACTTCGCCGTGCCGGCCTACACCACGGATGCCCGCATCAGCGCGCAGCAGACCGGCGTCTACCTGCAGGACCAGATCAAGCTCGACCGCCTGGTCCTGACGCTGGGCGGCCGCTACGACACCGCCCGCCAGTCCGGGCCGACCCGGACGCTCGCCACCGGCGCCGTCGCCACCCAGGACGTGCCGGCCGACGCGCTGACCTACCGAGCGAGCCTGCTCTACCTCTTCGACAGCGGTATCGCGCCCTACGTCTCCTACAGCGAGGCGTTCGAGCCGATCGTCAACGGGCGCCTCTTCGATCCGGCCTTCGGCACCGCCGGGCGCATCCCGGACCCGATCTCGAGCCGGCAATACGAGGCCGGCATCAAGTACCAGCCGCCGGGCACCGAAATCCTGCTCACCGCCGCGGCCTTCGACATCAAGCGCTCGAACTCCCTGACGCCGGACCCGAACAACCTCAACTTCAGCCTCCAGACCGGCGAGGTCGGCGTGCAGGGCGTCGAGTTCGAGGCCCGCGCCACCCTGGCGGAAGGCCTGAGCCTCGTCGGCGGCGTGTCGTTCCTCGACATCCGCAACACCCGCGACACCAGCACGACCTTCAACCAGGTCACCGGCCAGCAGGTGCCGATCGTGGGCCTGCGCCCGGTCCAGGTGCCGGACCGCACCGCCTCGCTGTTCGTCGATTACCGGTTCCGGTCCGGCCCGCTCACCGGCTTGAGCCTCGGCGGGGGGCTGCGCTATCTCGGCGGCTCCTGGGGTGATCCGGCCAACACCTTCCGGGTGCCCGAGAACGTGCTCCTCGACGCGGTGGCGAGCTACGACCTCAAATACATCGATCCGAAGCTCTCGGGCTTCAACCTCCAGGTCAACGCCCAGAATCTCCTCGACCAGCGCACGGTGACCGGCTGCTTCTCCTACGCCTCCTGCTTCTACGGCCTGCCGCGCACGGTCTATGCGACCCTGCGTTACCGTTGGTAAGAGACCCCATGAGCGGATCACTCACCCTCGCCAAGCGGGCCGCCGTGGCCGGCCGCGTCGTCCTGGCGGTCGGCGGCGGCTACGGGATCGCGGCGCTCGCCACCATCCTCCTGTCGCTGACGCTGCCCCTGCCGCGCGCCGAGGCCGTGACGGCGGCGACGCTGGCGAGCTTCGCCGTCATGGTGGGGGTCGTCGTCGTCGCCTTCGCGGCCCGCTCGCTCGGGCGCGCCGCCGCGATCCTCGGCGGCCTCGCCCTCGCGCTCGCCCTCGCCCTCCGGCTCGCCACCGGCTCGTTCCCGTTCGGATTCGGCTCATGAAGCAGGGTTTCCGCCAGTCCATGGCCTGGCTGCACACTTGGTCCGGCCTCGTCGTCGGCTGGGTGCTGTTCGCCGTCTTCGTCACCGGCACCGCGACCTATTACCGGGCCGAGATCTCGCGCTGGATGCAGCCGGAGCTGCACCGGCAGGCGGCGATCGGTCCCGAGGCCCTCGCCCATGCCGCCGATCTGGCGGTGGCCCATCTCGAGGCCCATGCGGGCGAGGCGCGGAGCTGGTTCATCGGCCTGCCGACGCCGGAGCGGCCGCTCGTCGAGCTGTTCTGGCGCACGCGGCCCGGGACGGCGCCGGACCACGTCCTCCTCGACCCGCGGACCGGGGCGCCGGCCGCGATGCGGGCGACGAAGGGCGGCGACCTTCTCTACCGCTTCCACTTCGAGCTGCACCTGCCCCCGCTCTGGGGCCGCTGGATCGTCGGGATCTGCGCCATGGTGATGCTGGTGGCGCTGGTGAGCGGCATCGTCACCCACCGGCGGATCTTTTCCGACTTCTTCACCCTGCGGCGGGACAAGGCGGCGCAGCGGGGCTGGCTCGACGCCCACAACGTCAGCGGCGTGCTGGCGCTGCCGTTCCACCTGATGATCACCTATACGGGCGTCGTCACCCTGGCGATCATGTACATGCCCTGGGGCGTCACCGCCGCGTACAAGGGCGACCAGTTCGCCTACTTCGCCGAAACCGGCCAGATCACGAAGGCCCGCCCGGCCGCCGGGCAGCCCGGCACCCTCGCCCCGGTCGGGCCGATGGTGGCCCGGGCGCTCGCGACCATCCCCGAACCCCTCGAGCGGCTCGTCGTCTCCAACCCGCGCGACGCGAATTCCACGGTCGTCGCGGTGTTCGAGGAGCCGCACGGCCTCTCGCACGAGCACCCGCAGGTCGCCTTCGCGGGCACCAGCGGGACGATCGTCGAGGTTCTGTCCGGCGGCCTGCGCCCGGCCGCCAAGACCTTCACCACGATGGTCGGCCTGCACGAGGCCCATTTCGCCGGGCCGGCCCTGCGGGTGCTGTTCTTCCTGTGCGGGCTGATGGGCTGCGCCATGGTGGGGAGCGGGCTGGTATTGTGGACCGTGGCCCGGCTGCCCAAGGCCGGGACCGCGACCGGGTTCGGCTGGCGCCTCGTCCACACGCTCAACATCGGCACGATCGCGGGTCTGCCGGGGGGCATCGCCGCCTATCTCATCGCCAACCGGCTCCTGCCCGCCGACCTCGCCGGCCGGTCGGAGCGGGAGGTCCAGGCCTTCTTCGGGGTCTGGATCCTCGTCGCGGCGGCGGGAGCGGCGGCGAATGCCTGGCTGGCGCCGCGCCAGGCCTGGCGCGGTGCGCTCGCCGCGGTCGCCGGGCTGTTCGCCGCCGCCGTGCTCGCCGACCTCGTCCTCGCCCGGGCGCTCTGGGACGATCCCGCCTGGTTCCTCGGCTTCGACGCCGTGCTCCTCGCCGTCGCCGCCGGCTTCGCGCTGATCTCGCGCAAGGTCGACCGCTTCCGGGCGCCCGGCCGGGCGCGCCGGGAGGCCGCCGCCGCCGTCGGCACGCCGCGGATGGAGCGGGCATGACACTCCTCGTCGCCGGGGGCCTCGGCTTCCTCGGGCTCGCCGCCCTCTGCCTGAGCCTGGGCCGGCATCACCAGGCGCTCTGGCCCTCACCGCCGACGCGCCCGCGGGTGCTCGGCCTTCGCGCCGCGGGCTGGACGCTGGTCGCCCTCTCGCTCGCCGCCGCGCTCCACTTCGACGGCGGGGCCTTCGGCCCGGTCCACTGGCTGGGATCGCTCATCGGAGCGGCCCTGCTCCTCGTCGTCACGCTGTCCTACCGGCCCCGCGCACTCGTCTGGATGGCGGCGCTCGCGGTGGTGGTCACGTTCGGAGCGGCTTTGGCCTGACGGGGGAAGGCCGGACACCGGGTCTCGCTGCGCAACCTTGGAACGATCACGCCGAGACCGGAACCGCCAGGAACGTCAGATTGGATATCAAAAAATCGTCCCAATCAATACTATGCTTGAATTTCACCAGACGTTCTTTCCCGCCTTCGACCTCATCCTGGGGTATCAGAGCCAGTTTGATTGGCTTCTCGAGTCGATCTGGCGCAGAACTCGCCACCTCACCTCGTCATCCTGGGGCCGCGAAGCGGAACCCGGGATCCATGAACTCTGACGGCGCAGGATCAGGCGATCAGCGTTCCATGTCTTCCTGCTTCGCCAGCGGTTATGGATCCCGGGTTCCCGGCGACGCCGGGCCCCGGGATGACGATGGAGGGTCTTGGATCCACTCTCGCAATCAAACGCGCTCTGGTGGACTGACGCCTCACGATGAGGTCGAGAGTGGGATCCGACGCCTCGCCGGCCCTGC
The DNA here is from genome assembly GCF_001043895.1 of Methylobacterium indicum. Lineage (GTDB taxonomy): Bacteria > Pseudomonadota > Alphaproteobacteria > Rhizobiales > Beijerinckiaceae > Methylobacterium > Methylobacterium indicum. Next base: position 7,542 of record NZ_JTHF01000269.1, read on the forward strand.
GCTGCGGATCGTCCGTCGGCGAGCGTAAGCCCTCCGGTCTGCGCCGGTCCGGTCGCTCACCCCCGCCGCGACGCCTCGCCGAGCCGGCGCAGGTCCGCCACCACGGCCGGATTGCCCGAATAGAGCAGGCCGCCGGTGAGCATGTCGTCGGAGCCGAGATACTCCGCGACCCCGCCCGCCTCGCGCACCAGCAGCAGGCCGGCATAGCAGTCCCAGGCGTTGAGGCCGGGATCGTAGTAGCCGGCGAGGCGCCCCGCGGCGACGTAGGCGAGCATCAGGGCGCCCGAGCCGTTGCGGAAGAGCACGCCGCCCTCGTCGTAGAGGCCGCGCACGAAGGCGGCGGCTTCCGCCGCGGGGGTCTTCTGGGTGGCGCCGAAGCCGATATTGGCGGAGGCGAGCGTGGCGGCCGGATCGACGCGTAGGGGCCGGCCGTTCAGGGTCGCGCCCGCGCCGGCGAGCGCCGCGTAGGTCTCGCGCAGCACCGGCGCCTCGATCACGCCGGCCGCCAGGCCCTCGGGACCCCGGATGCCGATCGACACGCACCAGTTCGGCTGGCCGTTGAGGAACGGGCTGGTGCCGTCGATCGGATCGACGACCCAGACGTAGCCCGACCGGCTCGGGACGGGATCGTGCTCCTCGCCGATCACGCCGTCCTCGGGAAAGGCTTCGGCGATGCGGGCGCGGATCAGCAGCTCGACCTCGCGGTCGGCCTGCGAGACGAGGTCCTGGGCGCCCGATTTCTGCTCGATCACCAGCCGGTCGCGGGCGTCGAAGAACCCGAGCGCGGTCTCGCCGGCGGCGCGGGCGATGGCGAGGGCGGCGTCGTAGCGCGCGCGGGCGGCATCGGTGGTCATGATCGATCCTTCGAAAGTGGCGATGCGGCCGTCCTACACGGCCGGTGATCTCAGGGGTGCGACGGTGTGCCGGCGCTCACCGCCGCGAGCGCCGCCGCGATGGCGGCGCGGGCCTCCGGCGAGGCCGGGCTCTGGGGCGGCACGGGATCGCCGACGGCGTAGCCCTGCATCTGGAGCGCCGCCTTGACGCAGGCCGCGAGGTTGTAGCGGGCAAAGACCTCGTTGAAGGCCCAGACCCGCTTCTGCAGGGCGACCGCCTCCGGCCAGTTCCCCTCGCGGCACAACCGGTAGAGCGCCAGGCAGTCCCGCGGGATGACGCAGGCCGGGCCGGCGAACCAGCCCTTGCCGCCGAGCATCATCACGCTCGCGGCGATGTGCGAGGAGGCGGCGAAGACGTCGAGGTCGTCGCCGACGCGGTTGAGGATCGAGAGGAGCCGCCCGGTATTGGTCGAGGCGTCCTTGATGCCGACGATGTTCGGGTGACGGGCGAGCCGCGCGATCGAGGCGACCGAGAGGTCGGCGCGCTGGAAGTTCGGGTTGGTGTAGAGGATGATCGGCAGGTCGGTGGCGTCGGCCACGCTCAGGAAGTAGCGCTCGACCTCCGCTTCCGTCAGCGGGAAGTAGGCGTCGAGGATCAGCACGATCCCGTCGGCCCCGGCCGCCCGGCAGGCCTTCGCCTGGGCCACCGCACCGCGGATCGCCGTCGAGGCGACGCCGGGCAGGACCGGCACCCGGCCGGCGGCAGCCGCCACCACCGCCGCCACGGCCTCCCGCTTCTGCGCCTCGTCGAGATAGGCGAACTCGCCGGTCGAGCCGAGCGGCGTCAGGCCGTGGACGCCCGCCGCGATCAGGTCGTCGCAGAGGGCGGCCATCACCCCGGCCTCGATCCGCCCCTCGGCATCGAGCGGCGTGACGAGGTAGGGGATGATGCCGTGGAACCGCGCCATCCTCACCGCTCCGCGAAGAGGCGGACCAGGGAATGGGCGATCGCCATCGGGGGTGGGGTCATCAGGCCGTCCGGGTGGGTGCGCTCCAGCATCCGCCGCACCTCGTCGCGGGTGAACCAGCGGGCGTCCTCCAGCTCGGTGCGGTCGAGCACCAGGGCGTCGCCCGACGCCTCGCCCTCGCAGCCGATCATCAGCGAGGACGGGAACGGCCAGGGCTGCGAGAGGTGGTAGCGCACCGCGCCGACCCGCACGCCCGCCTCCTCGAAGGTCTCGCGCCGCACCGCGTCCTCGATGGTCTCGCCCGGCTCGAGGAAGCCGGCGAGGCACGAATAGACGCCCGGCGCGAACCGGGCCTGGCGGCCGAGGAGGCAGCGGTCGCCGTTCGTCACCAGCATGATCACGACGGGATCGGTGCGGGGAAAATGCTCGGTGCCGCAGGCGGCGCAGTCCCGCCGGAAGCCGCCGCAGGACGGCGTGGTGGCGGCCCCGCAATTGGCGCAGAAGCCGTGGCGGGCGTGCCAGCCGAGCAGCGACTTGGCGGTCGCCATCACCCCCATCTCGGGGGCCGGCACCGCCCCCTCGACCGCGACCGCGCGGGCATCGAGCACCCGGTAGGCCGGATCGTCGCGGTAGACAGCCGCCGCATCGGCCGGCAGCGCGCCCGCGAAGGCCGGCCGGCCGCCGACCCGGCCGAGAAACAGCTCGGGCGCGGGCGCGCCGGCCCGGGCGGCGTCCTCGCGAGTGAGCAGGCAGGTCGCCCCCTCGCCGGTCACCCGCAGCACCGGCACGTCGCCGCAGAACAGGAGAAGGCTCGCATCGGGCGTGTCGGCGAGCGTCGGGGTCGGGCCGGTGCGCTCGGCCGAGTGGCGTTCGAGCAGGCTGTGGGCGTAGCCGAGGCGATCGAGGGAGACGGTCAAGGCGGGAAGACCTCATGCGGCGGCGTGCGAAAAGCCCGGCGCGGCCCCTCGCGGCGATCCCAGCATGGGCAGGCAAACCCGTGAGAAATCAAGGCGGCGGCGGGCGGACGCGATGCCCCGGGCGCGGCGCCATGCTCCGGGCGCAGGCATCGGCGCGCCGTCAGCCGGCGGCGCGCGGGGTGCGGACGAGGGAGAGCAGGGCCCCGACGATCGCCGCCGCGGTCAGGCCGGCGATGGCCAGGAGGGTGATCGTGCGGTTCCACAGCCGGTCGAGGCCGAGATCGGTGGTGACGAAGTCCGGCCGGGCGGGATCCGCCATGACCCCGACGCGGTAATCGCCGGCCTCGATCCCGGAGAAGACGTAGTTCACCCGGCGCGTCACCGTCCCGTCGGGCGTGCGCAGCGCCAGGGTCGCGTCGCAGATGTGGATGAACAGCTTGGCGCTGCACCTGCCGTCGCTGATCCGGGCCTGCTCGGCGGGCTTCGCCGCGGCCCGGACCTGCCAGTCCGAGACCACGGCCGGCGCGGTGTAGACCGCGCAGGCGACAAGAATGCCCCCGAGCGCCACGACGCCGAGCAGGACCCACAGGGTGTTGAGCCGGCCGCGCCCCCGGGGCGGCAGCCGCAGGGTGTCCGGGGACGGGGCGGGGTCCGGCGATCGGGTCATGGCGGGCTCCTCAGGCGGGCTGGGTTGCGGCAGGCTCGGCGCGGGCAGGACCGGGCGCGGAGGGCGCGGCCGCGGCGAGGATGCGCCGTGCCTCGGTGGCCGCCCGGTAG
>NZ_JTHF01000027.1 GCF_001043895.1 Methylobacterium indicum
GGCGGTGACGCAGGCGTTGCACTCGATGCAGCGGTCCGCGTCGCAGAGGAACTTCATTCTGGCCATGAGGATCCCCTCCCTTACGCCGCACTGATCTGACAGAGGGTCACCTTGGTCTCCTGCATGCCCGTGACGGGATCGAAGCCGTAGGTGGTGACGGTGTTGACGCTCTCGCCGAGCACCACCGGGTCGGCGCCCTTCGGGTAGAAGTCGCGCATGTCCTTGCCCTGGAACCAGCCCGAGAAGTGGAACGGCATCCAGGCGACGCCCTTGGCGACGCGATCCGTCACCAGCGCCTTCACCTTGGCCTTGGACGAGTTCTCGGGGCCGTACACCCAGACGAACTGGCCGTCCTTGATGCCGCGCTCGGCGGCGTCCGCCGTGTTGACCTCGACGAACATGTCCTGCTGCAGCTCGGCGAGCCAGGGGTTCGAGCGGGTCTCCTCGCCGCCGCCCTCGTACTCGACGAGGCGGCCGGAGGACAGGATGATCGGGAACTGCTTGGCGATGCCGCGATCGACCGCCGCCTTCTGCACCGAGAAGCCGACATTGGGCATGCGGAACTGCCGCTCGTCCGGCCGGGTCGGGTACTTGGCGACGAGGTCGGGACGGGGCGAGTAGACCGGCTCGCGGTGGACCGGCACCGGGTCGGGCAGATTCCAGGCATTCGCCCGGGCCTTGCCGTTGCCGAACGGGATCACGCCGTGGTCGAGGCAGACCCGCTGGATGCCGCCCGACAGGTCGGTGGCCCAGCTCACCGCATCCGGGTTGTTGCCGCCGATCCGCTTGATCGTCGCGAGTTCCGTCTCGGTCAGGTCCTTGTCCCAGCCGAGCTTGCGGAACACCCCGAAGGTGAATTCGGGGTAGCCGTCGGTCAGGTCGGACCCCTTGGAGAAGGAGTCTTCCGCCAGCAGCGTCTGGCCGTTGCGCTCGGTGCCGAACCGGGCCCGGAAGGTGCCGCCGCCCTCCTTCACGTGCAGCGACGTGTTGTAGAGGATGTGGGTGCCGGGATGCTTGATCTCCGGCTTGCCCCAGCACGGCCAGGGCAGACCGTAATAGTCGCCGCCGACCTCCGGATCGTCCTTCGGCGCGCGCAACGTGACGAGATCGAACTTGTGCTGGTTCTTCATGTGCGCCTTGAGGCGCTCGGGGCTCTGGCCGCAATAGCCCGTCGACCAGCCGCCGCGGTTGATCTCCCGCAGCAGGTCCTCGGCATCCGGGATGCCGTCGACGACCTTGATGTTCTTGAACAGGCTGTCGGCGAAGCCGAGCTTGCTCGCCATCCGGTAGATGACCTCGTAGTCGTTCTTCGACTCGAAGGCCGGCTTCACGATCTGCTCGCCCCACTGGATCGAGCGGTTCGAGGCCGTGCGCGACCCATCCATCTCCAGCGAGGTGCAGATCGGCAGGAGGTAGGTGTTGTCCTTGCGGGCATCCATGGCCGCGAAGGTGGTCGGGTGCGGGTCTGCGACGACCAGCAGTTCCAGCTCCGCCATGCCCTTCACCGCCTCGGGCATCCGGGTCACGGTGTTGCCGCCGTGGCCGAACACCATCATGGCCTTCAGGGGCGTGCGCTGGTCGACCTGCTCGGCCGGCAGGCTGACGGCATCGAACCACCGGGTCGAGGTGAGACCGGGGGTCTCCATGTTCTCCTTGCGCGAGCGGGCCTTGCGGCCGGCGCTGGCGGGGACCTCGTCGAAGCGCGACTGCAGCCAGTCGTACTCGACCTCCCAGACCCGGGCCCAGTGCTTCCAGCCGCCCTCGACGAGGCCGTAATAGAGCGGCAGCGTCGTGACATCGAGGCCGAGATCGGTCGCGCCCTGGACGTTGGTGTGGCCGCGGAAGATGTTGGCGCCCGTCCCCGGCTTGCCGACATTGCCGGTGGCCAGGCACAGGATGCAGAGCGCCCGCACGTTGGCGGTGCCGACCGTGTGCTGGGTCGCGCCCATGCACCAGATCAGCGTCGCGGGCTTCTCCTTGGCGAAGAGCTCGGCGACGCGCTTCAGCTGCTCGCCCGGCACGCCCGACACCCGCTCGACCTCGTCGGGCGTCCACTTGGCGACCTCCTTGCGGACGTCGTCCATCGCGTAGACGCGGCTCTCGATGAAGGCCTTGTCCTCCCAGCCGTTCTGGAAGATGTGCCAGAGGATGCCCCAGATCACCGGGATGTCCGTCCCCGAGCGGATGCGGACGTACTCGGTCGCGTGCGCGGCGGTCCGGGTGAAGCGCGGATCGATGACGATCATGTTGGCGCGGTTGATCTCCTTGCCCGACAGCACGTGCTGCATGGAGATCGGGTGCGCCTCGGCGGGGTTGCCGCCGAGGATGATCATCGTCTTGGCGTTGCGGATGTCGTTGTAGGAATTCGTCTGGGCGCCGTAGCCCCAGGTGTTGGCCACACCCGCCACCGTGGTCGAGTGGCAGATGCGGGCCTGGTGATCGACGTTGTTGGTGCCCCAATAGGCCGCGAACTTGCGGAAGAGGTAGGACGCCTCGTTGGTGAACTTGGCCGAGCCGAGCCAGTAGACCGAATCGGCGCCGTTCTTGGCGCGGATCGCCTTGAGCTTGTCGGTGATCTCGGTGATCGCCTGGTCCCAGGAGACCCGCTGCCACTCTCCGTTCACGATCTTCATCGGGTAGCGCAGGCGGCGGTCGCTGTGGACCAGCTCGCGGATCGCCGCGCCCTTGGCGCAATGCGCGCCCCGGTTGATCGGGCTCGACCAGGACGGCTCCTGGCCGACCCAGACGCCGTTGACGACTTCCGCCGTGACGGTGCAGCCGACCGAGCAATGGGTGCAGACGTTCTTGCGGATCACGGCCTGAGCCGGTTCGGCCGAGGAGCCGGCGGCCCGGGCCGGGCGCACCGCGCCGAGCCGCACCGTGCCGAGGGCCGCGAGGCCGCCGGCGGCGAGCCCCGATTTCCGCAGGAAGCCGCGGCGGTCGAGGGTGTGGGCGGTCAGGCCCGCGGCGAGGGCCTGGTGGCTGCCGCGGCCCGCAATGCCGCTCCTGCGCTTGGTCAGCATCGCCGGTCTCACTTCTTCAGCGTCTCGTAGCCGTTGGTGCGGTAGAAGGCCTTGACGTGATCGGTCTCGCGGTAGCGCGACCGGGTCTCGGCATTGCCGGGGTCGTAGGCCTGCGCCTCGGTGGGCGTCAGCGGCACGGAGGCGACCGCGGCCGCCGCCGCGGCGGTGCCGCCGCCGAGCGCGCGGAAGAATTGGCGCCGTCCGAGCCGGGTGTCGTCCTTCCGGGTGTCGTCGTCCTGCCGCATCGCGGCTCTCCTCTTCGAAACCGTCTCGTTCGGCGCGGCCGTGGCCGGCGCGCCCCCATTCCATCGGTGGGCTGGCGCCCTGGTCACTGTCGGTCCTAGGCGTCCATGGCGAAGGCTTCCGTCTCGACCGTCGTGAACACCTCGCCGAGTTCCCCGACCGCACGGTAGAACGGGGTCGCGGCCTGCGCCGCAACGTCGGTGAAGAAACGCCCGATCCACGGCTTCAGATGCCGCTCGAAGAAGCGGTGATCCGTCCCCGGCTCCGCCGCCAGGCGCCCCGAGGCGAGGCTCGCCATCACCTCCAGCAGGGTCGCGGCATGGTCCTCCGGCTCGCTCGACGAGGGATCGCGCTCGAGCCCCAGCTCGGCCAGGTCCTGGCGCACCCGCGCCAGCGGACGCTCGTTGAGGAAGCCGGTGAGGTAGTACGACGCGTAGGGCATGATCAGCCCGCGGCCGACGCCGACGAAGAGCGCGAAGTAATCGCGGCCGACCTCGCGCGGATCGGCCTCGCGGGCGGCGCGGCCCAGCGCATCGTGCGCCCGACCGATCGGCGAGCCGTCGCCCGTGAGACCGTGCAGGGCCGCGAGCAGATCCGGCGCCGGCGCACGCCCGAGCAGGGTCGCCAGGAGATCGTATTCCTGCGCGCGCAGCGCGTCGATCTCCTCGACCGGACCGGACCCCTGACTCACCATCACCTCACGCAACGCGGCTCGGCCTCCCGGCGGCTGCCGTTTCCCCTCTGTTTCTGGCGGAGGATCGGGCAGTACGGGCCGGCACCATAGCGGGGAATCCGTCGCGCGCAATTCTACTTTCTAACGCTTCAAATCGGAGTCGCCCCGCCATGGCGTCGCAGGCGGGGCCGTTCGCGAGGATCGGGAGTCGGCTCGGGATCGGGTCGACGACGATCCGGGGTCGTCGCGTCGCCGAGCGGCGACGAGGCGGTCGAGGCAAACGGAAGAGCGGGGTTGTCCCCTCTCCCCGTGGGCGGGGAGAGGACGTCATCCCCCTCGTCGGGGATGACGTGAGCGGAGGCGCAGCCGGAGCGAGGGTGAGGAGGTGTCTCAGACGGAGCCTCGTCCGGTACCACCGCCTCGCCGCGCCCCCCCGGTTCACCGCTCGCCGCGCCGACGGCGAGGTCGGCGGAGCCCTCTCCCCGCTCGCCGGGAGACGAGGCGGGCGCGTCCGGATCGTCGGGCTCTGCGGCTGGCGGCTGCCCCCCGAACACCCGCTCGACCATCGCCCGCACCTCCTCGGCCGGGATCAGGCCGCCGGTGCCCGGCACGCCGCCGGGGGTGTTCCAGTCGTAGGCGTATTCCCGCGCCTCGCTGACGAAGTCGCGGATCGTGGGATCGACCGACCACATCCGGCGCAGCGCCGCGTTGCGCAGCACCCGCGGCACCCCGGCACGCAGGAACGGCGCGAGGTCGGTCGCGGCGGTGAGGGTGTCGAGGGAGGGGAGCGCGGCCAGCTCCTCGGGGGTCAGGCCCTCCCCCTCCTCCGACGATTCCGCGGCGACGTCCGCCGCGGGCGGCTCCGGCGCCTCGGCCGGCCGGCGCGCCTCGTCGCGCTTGCGCCGCGACCAGCGGGAGAGAAAGCCGTCGCTCACGGTTCCTCCGGCCGGCGCCGGGCGCCGGCTTCCTGGCGGGCCAGCGCCTCCGGGTCGGCCCGGTCGCGCTTGCGCTTGTGGAAGACCCGCTCGACGTGGAAGGCCCGGTAGAAGGCCCCGACCTCGGCCTGGATCTCGGGCGGCATCGGGACCGCCTCGACGATCTCGCCGATGCCCTCGGCGAGCGATTCGCCCTCGTAGGGATCGGCCGTGACGGTCGCGACCGCGTAGGTCTCGGGGCCGGTCTCGCGCAACGCGACCCAGAGCGAGGGCCGGGCCGCCGCGAGGTTGTCGCCGTAATGCGCGGTCTCGGCCGGGTGCAGCTCGACCTCGTAGGACCCGGCGTAGAACGTCTCTTCCTCCTCGCTGGCCGAGAGGCGGGTCCACGGCTTCGTACCGGGGAGCCCCGGCAGCACCGCGACGGGCAACCAGGCATGGCTCGCCCACGGCCCCTTCAGCCGGCGCTTGGCGACGACGACCCCGACGGTGATCAGCTGCGTGCCCATCAGGCCTCTCCGGTCGCGACGAGGGGGAGCCCGGCGATCAGGTTCTGCGGCTTCATCGTCACCAGCCGGTCCGGGGTCATGGCGAGGAGCAGGTAGACCGGCCGCCCCTCGATCCGCGGATCGGCCCGGGCGGGGTCGAGGATGGCGAGGCGAAACAGGGCCAGCACCCGCTCGCTCGCGGTGGAATCCACGGCCTCGCCGCGCCACAGGGCGTTGCCGATCCGCGTCCCCTCCGCGTCGAGCCCGACGAACCAGCGCCAATCCCTGTCCTCGATCGCGGGTATCGGCGCGACCGCCACCTCGACGGCCATCAGGTGGCGCAGAAAGGCCTCGATGACCCGGGCCAGCCCCTCGCGGCTCTTCGGATCGGAGCCGAGGTTGAGCGCCATGCTGAAGGCGTCCGACCGGCTCCAGTAGGTCCAGGCGTTGTCGGCGGTGAGAACGTCGAGCTCGGAGACCGGCTCGCGTCCCAGCATGGCGACGAGGGGCGATGGGCGGCCTGCGCCCTCGGCCTCGTCAATCAGCTCGGCATCGGCGAGCAGCAGCGATCCGTTGCTGAGCGAGGCCCGCTGCGGCCGGAAGAACAGCTCGGCGGCCCGCAGGGTATAGGGGTCGTCGCAGCCGTCGAGCGCGTTGCGCAGGATCAGGTGGACGAGCTGGTTGAGGAAGAGCGGCGGCGTGCCGGCCGCACCGTTTCGCACGAGATCGAGATAGGCCGCCTCGACCGAGCGGGCGGCGAGCAGCCGGTCGCGAAAGGCGAGGATCATCTCCCAGTTCTCGCGGGCATCGGCGTCGGCCAGGGCCGCGACCTCGGCAGGCGCAACCCTGCGGCGGGGATCGGCGAGAAGCGCGGCGTACAGCGCCCGCTCGGCGTCGCAGGCCTCCTCCGGCGGCACCAGCTCGGGACGCGCGAGATAGGCCAGCAGAAACTCGTCGGTGACGACGAGCCCGCCGCCCGCGTCGCGCCGGGTGAGATGATGGCCGCTCGAGACCCAGAATTCAGGCATGGTGGGGATTCGGAACCGGGTAAGGAATAGTGTTGCCAAAGATGGACGATGAGGCCCGGCATCCCACCCGCGACCTCATCCTGAGGCGCGACCAACCGGAGCCTCGAAGGAGGCCTCCAGACGGTACAGGGATCACTGGAGCCCTCCTTCGAGACTGCCGCAAGCGGCAGCACCTCAGGATGAGTTCGCGGGTGGGATCGCGGTCGGCGGCGTGACGCGAGGAAACCGTCATCGCGGATCGCCGTCCGGCTTGCCGGCCAGCAACCCCGCGAGGTCGACCCGCTCCTCCGGCTCGTCGTCGGTCTCGTAGAAATCGAAGGCGCGGGCATAGGCGTGGCGTCGATCGGTGCCGGGGACGGCGCCCTCCCGGGGGCGCAACGCGCGGAAGCGCTCGCGGATCTCGCCGTCCTCCAGCGTCCGGTGCAGCGCCAGCACCGTGCCGACCGGCGGGCCGCACAGCGATTCGGCGATGCCGATCTCCTCCCGGGCGGCGGCGAGCGCGCTCGCGCGGTCCGGCGCGCCGAGGCGGGCCAGGAACTGCGTCGCCAGCGCCGCGGTGGCGGCCTCGCGCTCGGCCTCGCTCGCCTCGCTCACCACCACCAGGGTCGAGAAACCGAACGAATCGATGCCGACGAACCCGGCCCGGAACGCCGCCCGCGCCTTGCCGGCGAGCGTCGCCGGATCGTCGTCGAGGAACAGGAAGCTGCCGCTCACCGCCCATTCGCCGGGCGGGGCGGCCTCGGGGAAGACCAGGGTGTCGGACGGGTCGAGCCGGAGCGTGCGGGGAAGCTTGAGGCTCACAGGCGCGGCCCTCCCCGGACGGGATCGAACCAGCCGGCGCCGTCGAGGACGGGCAGGCCCGCATCGGTGCCGAGGAAGCCGCGGGCGCGGGCCCGGGCGCCGGGGGGACCGTCCTCGGCCCAGAGCGCGAGGCCGCGCAGCAGGTGACGGGCGAAGCTCTCGACCAGCGCGTCGCCCGTCGTCTCGAACCCCTCTTCCTCCAGCGAGGTCGAATCCGGGGTATGGCCGGGATCGCCCGCCTCGCGCTTCGAGGCAATCAGCATGGCGGAGAAGACGAGCCAGTCCGGCACCGCCTCGTCTCGGCAGCCCTCCGGCCAGGCGAGCCGCCCGCCACCGAGGCGGGCCCGGTCGAACAAGAGGGCGCCGGCCCCGTCGAGGGTCACCGGCTTGTCGGGCGGCCCGTGGCTGCCGACGGTCTCGGCGAGGGCGGTCAGGCCGACGAGCCCGGCGAGGCGGGCGACCGCGAGCGGCTCCTCGGGTGCCAGCACCACCGCGATATCCACGAGGTCGGGCCGGGTGCCGACGACCAGCATCCCGGCGGCCTCGTCGTCGTCGCCCGCAAGGGCGCAGGCCCGCTCATGCGCCGTTCCTGCCGCCCCGGCGGGCAAGCGCAGCGAACGGAAGACGGGGGGCAGCAGCAGTCCGGAGGAATCCGCGAGGGTCATGAGGGGGATGGCGGCAGGGAAACGGATGGCCTGTGCGAACGTGTCGGATCGTTCTTTTTAACGGCTCCTATATAGCGCTGGATCACTGAACAAGGGGCATGACGCCCCAGGGGGCGCGCAGCGCTTCGGCCTCCGGCGAGGCCGAGGACCGCGCCCGGTCGGAGACGTGCGCGGTGTCGGATCGGATCGTGATCGCCTGTTCCTGCGAGGGCAGCATGCCCCTCGATGCGGCGGCGATCGGCAAGGGCTGCGGCGGGACGCTCGAGACGGGCGACCAGTTCTGCGGTCGCGAACTCCCGCGGGTGCGGGCCGCCCTGGCCTCGGGTGCCCCCGTCACCGTGTCCTGCACCCTGAAGGCGCCGCTCTTTCGCGAGGTGGCGGAGGAGTTGGGCGCCGAGGACCGCGTCGCCTTCGCCAATATCCGCGAGACGGCCGGCTGGTCGGCGCAAGGCGCCGCCGCCGGGCCCAAGATGGCAGCCCTGCTGGCCGCCGCCACCGAGACGCTGCCGGTGCCGGCGAATGTGAGCTTCGAGAGCCAGGGCGTCGCCCTGGTCTACGGCCGCGACGAGGCGGCGATCGAGGCCGGGCGGCGGCTCACCGACCACCTCGACGTCACGGTGCTGCTCTCCCGGCCGGGCGAGGTCGCGGTGCCGTCGAGCGGCGAGGTCCCGGTTCTGAAGGGCACGGTGCGGACGGCCAAGGGCCATCTCGGGGCCTTTACCCTGACGGTCGACGATACCGCCCTGCCCTTGCCCTCCTCGCGCCGGGCGCTGGCCTTCGGGCCGTCCCGGGACGGGGCGATATCGACCTGCGACATCGTCGTCGATCTCACCGGCGGCACGCCGCTCTTCCCCGCGCACGAGCTGCGCAGCGGCTATCTTCGGGCCGATCCCGGCGATCCGGCGGCTGTGGAGCGCGTGCTGTTCGAGGCCTCGCACCTCGTCGGCACCTTCGACAAGCCGCGCTTCATCGACTTCCACGCCGACCTCTGCGCCCATTCGCGCTCACGCATCACCGGCTGCACCCGCTGCCTCGACGTCTGCCCGACCGGCGCCATCGCGCCGGCCGGCGACCATGTGGCGATCGATCCGCACGTCTGCGCCGGCTGCGGCTCCTGCGCCTCGGTCTGCCCGACGGGGGCCGCCGCCTACGCCCTGCCGCCGGCCGACGCGCAGATGCGCCGCCTGCGCACCCTCCTCGCCGCCTTCCGCAAGGCCGGCGGCGCCGCGCCGGTGCTGCTGATCCACGACGACGCGCACGGCGCCCCGCTGATCGACGCGCTCGCACGCTTCGGCGACGGGCTGCCGGCGGACGTGCTGCCGTTCTCGCTCAACGAGGTGACGCAGGTCGGACCCGAACTCGTGGCCGCGGCCTTCGCGTACGGCGCGAGCGCGGTGCGCTTCCTCGTGCGGGCGCGACCCAAGCACGACGTCGCCCCGCTTCTGCGCAACGCCGCCCGGCTCGAGACGATCGTCCAGGCCCTCGGCTACGGCGCGCCGGCGGGCGGCGCCGTGGTCTCGCTCATCGAGACCGACGATCCGGACGCGCTGGGCGAGGCCCTGGCGACCGGCCCCCGCGGCACCCCCGCCCCGGTCCCGTCGGGCTTCATGCCGGACGGCGACGTGCGCGGCGTCCTGCGCTTCGCGGTCTCCGAGCTGCACCACGCCGCGCCGCATCCCGTCGACCGGGTGGCGCTCGATGCCGGCGCGCCCTTCGGCGGCCTCGCCTTCGACACCGCGTCCTGCACGCTCTGCCACGCCTGCGTCGGTGCCTGCCCGACCGGTGCGCTCGCCGACGATCCCGACCGGCCGCGCCTGACCTTCGCCGAGAGCGCCTGCGTGCAATGCGGCCTGTGCGCCGCGACCTGCCCGGAGGACGTGATCGGCCTCGTGCCGCAGCTCGACTTCGCCGCCTGGGCGGCGCCCCGCCGGGTGCTGAAGGAAGAGGAGCCGTTCGAGTGCATCGCCTGCGGCAAGGCCTTCGGCACCCGCAGCACCATCGAGCGGATCGTCGGGCGCCTGCGCGACCGCCACTGGATGTTCGCCGGCCCGGCCGGCGAACAGCGGATCAAGGCGCTCATGATGTGCGACACCTGCCGGGTCTCGCACGTCCTCACCGAAGGGTTCGATCCCCATACCGCGGAGGAGAACCGGCCGCGGACCTCGGAGGACTACATCCGGGCGCGGCAGGGCTGAGCTTCAGGCCCTGAGTTCGCCAGCGATCTGATAGAGGTCGCCGATGATAGCCGGGACGTCGATCCCGGTCGCCAGGCTTGCGCCGTGGGCGATCCCGTTAAGCCAGCCATAGTAGCGGATCGTCCTGCGGTAGGCGTCGGAAGCGACGTTGAGGCGGTCGAGCACGAGCGCGGCCCGGTCCTCGAACTTCGCCCGCATGTTCTCCGGATCATGCGCGTCCCATGCGCGGCGGTCCTCCCAGCGGATGCTGCTTCGACGGTTGCGGACGGCCTGTTCGGCCATCCGGTTGATCTCGGCCTCGAGTTGGCCCCAGGCAAGAATGAAGTAGGCCGAGTCGTTGATCTGCTACTTGCGCGCGATGCGGTCAGCCAAGGCAGTGTCCGCGGCTTCCCGCGCCTGCGCGAGTTGGGCATCGAAGCCCGTCGCGGTATCCGAGTAGACGGCAGCGATAGCCGCCAAGTCTCTCACGTTAGCACCTTCGCCGATCGGACTTGCATTGACCCATTCTTCACCGGATGGCTCTGATGAGCGTTGCCTGCGAGAGCGGCTCGACATCGAGGCGGCGCAGAGCAGGAGCGATGGTCCACCGCGGGTGTGCGAAGACACCGGCCCTGTCGATGATCAGGAACCGACCATTGCGCGTGGACAGATCGATCCGGCCGTTGACGCCGATGATCCACAGACCTCCCGGAACGAAGGTGGCCACTTCCGCTCCCACGTCTGCAAGGCGCAGGATCGGCAGCCGGATCGGTGATACGCCGTAAGCGCGCATCACTTCCTCGTCCATCAGGACCGTTCCGTCCCGGTTGACGCAGAGATCGGGAAGCCAGTCCGTGATCTCTCGATAAAGATCGTTGATCCGTTCCTGCCAGTCGTCCACGCGGGCCCGCACATGCGCGGCGTCGAGGACGATGCCGTCGCCCGAAAGCTCTTCGATGACGCTCAGCATGGCGACCTCCAGTGCTGTAATGTCCCGCCCGGCCGATACTCTGTCAACGCGCACGCCCCCCGGCGCGATGCCAGGGTCGAACCCACCTCACCGCGTCGCCGTCTCCAGGAATCGCACCAGGGCGGCGCGGTCCTCGGCCTCTTGCACGGTCTGTTCCGGCATCTTGGTGCCGGGGGTGAACCGGGCGGGACCGATCTCGAACAGCCGGGCGATGGTGTCGGCGTTCCAGACGATATCGAGCTGCCGGAAGGCCGGCGAGTAGGCGTAGCCCGGCGCCGTCCCGATGCGCCGGCCGAACACCCCGTGGAGCGTCGGCCCGGCCCGGTTGCCGCCGTCCGGCGTCAGGGTGTGGCAGGCCTCGCAGGCGCGAAAGACCTCCGCGCCGCGGTCGCCCGCGAAGGCCGCGAGCCCGTCGGCCGGGCGCGGCATGGCGAGCGGCCCGATCGGCTCACCGGTGGCGAGGTCCCAGCGCCGCACCAGCCGGTCGCCGCCGCCGGTGACGAGCTCGTCGTCGCCCCGGAAGGCCAGCGACCAGACCGGCAGGCCCGGCCCGACCAGGGTGAGGCGCACCCGCGCCGCCTCCCGGTCGATCACCGCCACCGCGCCGCCGACCGTCGCGGCGGCGAGCCGGTGTCCATCGGGCGAGAGCGCCAGCGCCACCACCGGGCGGGGGCCGACCGCGACCTCGGCTCGCACCCCGCCATCGGGCGCGAGCAGGCGGACGGATCCGTCGGCGCCGGCCGTCGCGATCTCCCCGTCGGGCGCGACGACCAGGGCGTTGACCGGAGTGGGGAGCTGGATGGCGCGAGGCTCGCCCGCTTCCGGCCAGATCCGGACCGTCGCGTCGTAGCCGCCGGTGACGAGGCGGCCGTCGGGCAGGAACGCCACCGCGTTGACGTTGCCGCCATGCTCACGGACCTGCGCCGGTCCACCGTCCAAGGGCGTCACCCGGGCGGTGCCGTCCCAGGCGGAGGAGGCGACCGTCCGTCCGTCCGGCGCCACCGCGATCCCCGTGACCGGGCCGGCATGCCGGGTCAGGACCCGTTCCGGCTCGGGCCCCGCGTGCCAGAGCGCGACGCGTCCGTCCTCGGCTCCGGTGAGCATCCCGCCATCGGGCAGCCACGCCACCGCGTTCACCGCCCCCTCGTGGAAGCGCAGGATCCGCTGGGCCGTCCCGTCCGCGAGCGACCAGAGGATCGCCGACTGGTCGAAGCTGCCGGTGAGCGCCCGGTCCCCGTCCGGCGTCACCGCGAGCGCCCGCACCGGGCCGCCATGGCCGCGCATCGGCATCTCGGCGCGGGCCGCTGCGGGCAGTGCGACCGCGAGGGACGCGTGGACGAGGAGGCGGAGGACATTGCGCATGCGGCGCGTCGATCTCCCAAGCAGATTTCGCCGAAGTGGATACCGGTTCGGCGATAAAAATCTGCGACAAAACAAGAACCTAAGCGGGCGAAGCGTTGGCCTGCCAGCGCAAGCCTGCCTAGGAGGCACCCCCCGCTCTAGGCCCGCTCGCCACGGGCGAGAAGGTGAAGCGGTGCCACGGGGGCCGCCTTGACACGATGGGCAATGTTATATTGTTACGAATGTGGAGGTGCCCATGTCCGTAGCCACGTCCCCTGCCCGTTCGACCGATTCCCGCCTGCCCGTCACGGTCCTCTCCGGCTTCCTCGGAGCGGGGAAGACCACCCTGCTCAACCACGTGCTCGCCAACCGCGAGGGCCGGCGCGTCGCCGTCATCGTCAACGACATGAGCGAGGTGAACATCGACGCCGACCTCGTGCGGGCGGGCGATGCCGGCCTGTCGCGCACCGACGAGCGCCTGGTCGAGATGACCAACGGCTGCATCTGCTGCACCCTGCGCGACGACCTGATGCAGGAGGTGCGCCGCCTCGCCGAGGAGGGCCGGTTCGACACGCTGCTGATCGAGGGCACCGGCATCGCCGAGCCGCTCCCCGTCGCCAGCACCTTCTCGTTCCGCGACGAGGACGGCCGGGCGCTCTGCGACATCGCCCGCCTCGACACGATGGTGACGGTGGTCGACGCCGTGAACCTGCTGCGCGACTACGGCTCGCACGACTTCCTGCGCGACCGCGGCGAGGTCGCGGGCGAAGGCGACACCCGCACCCTGGTCGACCTCCTGGTCGAGCAGATCGAGTTCGCCGACGTGGTCGTGATCAACAAGGCCGACGACGTGACGGCCGAGCAGCGCGACCTCGTGCGCAAGGTGGTGCGCGGCCTCAACGGCGACGCCCGCATCGTCGAGGCCGCGTTCGGCCAGGTGCCCCTCGGCGACGTGCTGGAGACCGGGCTGTTCAGCGAGGAGAAGGCCCAGACCCACCCGCTCTGGTACAAGGAGCTGTACGGCGCCGCCGAGCACGTGCCGGAGACCGAGGAATACGGCATCGGCTCCTTCGTCTACCGGGCCCGCCGGCCCTTCCATCCGGCGCTGTTCGACGCCTTCACCAAGGATACCTGGCCGGGGCTGATCCGGGCCAAGGGCCATTTCTGGCTCGCGACCCGCCCGGACTGGGTCGGCGAGTTCTCGCTCGCCGGCTCGACCGCCCGGGTGACGCCGCTCGGCCGCTGGTGGGCCGCGGTGCCGCGCGCGCGCTGGCCCGAGCATCCCGAGTGGCGCGACGAGCTGGACCGGCACTGGAGCGACACCTGGGGCGACCGGCGCCAGGAACTCGTCTTCATCGGTGCCGGCCTCGACGAGGCGGCGATCCGCCGGGCCCTCGACGCCTGCCTCGTCGGCGGGGAGGACGGACCGGTCGCGGCCGACCGGACCCTGCCCGATCCGTTCCCGGCCTGGACGCCGGGCATGGCCTGACGCTCCGTGTTCCACAGCCTCAAGGTCCTGCGCGCCCGAGCGAGCGCGCAGGCCGCGTCGCGCAAGGATCTGACGGAGCGCACCCGCCGGATCCTGGCGCTCGCCGAGGAGGACGCGCTCTCGGTCAACGAGATCGCCTGCGCCGATCCCGGCTGCCCGGATGTCGAAACGGTGATCCTCCTGATGCTCGCGGGCCGGCCGACCCGGGCCGTCAAGATCGCCAAGCCGATGGAGACGGTGACCGAGGCCGATATCCTCGAAGCCGCCTGCGGGACGGAGCCCCCGTAGGGCTTTTTCCCTCAGGCGCGCGTGAGCTTCCGGCTCGAGCGAATGAGGGGCGCGGGGCCATCCGGCGCGGCGAGCCAGGTCCGCCGTTCCGCGATCAGCGCCCGCAGCCGGGCGCGGCGGGCGTTCGGCCCGGGGCAGTCGCATCCGGCGAGATCGAGCGGGCCGCCGTCGAACAGGGCCGCGATCGCCATCGCGATCACGACCGCAACGAGGGCGGCGAGGGGCCAGGCGAAGCCAATTGCGACGATCGCCGCGATCACGAGCTTCCCGGCGAGCGAGCCGACGAGCTTGGCCTTCACCAGTACCAGGAAAGCGCCGCCCCCGCCGAGCCCGCCCCGTACCGCCCGGGCGACGCGCCGCCGCAGGCGGTGGCGCGTCGCCCGGGCGGTAC
>NZ_JTHF01000270.1 GCF_001043895.1 Methylobacterium indicum
ACCTCGTCCTGAGCGGCGGGGCCTACCGGCCGCCGCCCGCGATGTCAAGGTGGGACCGGCGCGGGACGCAGGGGTTGGGGTGCGTTTACCGGTTCTTAACCATCCCGCCGTTAACTCGCAGGCAAGATTTGCAGGAGACGCGGCGTGTCCGAACCCGCTTTGAAGACGCAGACCACCGCCGCGCCGCGGCCGGCCCAGGGCCCGCTCCAGGACTGGCTCGCGACCCTCTCCCGGATCGACGCCGCCGACCAGGCCGCCGCCGCCGCGCCGCGCCGCCCGGCCGAGGCCCAGACGGCCTGGGAGCCGCGCATCGTCGCCCCGGCCGAGGCCGGTGCCGAGACCGCCAAGGTCGCCGCCGAGACGGCCAAGGCGCCGGTTTCCGCCCAGGCGCCTGCGACCGCCGCCCCGGCCCTGCGCGGCGAGGACGACGACCTGGCCGCTCTGATGGCCGAGAACATGATGCTCAAGGCGCGCCTGCGCCAGGAGAACGACCGCTACGACGAGCTGCAGGCGATGCTGGCCGATGAGCTGCGGGCCCTGCGCTCCCACGTGCAGCAGGAGGTCGACAAGGCCGAGGAGCTGCGCGCCGAGCGCGACCTGTGGATGGCCCGCGCCGAAGCCCTGGCCCAGCCGCTGTTCCAGCGCCGCTGATCCGCCCGACGACCCGGCGGAGACGCGCCCGGGGGGCGCTCCCGTTGGGGATCCGGTGACATGACGACGCCCCGGTGCCGATCTGCTCGGTGCCGGGGCGTCCTTGCGTTCGGGAGGCTTGCCGCGGCGAGCCCGTCCCGTCCAGTTCCGGCGGCACCGCTGGCCAGTGGTACCGTCGTAGGCGCGAAATGCCATGCCCCGCGAGGCGATTTCCCGAACGGCACAAAATGCTCTAGAGCGGCGGCGCCATTTCTCGCAGACCCCCGATGTCGCATAACAGCTTCGGCCACCTCTTCCGCGTCACCACCTTCGGCGAGAGCCACGGGCCGGCCCTCGGCTGCGTCGTCGACGGCTGCCCCCCGCTGATCCCGCTCGACGTGGCGGAGATCCAGGCGGATCTCGATCGCCGCCGGCCGGGCCAGTCGCGCTTCACCACCCAGCGCCAGGAGCCGGATCAGGTCCGCATCCTCTCGGGCGTCTTTGCCGACGACCGGACCGACGGCCGCCAGTTCACGACCGGCACGCCGATCGCGCTGATGATCGAGAACGTCGACCAGCGTTCGAAGGACTATTCCGAGATCCGCGACAGCTACCGGCCGGGCCACGCCGACTACGCCTACGATGCGAAATACGGCATCCGCGATTATCGCGGCGGCGGCCGCTCCTCGGCCCGCGAGACCGCGGCGCGGGTGGCGGCCGGGGCCATCGCCCGCAAGGTGCTGGCTGGAATCACCATCCGCGGCGCGCTGGTTCAGATCGGCCCGCACGCGATCGACCGCGCCCGGTTCGACTGGGACGAGGTGCAGAACAACCCGTTCTTCTGCCCGGACGCGACCGCGGCGGCGGAATGGGCCGTCTATCTCGACGGGATCCGCAAGGCCGGCTCGTCGGTCGGCGCGGTGATCGAGGTGGTGGCCGAGGGCGTGCCCGTCGGCCTCGGTGCACCGATCTACGGCAAGCTCGACGCGGATCTCGCGGCGGCCATGATGTCGATCAACGCCGTCAAGGGCGTCGAGATCGGCGACGGCTTCGCGGCCGCCGCCCTCCGGGGCGAGGAGAATGCCGACGAGATGCGGCCCGGCAACGACGGCCGGCCGATCTTCCTCGCCAACCATGCCGGCGGGGTGCTGGGCGGCATCTCGACCGGCCAGCCCCTGGTCTGCCGCTTCGCCGTCAAGCCGACCTCGTCGATCCTGACCCCGCGGGCCAGCGTCACTCGCGACAACCGTCCGGTCGACGTGCTGACCAAGGGCCGGCACGACCCCTGCGTCGGCATCCGGGCGGTGCCGGTGGGCGAGGCGATGATGGCCTGCGTGCTCGCCGATCACCTCCTGCGCCACCGGGCGCAGGTCGGGACCGAACCCGGTCCCGTGCCGGTGTTTCAGCCCGAGTCGTTTCAGTCGGAGTGAAATCACGGCGATTTCAGTTGGACTGAAATCGCCGCGGGTCTATGACGACGGCGTGAAACTCGGCGACTGGCTCCGGCAACAGGGCGTGACCCGCATCGACTTCGCGCGGCGCTGCGGGCTCTCTCCGGCGGCGGTGACGGGGTTGTGCAACAATCCCGAGCCCTGGCTCTCGCGGGAGACGGCCGCCGCCGTGGCGCAGGCGACCGGCGGCGCCGTCACCCCCAACGACTTCCTGGGGCTCGTCCCCTCGGGGCTTGGCCCCTCGCGGCAGGAGATGCCCGTGTCCCACGCATCGATCATCGAGGCCCTCGACGCCTTCGCCCGCGGCGAGATCGTGGTCGTCACCGACGACGACGACCGCGAGAACGAGGGCGACCTCGTCGTCGCCGCCTCGCTCTGCACGCCGGAGAAGATGGCGTTCATCATCCGCAACACCTGCGGCATCGTCTGCGCGCCGATCACGGTGGCGGAGGCCAAGCGCCTGCGCCTCGAGCCGATGGTCGCCTCGAACGACGCGCCGCTCGGCACCGCCTTCACGGTCACGGTCGACGTCAAGCACGGCCTGACCACCGGCATCTCGGCCGAGCAGCGCTGCAACACCGTCCGGGCGCTCGCCAACGGCAACATGGGCGCCACCGATTTCGTGCGCCCCGGCCACGTGTTTCCGCTGATCGCCAAGGACGGCGGCGTGCTGATGCGCTCCGGCCATACCGAGGCCGCCGTCGACCTGTGCCGGCTGGCGAAGCTCCCCCCCGTCGGGGTGATCTGCGAACTCGCCAACGACGACGGCACGGTGATGAAGGGGCCGCAGATCACGGCCTTCGCCGAGAAGCACGGCCTCAAGCAGATCTCGGTCGCCGAGCTGATCTCGTACCGCCAGGCGCGCGAGAAGCTGGTCGAGCGGGTCGGCACCTTCCCGGTCAAGACCGAGTGGGGCGAGATGACCGGCTACGCCTACACCACGCCGTTCGAGCCGATGCAGCAATTCGCCTTCGTGCACGGCCGCATCGGCGAGGGCCGCGACGTGCTGGTGCGGCTGCACCGCTCGAACGTGGTGGCGGACGTGATCGAGGGCGGCCGCACCATCGAGGCGGTGATGCGCCGCTTCGCGCAGGAAGGCCGCGGCGTGCTCGTCTACCTGCGCGACGGCACCGCCGGCGTGCCGCTGTCGCAGCTGCCCGACGGCGCCGGCGAGGACGGGGCGGAGGCGGCGCGCGTCCGCCAGTGGCGCGAGGTGGGTCTGGGCGCCCAGATCCTGCGCGACCTGGGCGTGGTCTCGATCCGCAACATCTCCAGCGCGGCGCGGTCCTATGTCGGCCTGTCGGGCTTCGGCATCGAGATGGTCGGCGACGAGCCGCTGGAAGGGTAGGGGCGCCTCGGCACCACCTGCGCGGTGCCGAAACCCTCCGCGTCGTCCCAGGGTCCCGGCGTGTCGTGCCGGACGACCCTCGAACGTCATCGAGCGCGACAGGTTGAGATCGCGCCCGCCCTGCTTCGGGGCGACGGGACGAGAGCGTCGCCGCAGCCACTCGCCGCCCTGCGCGGCCACCTCGCCGAGATCGGGATGGCGACGGCCCGGGGCCGGATGGCGATCAGGTTTCATGGACGCCGGTCGCCACGCATCCCGTCGATGCTGCGACGAGCGACGCGGCTGCGCCGGTCGGGCAACGACACGAGAGGATCGAGGCCCGGGAGAAGACGGATCGGGCAACCGAGCGGCTGACGACCCCGCTCCTCACCGAACCGATGTTCGTGCGTGTCACGCATGCGAGGGGCGGCAATCCGGAAGCATGCGGGGGCCGGAATGCCGCCCGACGCTCAATCCAGCGCGTCGAGCGATTGCGCCACGTCGGCGATCAGGTCCTCGATGGATTCGAGCCCGATCGACAGGCGCACCGTGTCGGGACCCACCCGGGCGGCCTCCTTGTCGGCGGCGGGGAGCTGGCGGTGGGTCGTGGTGGCCGGGTGGATCGCCAGGGACTTGATCTCGCCGATATTGACGAGGTGCGAGATCAGGTTGAGCCCGGTGATGAACTTCTGGGCCGCCGCCTCGCCGCCCTTGAAGCCGACGGTGAAGATCGAGCCGGCGCCCATCGGCGAGTAGCGGTTCGCCATCGCCTCGCCGGGCTGGCCCGGCAGGGACGGGTAGCTGACCCAGGCGACCTTCGGGTGGTCCTTCAGGAAGGCCGCCACCGCACGCGCGTTCGAACAGTGGCGCTCCATGCGCAGCGGCAGGGTCTCGGTGCCGGTGAGCGTCAGGAAGGCGTTCATCGGCGACAGGCCGGGGCCGAGGTCGCGCAGGCCGAACAGGCGGCAGGCGACCGCGAAGGCGGTCTCGGGGAAGCGCTCGGAGACGACGAGGCCGTCATAGTCCGGCCAGGGCTCGTTGATCAGGTTGTAGCGGCCGGTTCCCTTCCAGTCGAAGCGGCCGCCGTCGCAGACGATGCCGCCGATCACCGTGCCGGAGCCCGACAGGAACTTCGAGGTCGAGTGGACCACGATGTCGGCGCCGTGCTCGATCGGCCGGATCAGGGCCGGGGAGGCGAGCGTGTTGTCGACGATGAGCGGCAGGCCGTGCCTGTGCGCCACCGCGGCGACGCCCGCGAGGTCGATCACCGTCCCGCAGGGGTTCACGATCGACTCGCAGACGACCGCCCGGGTCCGGTCGGTGATCGCCGCTTCGAAATCCTCGGGGGTGAGCCCCCGGGTGAATTGCGGCACGAGCTCGTAGCGGCCCTCGAGCCGCCGCATCAGGCCGAGGGACCCGCCGAACAGGCGCGAGGACGCGACGTAGGCGTCGCCCGAGCGCATCAGGGTCATCAGCACGAGCAGCATCGCCGACTGGCCCGACGCCACCGCGACCGCCGCCTTGGCGCTCTCCAGCGAGGCGACCCGGCGCTCCAGCGCCGCGACGGTCGGGTTCGAGCCGCGGGAATACGAGAAGCCCGTCGCCCGCATGGCGAAGATGTCGGCGGCCTGCTCGTTCGATTCGAACACGAAGCCGTTGGTGAAGTAGATCGGCTGCGCCCGGGCACCGGTGGCCGGATCGGGAGCGGTGCCGGCATGGACCGCCCGGGTGGCGAAATGGAGCGTGGTCGGATCGGTCATCGGCAATCTTCCGTGGAGGGATCGGCTCAGGCGGCGCGGCGCACGGTGGCGTGCAACGTCCGCACCAGGGCCGAGGGTGCGTAGGGCTTGGGGATGAAGCGGGCGCCGGGGGGCATGTCGTGCGGGCCGGGGCTCCCCATGCCGGAGACCACCAGCACGGGAATGCGCGGCCAGCGCCGCGAGACGAGGCGGGCGAGGGCGAAGCCGTTCATCGAGCCGAGCGGCATGTCGACGTCGGTCATCAGCACCTCGACGTCGGAGCGGCTCTCCAGCACCTTGAGCGCCTGGTCGGCGTGGGGGGCCTCCAGCACGGTGAAGCCGGCCTCCGCCAGGGTGTCGGCGGCCTCCATCAGCAGCAGGCCGTCATCCTCGACGAGGAGCACCACCGGCGGGGCGTCGGTCTGCTCCCGACGAGCGTCGTCTCCCGGGCGGGTCTCTCCGTGGAGAACGTCCTGGGGTGGTCGATCCGGGTCAGATGTCATCGCGGGCAATGCGGGCGGGGGCGAATGGTTGCGGCCGAAGGGTTGCTGCCTATGGGGCCGCATCCCCTGGGTCAAGCGCGGCCGGGCGCGGTGCCGGGCAGGTCAGGCCGTCCCGTCCTGAAGCGCGGCGAGGGGCGCCTCCAGTTCCATCACCGCCCCCTCGGGCGGGAACAGGAGCGCGACGCGGCCGCCGAAGCTGTGCACCAGGCTGCGCTCGATCAGCCGCGACCCGAAGCCGCCGCGTGCCGGCGGCGCGACCAAGGGGCCGCCGCTCTCGCGCCAGCGCAGGTGCAGGACCGCCCGCGGGCCGCCGACGACCTCCCAGGCGATCGCGACGCGCCCGGCCGGGCTCGACAGGGCCCCGTACTTCGCCGCGTTGGTGGCGAGCTCGTGCACCATCAGGGACAGGGTCAGGACCGCGCGCGGGCCGAGGGCGACCGCCGGCCCCGTAGCGGTGCAGCGGTCCGGCACTCCGTCGAGATGCGGCGCCATCGCCCCCGCCACGACCGCCGCGAGGTCGGCCTCCGCCCAGGCGCCGCGGATCAGCACGTCGTGGGCGTCCGCCAGCGCCATCAGGCGGCCGTTGAAAGCCTCCGTGGCCGCCTCCAGGCTCGTGGCGCTGCGCAGGGTCTGGGCGGCCACCGCCTGGACGAGGGCCAGGGTGTTCTTCACCCGGTGAGCCATCTCCTGCATCAGGAGCGCCTGCTGTTCCTCGGCCCGGTACGCCTCGGTCACGTCGCGGGAGACCGCGAGCAGCCGCTCGGGCGTGCCGTCGGCGCCCTGGATGGCCGAGACCACCACGTCCCACCAGCGCGGGGCCTCGGCGGGGCCGGAGGCGGCGCGGAAGCGGCCGGTGCGCCCGGCCCGGGCGGCGGCCAGCGCGAGGTCCGCCGCGACGCGGTCGGTCGGGTCCGGCCAAGAGGTCGCCCAAGAGGTCGCCCAGGGCGTGCCGGTTCCCGACTGGTCGGCGGTGGTCGCCCGGCCGTCCTCGCAGCGCCACTGCACCGTCCCGTCGAGGGTGAGGACCTGGATGGCATCGCGGCTGGCGGCGAGGAGCCGCGCGGTGAAGGCCTCGCTCGCCTGGAGCCGCGCGTTCAGCTCCTCGGCGGTGGCGAGCCGTACCTCCCAGTCGGGACGCGTCCGAGCCGGCGGGGGCGTTTCGGCCGGCGAGGCCTGCCGCGCCTCGCGAAGGAGCGCACGCAGGCGGGCGATCTCGTCGCGGAGCGCGCGCTGGCGTGCGAGCTCGCCGCCGGCCGGAGGGCCGGCGCGAGGGTCAGGGTCGGTGTCGTGGACGACCATCGCACCCGCCTCCAGGCCCGACCGGGCGGTCCCGCGATCCGGCTCGTCCGGCACCGAATCCGGACGTGCCCCAATAGATCACGGGACCAGGCTTGGCGGCAATCGCGGTGCGTCGCCGCGGCGGACCGGCGAGGGCCGGTCGGTTAGGCGAGCGCCTGGTCGAGGTCGGCGATGAGGTCGCCCGGATCCTCGATGCCGACGGAGAGGCGCACCACCTCCGGGCCGGCGCCCGCCCGGGTCTTCTGCTCGTCGGTGAGCTGGCGGTGGGTGGTCGAGGCCGGGTGGATCACGAGCGACCGGGTGTCGCCGATATTGGCGAGGTGCGAGAAGAGCTTCAGGTTCGAGACCAGCGCCACGCCCGCCTCGTAGCCGCCCTTCAGGCCGAAGGTGAACACCGCGCCGGCGCCGTGCGGGCAGTACCGGCGGTGGAGCTGGTGGTAGCGGTCGGCCTCCAGGCCCGGATAGCTGACCCAGGCCACCGCCGGGTGGCGGCTCAGGTGCTCGGCCACGGTCTTGGCGTTGTCGGAATGGCGCTGCATGCGCAGCGGCAGGGTCTCGATGCCGTTGATGATCAGGAACGCGTTGAACGGCGACAGGGCCGGGCCGAGGTCGCGCAGGCCGAGCACCCGCACGGCGATGGCGAAGCCGAAATTGCCAAAAGTTTCGGACAGGACCATGCCGGCATATTCCGGCCGCGGCTGCGACAGCATCGGGTAGCGGGCGTCGCCCGCCCAGGCGAACGAGCCGCCGTCGACGATGAGGCCGCCGATCGAGTTGCCGTGGCCGCCGAGGAACTTGGTGGCCGAATGGACCACGATGTCGGCGCCGTGCTCGAACGGCCGGATCAGGTACGGCGTCGCCATGGTGTTGTCGACGACGAGCGGGATGTTGTGGCGCTTGGCGACCGCCGCGATCGCCGCGATGTCGGTGATGACGCCGCCCGGATTGGCGATCGACTCGATGAAGATCGCCTTGGTGCGCGGCGTGATCGCCGCCTCGAACGAGGCCGGGTCGTCGGTGTCGGCCCAGACGACGTTCCAGCCGAAGTTCTTGTAGGAATGGTTGAACTGGTTGATCGAGCCGCCGTACAGCTTGTTGGCGGCGATGAACTCGTCGCCCGGCTGCATCAGGGCGTGCATCACTAGGAACTCGGCGGCATGGCCCGAGGCCACCGCCACGGCGGCGGTGCCGCCCTCCAGCGCGGCGATGCGCTCCTCGAGCACCGCGTTGGTCGGGTTGGTGATGCGGCTGTAGATGTTGCCGAAGGCCTGCAGCCCGAACAGCGAGGCGGCATGGTCCACGTCGTCGAACACGAACGAGGTGGTCTGGTAGATCGGCGTCGCCCGGGCGCCGGTGGCGGCGTCCGGCGCCGCGCCGGCATGAATCGCGAGGGTGTTGAAGCCGGGCAGGCGGTCGGTCATGGCGTCCTCGGGCGTCGGTCTCGTGCCGACGTGCTTAGGACCCGCGGCGGCCGCGGGTCAAGCGGCGCCATCCCTCGAATTGCAAAGTGATTTCTGGTCATTGCGGCGGGCGCCGCGCTCGGAAACTTCGATGGAGAAGCAACGTCTGAAAATCGGGACGATCTAGAAAGATCCGTCTTCGCAACGTCGCGGCGGAGCGGACGTTATGACTTCGCCCGCTCCGCGCCCGCCCTCAGCGGTAGTGACGATGCCGGCGATGGTGGTGGTGATGGCGCCCGCGCAGGTTGGTGCGGTAGGCGCGCCGGCCGGGATCGATCCCGAGCACGCCGTTGACGCCGCCGACGGCGCCACCCACCGCTCCCCCGACGATGCCGCCGACCGGGCCGGCGACGCGGTTGCCCTCGCGGGCGCCCCGCTCCATGCCGCCGGGAATGCCCTGTGCCTCGGCGGCGCCGGCGAGCGCCAGGGTCGAGAAGGCGAGGGCGGCGATGAGCCTGAGCTTCATGATCGTCACTCCGAGGGGCCGACACGGTGCCGGCCCGGCGCAGGACTAACGGCCGAGGCGCCCGGAGGGTGGCATGCCGGCCTCGCGATCGGCCAGGGTCGTTACCGAAACGTCACAGGCCGGTCGGGGCGACGAGGCGGACGGCCGGGGCCGTCCTCACTCCGCCAGCGCGCGAGCCTCTTCCGGCAGCATGATCGGGATGCCGTCGCGGATCGGGTAGGCGAGCTTGGCCGAGCGGCTGATCAGCTCCTGGCGGGCCGAATCGTAGTCGAGCCGTTCCTTGGTCAACGGGCAGACCAGGAGCTCGAGGAGCTTGGGGTCGACGCGGGCAGCCTCGGAGGCGGGAGAATCGGTCATGGGTTTCCTCGAAGGTCCGTCCGGGTGGTCCGGCGGGGCATGTGCCGGGACGGCTTAGCGCCGGGAGGCCCTGGCGCAAAGCCCGGCCTATTGCAGCGTCGGCTCTCCGCCCGCTCCCCGCACCAGTTCCATCTCGGTCACGGCGATCAGCACCTCGGCCCGGGTCTTGAGGTCGGGGGCCTCCAGCATCGCCTGCTTCTCGCGCGGGCCGAACGGGCTCATCATGCAGAGCGCGTTGACCAGCGCCTCGTTCGGCGCCTCCTCGATCCCCGCCCAGTCGACCTTGAGGTCGTTGGCGTCGACGAAATCGCGAAGGGCCTTCAGCACTCCGGCGCGGTCCACCGCTTCCTCGCCGGCCCGGGCGTGGAAGTCGCTCTCGAAGGGCGCGAAGGTCACCTTGCAGCGGCGGTAGCCGGTCGTGGTGGAGAGCTCCTCCTCGACGCGGAAGCGCGCGATGCCGGTGAGCGAGATCAGGTAGCGGCCGTCGCCGGTCTCGGCGAACTGGGTCACCCGGCCGGCGCAGCCGACGCGAAACAGCTTCGGCGAGAGCGGCGTCTCGCCGGATTCCGAATCCGGCTGGATCATGCCGATCACCCGGTCGGTGCGCAGCGCATCGTCCACCATCGCGAGGTAGCGCGGCTCGAAGATGTTGAGGGGCATCTGGCCCCGCGGCAGCAGCAGGGCGCCGGGGAGCGGAAAGACCGGGATCACGACCGGGCAGTCGGACGGTCCCTTGTAGGCGACGTTCATGCTCATCGGCGTCGCTCCCGCGAAACGAAGGGGACCCGGGCCCGTCGTCGCGGGTCCGGGATCGCATTCGTTGTTCTAGGGCGCCGCCTTCCGGCGTGGATACCTGTCCGGCGTAAATGCCGCGCCGGAGTGGCCTTTCGGCCCGTCAGGAGAACATCAGGGTCGAGAGCTTGCGCCGGCCGCGGATGGTCATCGGGTCCATCGGGCCCCAGGCCTCGAAGAGCTGCAGCAGCTGCTTGCGGGCGCCGTCCTCGTTCCAGGTGCGGTCGCGGCGGACGATCTCGATCAGCTGGTCGACCGCCTCCTGCTGCTGGCCCTTGGCGTTGAGGCCGAGCGCGAGGTCGAACCGGGCCTGGTAGTCGGCCGGGTCGGCCTCGATTCGGCGCTGGAAGCCGGCGAGGTCGCCGAGGGAGGCCGCCTGCTCGGCGAGCTCGATCGCCGCGCGGACCGCGGCGATGGCCGGGTCCTTGGCGGTCTCGGGCGGTGCCGAATCCAGGAACTGGCGCGCGCCCTCGATGTCGTCGCGGTCGAGGAGCAGGCGGGCGAGTGCCGCGATGGCGCCAGCATGGCCCGGCTCCTGGCCGAGCACGGCGGCGTAGATCTCGGCGGCGGCGTCCTGGTCGCCAGTCTCGGCGGCGGCTTGCGCCTCCGCCATCAGGTCCTCGACCGCGGTGGGGCCGAGGGGGCCGACCAGGCGCTCGATGAAGGCCTTCACCTGGCCCTCGGGCAGGGCACCCATGAAGCCGTCGACCGGCTGGCCGCGCTGAAACGCGATCACCGCGGGGATCGACTGGATGCCGAGCTGGCCGGCGATCTGGGGATGCTCGTCGATGTTCATCTTGACGAGCTTCACCTTGCCGCCGGCGTCCTTGACGGCCTTCTCGATGATCGGGGTGAGCTGCTTGCAGGGCCCGCACCAGGGCGCCCAGAAATCCACCAGCACCGGCTGCTGCAGGGATTCCTGCATCACGTCCTGCCGGAAGGTCGCGGTGGTGGTGTCCTTGATCAGCGCGCCCGCAGGAGTCTGGCCGGCCGCGGGAGTGTCGGTAAGCATCGATGACCTCGGGAGAACGGCCTTCACGTCGCGGGCCCGGTTGGCCCGCCGAACAGATGGGGTAGACCGGCCGCCCCGGCCAGGGCAAGGCGCAAGGATAGGCGCGAGGCCGAGGACCTGCACGAGGCCGAGACGGGTATGCGATCCCGGATCCGCGTCCCGGATCTCACCCGTCGCCGCGCCGCCTCATGCGGCCGAGGGCCTTCGTGAGCGCCGGCTCCAGGGTGCGCAGCTCCTCCAGATGTGCCGCGGTCAGCCGCGCCAGCAGCGCCTCGGCCTTCGGGGTCGGCGTCAGCGCCACCCGGCGACGGTCCTGGGGCGAGGCAGCCTTCGTCAGGAGGCCCGCCTCGACCATGCGCGAGACGAGCTCCGCCGCCGTCTGCGGTGCGACCAGGAGCTGCGCGGCCACGAACCCGACCGTCGGCGGGCCGTCATGGCCGGCGATGGCCAGGAGCGCCTGGTGCTGCTGGGCCGGCAGGCCGACCTTCGCGGCCGCCGCCTCGCTGAAGGCGAGAAAGCGCCGCAGTTCCAGCCGGAACGCCGCGATCGCCGCGTATTCCTCCCGCGCGAGTCCCTCGCCTGCCGCCTCGTCCCCTGCAGCATCCTGGCTCTCGCCTGCATCCCCATCCATCGGCTCGCGTCCCGTTTAAAAACATCGTATTGCGATATATATCGATCGACATCGAAGACCCGCCCGAGAGCCCTCGCATGCCCCGTTCCCCGACCGCCGCACCGGTCCGGCGCCGGCCCCTGGCCGATTTCCGTGCCGATCCGCGCCTTCTCGTCCTCGTCGCCATGGCGCTGCTGATCGGGCTTGCCGGCACGGTCGCCGCCTGGGGGCTTCTCGCCCTGATCGCGCTCGTCACCAACCTCGCCTGGTTCGGACGGTTCGCGATCGGCAGCGCGTCGCTTGCGGGAGCGACGCCCTCGCTGTGGATGGTCTGTCTTCCCCCGCTCGGCGGCCTCGTCATCGGGCTGATGGCACGGTTCGGCTCGGAGAAGATCCGCGGTCACGGCATCCCGGAGGCGATCGAGGCGATCCTGATCGGCGGCAGCCGGATGTCGCCCAAGGTCGCGGTGCTGAAACCCGTCTCCTCGGCGATCTCGATCGGTACCGGCGGTCCGTTCGGCGCGGAAGGGCCGATCATCATGACGGGGGGCGCCCTCGGCTCGCTGTTCGCGCAGTTCTTCCATCTCAGCGCCGCCGAGCGGAAGACCCTGCTGGTCGCCGGCGCGGCGGCCGGCATGACGGCGATCTTCGGAACGCCGGTCGCCGCCGTGCTGCTCGCGGTGGAACTGCTGCTGTTCGAATGGCGCCCGCGCAGCTTCATCCCGGTGGTCGCCGCCGCCGTCACCGCGACGGTGCTGCGCCCGGCCCTGTTCGGAGAAGGCCCGCTGTTTCCGTTCGCCGCCGATCCGGTCCTGCCGTGGTGGGGGCTGATCGCCTGCGCGGGCCTGGGCGTCGCGGCCGGATTGCTGTCGGGGCTGCTCACCACGCTGCTCTACGCCTGCGAGGACGCCTTCGAGCGCCTGCCGATCCACTGGATGTGGTGGCCGGCGCTGGGCGGCCTCGCGGTCGGCCTCGGCGGGCTGGTCGAGCCCCGGGCGCTCGGCGTCGGCTACGACGTCATCGCCGATCTGCTCGGCGGACATCTGGCGCTGAAGGCCGTGCTGCTGATCCTCGGCGTCAAGGCGGCGATCTGGCTCGTCGCGCTGTCGTCCGGCACGTCGGGCGGCGTGCTCGCCCCACTCCTGATCCTCGGGGGAGCCATGGGCTGGGTCGCCGGCACGCTGCTGCCGGGCCATCCCGGCTTCTGGGCGCTCCTCGGCATGGCGGCGATGCTGGGCGGTACGATGCGGGCGCCGCTCACCGGGGCGCTGTTCGCGGTCGAGCTGACCGGGGACGTGCACGCGCTGCCGGGGCTGCTCGCCGCCTCGGCGGCGGCCTACGCGGTGACGGTGCTGCTTCTCAAGCGCTCGATCCTGACGGAAAAGATCGCCCGGCGCGGCCAGCACGTCACCCGCGAATACGGCATCGACCCGCACGAGCTCACCCGCGTCGCCGACGTGATGGTGCGGGACGTGGACACGCTGCCGGGCGCCATGCCGCTACCGGAGGCGGCCGCCGTGCTGGCGGCCGGGCGGCACCGGACCTACCCGGTGGTGGACGATGCCGGACGCCCGGTCGGCCTCGTCTCGCGGGCCGATGCGCTGCTGTGGACGACGGAGCCCGAGCACGGGGGCGAGCGCCTCGACGGGCGGGTCCCGGAGGACGCGCTCGCCGTAGTCCATCCCGGCGACGTCACGGCGCACGCCATCGAGCTGATGCTGGCCACCGGCCAGGGCCGCCTGCCGGTCACCGACCCGGAGAGCGGCCGGCTCGTCGGGCTCCTCACCCGCAAGGACCTGCTGCAGGTGCGCGCTGCGTTCGGGCGGGCGGAGGCGGAGCGGCAGGCGTATTTCGTGCGGGGGCCGAAAGCTGCGCAGAGCGCGTGAGACGGGTCACCCCTTCAAGTGATCCAGCGGCAACGCCGTCGTGTACTTCACCTGATCGAGCGCGAAGCTCGACCGGATCTTCGCCACCCCGGGGATGCGGGTCAGGTAGTCGACGATCAGCCGCTGGTACTCGGCCAGGTCCTCCACCACCACCCGCAACATGTAGTCGGCCTCGCCGCTCATCAGGTAGCATTCCATCACCTCCGGCCGGTGGCGGATGGCATCCGAGAAGGCCTGGAGGGCGGCCTGGGTCTGCTTCTCCAGCGAGACGTGGACGAAGACGTTGACGTGGAGGCCGAGCGCCTGCGGATCGGCCACCGCGACGCAGCGCCGGATGATGCCCCGGGCCTTCAGGTCGGCGACCCGGCGCCAGCACGGCGAGGTCGAGAGCCCGACCGCCTCGGCGAGGTCGCCGACCTGAAGGCCCG
>NZ_JTHF01000271.1 GCF_001043895.1 Methylobacterium indicum
GCAGCTCGGCCGCCGCGTTGACCATGCTCGACACGAGCTGCGCGGCGATGCCGGCGTCGAGCGGGCGCACCGAGACGCGGCGCACCATGAACCGCCTGACCGAGCGTTTCGGCTTCTGCCTCGTCGACGGCATGGCCGACGGCTCGGTGCGCCCGCTCGACGCCGGCATCGCCGCGCAGCTCGTGTCGAGCATGGTCAACGCGGCGGCCGAGCTGCCCGCCTGGGTGCCCGGGGTGACGCCGGAGAATGCGGCCGACCTCTACGCGCGGCCGTTGTTCCTGGGGTTGTTCGCGCCGGCGGTGCGGTAGGGCCACACCGGTCTCGATGCGGTCGATCATTCGTCTGGTGCTCGAGGCGTATTGGCGCGAAGCGCGCCAGGCGACCCTGCTGGCAATCGGTACCACGGTCGTCGGCGCCCTCGCGGCGATCACCGCGCCCTATCTCTTCTCCCGCGCCGTCGACGCGCTGACGACCGGGACGGGAGCCGGCGCAGCCCTGCGTCTCCTGCTCCTCTACGCGCTCCTCGTCGGCGTCGCGGCGGCTCTCGGTCAGGCCGCCCGCTTCCTCATCCTCCTCTGTGCCGAGCGCCTCGCCTTCATGGCGAACACGGCCTTCTTCTCGGCTCTCCTGCGCAAGACGCCGGATTTCTTCCTCGCGCACAATTCGGCGGAGATCGGCAGCGCCCGGCAATCGGGCGCGCAGGCGCTCAACACCGTCTCGCAGCTCGTCGTCGGCGGCCTGCTTCCGGGGCTCGTCCAGATCACGATCGCGGCCGTCCTCCTCTGGCGTCTCCTGAGCTGGGACGTCGCCGTCATCGTGTTCGTCTACGGGGCGATCGTGATCGGCCTCGACTACGTCCGCATCGGTCGCGTCCGCCCGTTCCTGAAGGCCGCGATGGCGAGCAGCCAGGAGAACGCGAAGCTGGTCGGCAACGCCGTCGCGCTGATCGACACGCTGCGCCAGACCCGGGGCGAGGCCTGGATCAAGGATCGGTTCGCCCGGGGGGCGGGCGAGACCGTCGCGAGCTGGCGTGGCTACGTGTTGGCGAGCAGCGCCTTCAGCGGCGCGCTCGGCCTCGCCGCGACACTTCAGCTGGCCGTGACGTTCCTGCTCCTCATGCCGCGCTACGAGGCCGGATCGCTGACGGTCGGCGACATCGTGCTGTTCAACACGCTGCTCCTGCAGCTCAACGAGCCGTTCCGCCTCGTCGGGATGGCGATCAAGGAGAGCACGGAGGCGGCCGCCCGCCTGCGGCCGCTGACGACGCTCTGGTCCGCACCCGAGCAGGCCGAGCCGGACGACCCCGTGCCCTACCGGGCCGCCGAGGGCACGATAACGTTCGAGGACGTCACGTTCCGCTACGCCAACGGACGGGGGGTCGCGGACTTGTCGTTTACCGCGAGGCGCGGGACGCCGACTTTCCTCACGGGCGAGACCGGATCGGGGAAGTCGACGGTCCTGAAGCTGCTGCTCAAGGGCGCCGCGCCGACGCGAGGTCGCATCCTCGTCGACGGCATCGACCTGACGCGGGTCACCGACACGGACTGGTTTTCCCAGGTCGGCGTCGTGCCGCAGGACGTGGTGCTCCTCAATGACACCCTGTCGGCCAACATCGTGCTCGGCCGTCCTTTCGATGCCGTCCGCCTGCGCGCGGCCGCGGAACGGGCCTCGATCCTGCCTCGCATCGAGGCGATGCCGGACGGGTTCGACACGGTGGTGGGCGAGCGGGGGCTGAAGCTGTCCGGCGGCGAGCGGCAGCGGATCGCCATCGCGCGCGCCCTCTACGGCGCGCCGAGCATCCTGATCCTGGACGAAGCCAGCTCCGCCCTCGACGCGGAGACCGAGCGCGAGGTCATGGACGGGCTGCGAGGCGTCGCCGACCGGCTGACGATCGTCTCGGTCACGCACCGGATCGCGACGATCCGGGCAGGCGACCAGATCGTCCGTCTGCCCTCGGGCCCGCTGCGAGACGACGGAACCGCGGGAGATGGGCTTCCGGCGCTCGGCACCTGATCAGGCTTGCCCTGCCGGACCGATGTTTCGCCTGCTTGAATTATTATTTCATCGCAGATTTTTGTCGCGAGACCGGGGGTCGCTCCTGCGAAATCTGCCCCGGGCATCGTCCGACGACGGAAATATCGGTCCGTCAAGAAAAAATGATGAAAGATCAAAGATCTGGAGCAGCGCCCGGCCGGACGACCGTGATCCGGTCGAAGCCTTCGGCGGCGGTCGGTGCCTCGAAGAGGCCGGCGACCGAGCGGATCGCCTCCTCCGGGACGCGCCGGTCGGCGGGCCGCAAGGCGTTGCGCGTCAAGGCGAGGGCGAGGGGGACGTCGATCCACACCGCCTCGACGCGGGCGCCGGCCGACCGGGCGATCTCGACGATCGGTCGGCGATGCCGCGCGCCCGGGAGCGCGGCATCGAAGTAGACGACCTCCGGATGCCGGGCCTGGCGCCCGATCCAGGTCGTCTTGCCGGCACCCTGAAGGCCGCAGACGATCACGACGGTACGGGGGCCGTCATCCGCCCGGAGCGCCCGCCGCAGCGTCTCGTAGCAGGCCTGCCACGCCTGCCGGCTCCGCTCGGGGGTCCAGACCCGCCCCTCCTCGGTCTCGAGGCAGTCGTCGGGATTGATCGCGACCGGCCTCACCCCTCGGCCGCCCGACGCGGCCACATCCGCCCCAGCACCTCGTCGCGCCGGATCCAGGCGTGCCAGGCCACCGCGAGCACGTGCAGGGCGAGCACGAATCCGACGCCCCAGGCAATCCAGTAATGCGCGGTGTAGCCGGCGAGGGACAGCGCCTTGTCGACCGGCACGAGGCGCGGGAACGAGAACACGCCGAACCACGGCAGGCCGTAGCCGCCGGCCGCCGAGTAGACGTAGCCGCTGACCGGAAGGAGCAGCATCAGGGCGTAGAGGCTCCCATGCGCGAGCCGTGCCGCCAGATGGGCCGAGCGGGAGGGCGGCGTGCGGTAGGCCGGCTCGCCGGCGACGAGCCGGTAGACGAAGCGCAAGGGCAGGAGCAGCAGGACGGTCAGGCCGATGGATTTGTGGATGTCGAGGATCTCGCGCCGCGGCGAGGTGCCGGGGACCTGCCAGGCGGCGTAGATCCCCAAGGCCAACGCCACCAGGATCAGGGCCGCCATCAGCCAGTGGAAGCCGCGCTGGGTACGGTCGTAGGTGTAGGATTCGCCGGCCCGGGCCATGGTCGTCTCTGCGTGCATCGTCGTCGTACGGCCGAGCTGTCGCGGGCGATCGCGGCACGAGCGCGGCGGGTTCGTTTCGCGACCGTCACCGGCGGCGGGGCGGGCCCGGTTGCAACGGTCCGCCGCTCGGGACATATCAGGAACACGACACGGAGGCCGGCGCGCGGCCTAAAAAAACCCCGGAGACCCGCCGCCGATGGCGAAGAACCACCAGACCTTCGCCTGCCAGTCCTGCGGCGCGGTCTACAACCGCTGGCGCGGGCGTTGCGAGGCCTGCAACGGCTGGAACACGATCGTCGAGGAGACCGGTGCCACGAGCCCGGTCTCCGGCCCGGTCGCGACCCGGCCGAGCCGGGCGCGGGGACGAATCTTTCCGCTCGAAGGCCTGACCGGCGAGGTCAAGGAGGCGCCCCGCACCTCCTCGGGCATCGCCGAGCTCGACCGGGTGACGGGCGGCGGCTTCGTGCGCGGCTCGGTGATCCTGCTCGGCGGCGATCCCGGCATCGGCAAGTCGACGCTCCTGATGCAGGCCTCCGCGGCACTCGCCAAGCGCGGCGAGCGCGTCGCCTACATCTCGGGCGAGGAGGCGGTGGGCCAGGTGCGCCTGCGCGCCGAGCGGCTCGGGCTGGCCAGCGCCCCCGTCGAGCTCGCCGCCGAGACCAATGTCGAGGACATCATCGCGACCTTGAGCCAGGGCAAGCCGCCGGCCCTCGCCATCATCGATTCGATCCAGACGATGTGGACCGAGACGGTCGAATCGGCCCCCGGCACGGTGACCCAGGTCCGCGGCTCGGCCCAGAGCCTGATCCGCTTCGCCAAGACGTCGGGCACCGCCGTGATCCTGGTCGGCCACGTCACCAAGGACGGGCAGATCGCCGGCCCCCGCGTCGTCGAGCACATGGTCGATGCGGTCGCCTCGTTCGAGGGTGACCAGGGCCACCATTTCCGCATCCTGCGGGCGGTGAAGAACCGCTTCGGCCCCACCGACGAGATCGGCGTGTTCGAGATGACCGACGGGGGGCTCGCCGAGGTGCCGAACCCCTCGGCCCTCTTCCTCGCCGGGCGCGACCTCGCGGCGCCCGGCACCGCGGTCTTCGCCGGGATGGAGGGCACGCGCCCGCTGCTGGTCGAGATCCAGGCCCTGGTGGCGCCCTCCGCGCTGGGCATGCCGCGGCGCGCCGTGGTCGGCTGGGACCCCAACCGCCTGTCGATGGTGCTGGCGGTGCTGGAGGCCCATGGCGGCATCCGGCTGGGCGGCCACGACGTCTACCTCAACGTGGCGGGGGGCCTGCGCATCGGCGAGCCGGCGGCCGACCTCGCGGTGGCCGCCGCCCTCGTCTCCTCGCTCTCGGGGTCGGCCCTGCCGTCGGATGCGGTGTATTTCGGCGAGGTCGGGCTGTCCGGCGCGATCCGCCCGGTGGCACAGGCTCCGGCCCGGCTGAAGGAGGCGCAGAAGCTCGGCTTTGCCAAGGCGCTGATGCCGCAGGGCCGCGAGGGCGCCGGGCGCGACGGGTCCGGGACGGGATTTCCGGCGGAGTCGCTTCGCCACATCGCCGATCTCGTCGCGGGGGTCGCCGCCAGCGGCAAGCCGGTCCGGGGCGGGCGGCGGCCCCAGCAGCGGCTGCCGGCCTACGACGACGAGGATGTTTGAGCACCTGCTTGGCGGGCCCTACCCATCGTACCCCCCACCGTCATCCTGGGGCTCGCCGAAGGCGAGAACCCGGGATCCAGAACCGC
>NZ_JTHF01000272.1 GCF_001043895.1 Methylobacterium indicum
GGTCCGATGACACCGAGCGCGGTGGCCGAGCAGCAGCGCGTCGCCGACCGCTTCCACGCGCTCGGTGTCATCGGACCGATGGCGTAGTCGGTGCGGTCGACCGCCCGGCGGGTCGCGGCGAGCGGCACGCCAGTGCCCTTGGCGAGGAGAGCGGCCACCTCGCCGCGGTTGGCCTCGCACCAGCGTGCCACGCCGGCGAGCGCGTCGAGCGCAGCGTCGAGCACCGGGCCGCGCTCGGCCACGACGGACTTGTGGGCGAGGAAGAAGTTGTTGGGCTTGGCGATATCGGTGGCGAGCGCCAGCACCCGGGTCGTGGGCTGCATCTCGGCGATGGCGAAGTACGGATCCCAGATCGTCCAGGCATCGACGCTGCCGCGGGCGAAGGCCGCCGCGGCGTCGGCCGGCGCCAGGGTCACCGGCTCGATGTCGCGGTAGGTCAGCCCCGCCTTCTCCAGGGCCGCGATGGTGAGGTTGTGGGCGCTCGACGCCTTGGCGAAGGCGACGCGCTTGCCCCTCAGATCCGCGAGGGTGCGGATCGGGGAATCCTTCGGCACCAGCACCGCCGCGCCCGAGCCCGCGGCCTCCTGCGCCGCCACGTAGGCGATCGGGCCACCGGCGGCCTGCGCGAAGACCGGCGGCGCGTCGCCGGTCTGGCCGAGATCGATGGCGCCCAAGCTGATCGCCTCGAGGAGCGGTGGGCCGAACGAGAACTCGACCCAGGCGACGGCGACGCCGAGGGGCTTCAACCGCGCCTCGATCACCCCCTGCTGCTTGGCGACGACCAGGATGCCGTTCTTCTGGTAGCCGATGCGCAGGGTGTCGGAGCCGGCGGCCGAGGCCGGTCGAGCGACCGGCAGGGCGGTACCGGCCAGAGCCGCTGCGAGAAGCGTGCGACGGTCGATCACCGGGCGCCCCCGGCGACGCGGGCGAGGGGCGCGGCGGCAGCGGGGGCGCGGGCGCCGGCCAGCGTCGCGAGCTGATCCCCGGCCTCCGCCACCCGCTGGCGGATCACCGGGGAGTCGAGGCCGCCGTCGCGGAAGTCGGGATCGGAGGCGTAGACCGCCGTCGGGACGGTCAGCGCGGTGAAGAAGCCGAAGAGCGGGCGCAAGGAATGCTCGACCACCAGCGCGTGGCGCGGGCCGCCGCCGGTGGCGGCGAGCGCCACCGGCGTGCCGGCGAGCGCCTCCGGCGCCACGAGATCGAACAGGTGCTTGAACAGGCCCGTATAGGCGCCCTTGTAGACGGGGGTGCCGACCACGAGGGCGTCGGCCTCCTCCACCGCCTCGACGATGCGCCGGGCCGGCAGCGAGAGCTGGTCGCGGGAGAGCGCGCCGCCGAGGCCGGGGCCGGCATCGACGAGGTCGAAGATCCGCACCTCGACCGGCAGCCGCACGGCGGCCTCGGCGGCGATCGCCTCGACCAGGGTGCGGGTCTTCGAGGGCCGCTGGATGTTGGCGGAGAAGCCGACGAGGCGCAGGCGCGTCATGGAGGTCCGATCCGATGCTTAAGGAGGGCGGCACGGCCGGGGCGTCCCGCCCCCGTGCTGATGCCTCTACGATGCGGCCGGGCCCGAGATCAGTCAATGAAATGAGATTTCAAATGACTGTATAGCAAGAGTTGTTCTTGCCACGGCGACGATGTGCGGGAGAAAATACGGTTTCCCTCCGCTCGAAATCTGGAACGGCGACGCCGCGCCGTGGCGACGGGCCGCCATGCTCGACCGGACGAGGCCGGAACGGGCGTGGTCGCCATGCGGGTCCCGGATCGGCGGATCCGACGGATGTGGCGCACCGAGACCGGCCCGATCGCGCGACGCGGGTATGGGCGCGAGTATGGAATCGGGATTAAATCCGATCCACGAACGTAAGTGGTAATGGAGATCCGCTATATGGAGTGTCAGCCGGCAAAAATAAGACCGGACGGTGTAAAAATACTCTGACTCGACCAGGCTCGCGATGATCGACACCGCCACGGCATTGGGGTAATCGATCGCCTGCGCTGACGGATCGTTTCAGCCGGACCGTCTCGACACAGTGCCAGAGCATATTGCCAGGGGCCCCCGACGATGTTCAACATGTTCAAGTCGCAGACCTCGCTCGACCTCACGCCGCGGACCTGCCTCGCGGTCTCGCTGATCTACTGCATGGGCTCCGACGGCGAGATCGACCCGGAGGAGGTCGGCCATCTGATGTCGGTGCTCG
Source organism: Methylobacterium indicum (assembly GCF_001043895.1). GTDB lineage: Bacteria > Pseudomonadota > Alphaproteobacteria > Rhizobiales > Beijerinckiaceae > Methylobacterium > Methylobacterium indicum. Next base: position 2,202 of record NZ_JTHF01000272.1, read on the forward strand.
GCCGCCATACCACGCGCCAGCACCTCGAATCCGCCGTCCGCTACGCCCGCGCCACCCAGCCGGCGCAGTTCCTGGCCGACGCGGCGCCCCGCCTGCGCCCGGACCAGCGGCTCTGCATCGTGCTCAACATGATCGACAGCGCCATGGCGGACGGCGAGGCCGAGCCGGGCGAGCAGCGCCTGATCCTGCAGTTCGCCGAGGCCTTCGGCCTGTCCGAGCAGGAGCTGACCCCGTACTTCAAGGCCCTGGTGGCGAAGAACGACCGGGCGGTGCTGGACCGGTGAGGGGAGGGGGCGGGCGCGATGTGATCCGCCGGTTTCCGGGATAGGCGCGGATTTTCCCCTCTCCCCGCCCGCGGGGAGAGGACTTCACCCCCCTTGTCGGGGGTGAAGTGAGCGCAGGCGAAGCCGGAGCGAGGGTGAGGGGGTCTTGCCGAGCGAGGCTTTTCCGGAAACACCCCCTCACCCTCGCCCGGTGGGCTTGCCGTGTCCCCGACAAGGGGGACACGGCCCTCTCCCCGCCCGCGGGGAGAGGAGGGATGCGCACGCCCTGCCGCGCCATTGCGGATTGCGGGCGACTGTCTGCCGCCGCGCAATCCTCACACCACCGGGTTCACCAATTCCTCCCCCCGCCGCAGCCGCCCGAGATTCTCGATGAGCAGCGCGATCACCCGGCCCTCGTAGAGGCCGGTCTCGCCGGCGCTGTGGGGCGTGACGATCACGTTCGGCATCCCCCAGAACGGGGCGTCGGCGGGCAGCGGCTCCTCCCGGAAGCAGTCGAGGCCGGCACCGGCGATCCGGCCCTCGGTGAGCGCGCGGGCGAGCGCGTCCTGGTCGACCACCCGGCCGCGGGCGACGTTGATCAGGAGCGCGCCCGGCTTCATCGCTCCGAGCGCCGCCGCGTCGATGAGATGTTCGGTCTCCGGCGTCAGCGGGCAGGCGAGCGCCACCACGTCGGCCTCCGTCAAAGCCTCGTGCAGCCGATCCGGAGGAAAGACCGCCTCGACCGGATCGCCCGCTTCGAGCGGGCGCCGTCGCAGGCCGATCACCCGCATGTCGAAGGCCTGGCCAAGCCGGGCGATGCGGGTGCCGATGCGCCCGAGCCCGATCACCAGGAGGGTCCGGCCGCCGAGTTCCTGTTCGCGGCTCGCCGGATCGGCGATCATCGGCCGCCAAGTCGCGGCGGCCTGGTTCCGCAGGGCCTCGGGCAGGCGGCGGGTGAGGCCGAGCATCAGCGCGAGCGCGTGCTCGGCCACCGCACGCTCGTTGCCGCCCTGCGCGCTGGCGAGCCGGATGCCGCGCTCGCGCAACGCCTCCTTGGGGAACTGGTCGGTACCGGCGCTGACCGACTGGACGAAGCGCAGGCGCGGTGCCCGCTCCAGCAGGCTGTGCCGCCACAGCCCCGAGACCACCAGCACCTCGGCCCCCGCCACCGCCTCCTCGAGGGCGGCGACGTCGCGCGCCTCGACGAAGGGCTCGGGCGCACCCGCCGCCCGGTAGGCGTCGCCGAGGCGGTAGGCGGCGTGAGCGAGGACGATCGGGCTGGAAGAGGCGGTCATCGGCGGGCGGCTCGGATCCTGCGGTGGAAGCGGGGCCGCTCGAGTTCACACCGGGTCCGTCCCCGAGGCAAGGCAGAACGCCATGCATGCGAAAAAGCCCGCCCCCGCTCGCGCGGGGACGGGCTTCACGACGCGCGAGAGCGGGCTCCCGAACGGGGCGGAACGGGAGCCCGGCTCGATCAGCGGCCGTAGACGTACGGGGAGGCCGGGGCGTAGCCCGGGGGCACCTCGCGGACGAGCACGCCGCGGTCGTCCCGCGGATAGACGACGACGCTGCCGGTGCTGTCGACGGCCGGCGCACCGCCCGGGGCGCCGTAGGCGCGCTCCATGCCGGCCAGCGGGCCGCCGGCCTGCGAGCCGGAGCGGTTGTAGGGCGAGCCGCCCTGGGCGAAGGCGGGGGCGGCGGCGACGGTCAGCAGGGCGGCCGCGAGGGCGAGGCGGGTCTTCATCTCAGTACCTGTCAGTCAAAGGGGACCGCTGGGCGGTTTCGCAGCGTCAACCGTCGTGCCGGCAAAAGGTTCGCTGCGACATGTGCGCTGCCGCACGCGGCCGCATCTGGGCGATGCGACGACCCAGATTAGTTTGGAGCCCGTCTAGCCTGGAGGCCGACGCATGAGCTTCGACATCGTCCTGACGGTGAACGGCACGAGACGCACGATTCCGATCCCGGACCCGCGCGTGACCCTGCTCGACCTCCTGCGCGAGGGCCTGCATCTCACCGGGGCCAAGAAGGGCTGCGACCGCGGCCAGTGCGGCGCCTGTACGGTTCTGGTCGACGGCAGGCGGATCAATTCCTGCCTCGCTTTGGCCGTCAGCCTCGACGGGTCGGAGATCCTGACCATCGAGGGTCTGGCCGAGGGCGACCGCCTGCACCCGGTGCAGGAGGCCTTCATCGCCCATGACGGGTTCCAGTGCGGCTTCTGCACCCCGGGCCAGATCATGAGCGCGGTCGGGCTGATCCGCGAGGCGCAGGCCGGCGACGATCCCGAGCGGGTGCGCGAGGCGATGAGCGGCAACCTGTGCCGCTGCGGCGCCTATGCGGGCATCACCGAGGCGGTGCTGGAGGCCCAGAACGCCCTGAGCCAGCACGAGACCCCGCGTCGGGGAGAGGCGGCATGATCCCGTTCGAGTATATCCGTGCGACCGACGTCGCCGGGGCGGTCGCGGCGGGATCCGCGCCCGGCGCGGCCTACCTCGCCGCCGGCACCAACCTCCTCGACCTGATGAAGGGCGGCGTCGCCCGTCCCACCCGCCTCGTCGACATCACCCGGCTGCCCGGCCTCGCGGCGGTCGAGCGGCGGGACGACGGCGGCTTGCGCATCGGCGCGCTCGCCCGCAACAGCGACCTCGCGCACGATCCCGCCTTCGCCAAGGCCTATCCCGCGGTGGCCGAGGCGCTCCTCTCCGGTGCCTCGGCGCAATTGCGCAACGCGGCGACCGCCGCCGGCAACGTGATGCAGCGCACCCGCTGCCCCTACTTCACCGACCCGGGCAGCGCCTGCAACAAGCGCCGGCCCGGCAGCGGCTGCGAGGCCGTCGGCGGCGAGACGCGCCTCCACGCGGTCCTCGGCTGGAGCGAGGCCTGCATCGCCACCCACCCGTCGGATTTCTGCGTATCCCTGGTGGCTTTGGACGCGGGCGTCGAGATCGCCGGGCCCGCCGGCACCCGCTTCGTCCCGCTCGAATCCTTCCACCGCCTGCCGGGCGATGCGCCGGAGCGCGAGACGGTGCTGGAGCCGGGCGAGCTGATCACCGCGCTCGTCCTGCCGCCGGAGGCCGTCGCCTTCGCCGGCCATAGCCGCTACCTCAAGGTCCGCGACCGCACCTCCTACGCCTTCGCGGTGGTCTCGGCGGCGGCGGCCCTGCGGATCGAGGACGGGCGCATCGCCGAGGCGCGGCTCGCCCTCGGCGGCGTCGCGCTCAAGCCCTGGCGGGCCAAGGCGGCGGAAGGCCTGCTGGCCGGCCGCGCGCCCGACGCCACCGCCTTCCGGGCGGCGGCGGAGGCCGCGCTGACCGACGCCAGGCCCTCCGGCGACAACGCCTTCAAGATCGAGCTCGCCCGCCGCCTCGTGGTGCGGGCGCTCACCGCCGCCGCTGCCGGCACGCCCGCGCGCCTGCCGGCGCTGCCGGGTTCCGTCCTCGCCCCCGCCCCGGAGGCCGCGCATGCCTGAGACCGCTCCTCGCCCGATCCGCCACGGCTCGAATCTCGGCCAGCCGCTCACCCGCCGGGACGGGATCCTGAAGGTGACGGGCGCCGCTCCCTACGCCGCCGACCATCACCCGCCCGGGATGCTCTACGCCGTGATGGCGGTGAGCCGCATCGCCCGGGGCCGGGTCACCCGCCTCGACGTCGCGGCGGCGAAGAATCATCCCGGCGTCGTCGCGGTGATGACGCCGGACAACAAGCCGGTGCTGGCCCAGCACCCGGACGAGAAGCACGACGGCTTCACCTTCCGGCTCGACCTCCTGCAGGACGACCGCGTGCGCTACGCCAACCAGCCGGTCGCGGTGGTGATCGCCGAGACGCTGGAGGCCGCGACCGAGGGCGCCGCCCTGCTCGATCCGGCCTACGAGGTCGAGACCCCGGCGGTCGGGCTCGATGCGGCGGAGCCCTTCACGCCGGCGGCGATCGGCGTCGGCGACCCGGCCGACATGGAGACGGGCGACGTCGCGGCCGGGCTGGCCGGTGCGGCGCACACCGTCGCGGCGACCTACGAGACGCCCGCCCAGTACCACAACGCCATGGAGCCCCACGCCGTCGTCGCCACCTGGGACGGCGACCGGCTCGATCTCGACATGCCCTCGCAGGGGCTGGCGATGGCGCAAGGGCGCATCGCCGGCCTGTTCGGCATCGCTCCGTCGGACATCCACATCCGCAGCCCGTTCCTCGGCGGCGGTTTCGGCTCCAAGGGCATGATCGCGGGTCCCCAGGTGCTCGGCATCATGGCGGCCCGCCTCGTCGGCCGGCCGGTGAAGCTCGTGATGAGCCGCCCCCAGATGTTCGGCCCGGTCGGCCACCGCGCCCCGACCCGCCAGACCCTGCGCCTCGGCGCGGGCGCGGACGGGGCGCTGACCGCCCTCGACCACGAGACGCTCACGGCGACCAGCACCTTCGACGACTTCATCGAGCCGAGCGGCGGCGTCTCGCACACGCTCTACGCCGCGCCGGCTTTGGCCACGCGCCACCGCGCGGTGCGGCTCGATACCGGAACGCCGCTCTTCATGCGGGCGCCCGGCGAGGCCTCGGGCAGCGCGGCTCTGGAGGCCGCCATCGACGAGATGGCGGAGGCCTGCGGGATGGATCCGCTGGACTTCCGCCTGCGCAACTACGCCGAGACCGAGCCGGCCTCCGGCAAGCCCTTTTCCTCGAAGGCGCTGCGGGAATGCTACGCCCAGGGCGCGGCGGCCTTCGGGTGGAGCAGGCGACCGCTGGCGCCGCGGCAGATGCGCGACGCGAACGGGCTCCTCGTCGGCTGGGGCGTCGGCACCGCGACCTTCCCGGCCCTGATGTTCCAGGCCGAGGCGCGGGCGGTGGTGAGGGCCACCGGCGAGGCCTCGGTGGCGATCGGCGCCATCGATATGGGGCAGGGGGCCTGGACCGCGCTCGCCCAGATCGCCGCGGAAGAACTCGGCCTTTCCATCGACGCGATCGATTTCCGCATCGGCTCCTCGGACCTGCCGAACGGCGGCATCGCCGGCGGCTCGGCCCATACCGCCACCGCCGGCACGGCGATCAAGGGGGCGGCAACGGAGGTGATCGCGCAGCTGACGGCCCTCGCGACGCAGGACCGGCGCTCGCCCCTCTACGGCGCCGGCAATGCCGGGGTGGTCGCCCGCGGCGGCCGCCTGGTGCGGCGCGACGACGAGAGCCGGTCCGAAGCCTTCACCGACATCCTGTCCCGGGCCGGGAAGGACGCCGTGGAAGGCAAGGGCGCGGCCGGGCCCGACGCGGCGCGGGAGCATTACGCCATGCACGCCCACGGCGCGGTCTTCGCCGAGGTGACGGTCGATCCCGATCTCGGCCAGATCCGGGCGACGCGCCTCGTCGGCGCCTTCGCGGCCGGTCGGATCATCAACCCGCGCCTGGTGCGCAGCCAGTATTACGGCGGGATGATCTGGGGCGTCTCCTTCGCCCTGCACGAGCAGGCGGTGATGGACCCGCGCACCGGCCGGCCGATGAACGCCAACCTCGCCGAGTACCACGTCCCGGTGAATGCCGACGTGCCCTCGCTGGAGGCGATCCTGGTCGAGGAGGAGGACCCCCACGTCAACCCGCTCGGCATCAAGGGGGTGGGCGAGATCGGCGTCACGGGAAGCGCCGGGGCGATCGTCAACGCGATCTGGCACGCGACGGGGATGCGAGTGAGAACGCTGCCGGTGACGCTGGACAAGCTGCTGTAGGCGCCCCGACCCCTTCCCCGCAGAGGGGAAGGGGTCGGGCGGCCCGGGTCCTTCTACGTCCCGACCTTGCCCCCGCCCCGTTTCGTGATCGCCACCACCGCCGGGCGCGGCGGCAGGGCGGGGTCGAAGTCGGGCCAGCGGGTCGCCGGATTCTCGAAGGTGGCCGGCTGCGCGGTCGGGTCCTCCTCGTCGGCCTCGCCGGGATGCTGGACGGCGACGAAGAAGGTGGTGTCGTCGGGGGTGAAGTAGGGGCCGCACATCTCGGCTCCCATCGGCACCTGGAAGAAGTGCTTGGCGGTGCCGCGGCCGGGGCCTTGCGTCTCCATCGCCCAGATGCCGTCGGCGCGGCCGGTCTTCGAGGGCGAGTTGCCGTCGGTGGCGACCCAGAGGCGGCCCTCTCCGTCGACCGCGCAATTGTCCGGCATGCCGAACCAGCCGTCCTTCGTCGTCGCCGACGAGAAGGTGGCGCCCACCGCCGCGACCGACGGGTCGCCGCAGCGCACCAGCACCTCCCAGGCGAAGGCCTCGGCCGCGAAGTCGCCGCCCTCGGGCGAGAGCTCGACGATGTGGCCGAAGCGGTTGTCCGGCCGCGGATTCGCGGCGTCGACCTGGTCGGCCTTGCGGCGGGTGTTGTTGGTCAGCATCACGTAGACCTTGCCGGTCTTCGGGTTGGCCTCGACGTCCTCCGGCCGGTCCATCTTGGTGGCACCGAGGAGGTCGGCGGCCCGGCGGGTCTCGATCAGCAGGTCGGCCTGATCGCGAAAGCCGTTCTCCGGCGTCAGCGGACCCTGCCCGAACACGATCGGCAGCCAGGCACCGCGCCCATCGGCCTCGAAGCGGGCGACGAAAAGCGTGCCGTGGTCGAGGATGTCGCGGTTGGCGGAGCGGTCGGCCGTGTTCACCGGATCCTTGGTGACGAAGCGGTAGACGTAGTCGAAGCGCTCGTCGTCGCCCTGGAATACGACGTAGCGACCATCCTTCGCCATCGCGCCCGCCGCGCCCTCGTGCTTGAAGCGGCCCATGGCGGTGCGCTTCACCGGCACGCTCGTCGGATCGAAGGGATCGATCTCCACCACCCAGCCGAAGCGGTTGGGCTCGTTGGGCTCCTTTCCGAGGTCGAAGCGCTCGTGGAAGCGGGCCCAGCCGTAGAGGTTGCCCGGCAGGCCGAGGCGCTTGTGGTTGCGGGCCTCCGCCGAGCCCTCGGGCAGCCGCCCCTGGAAGTAGTAGTTGACGTTCTCCTCGCAGGTCAGCCAGGTGCCCCAGGGCGTGACGCCGCCGGCGCAGTTGTTGAGCATGCCGAGAACCGTCGTCCCCTCCGGGTCGGCACCGGTGCGCAGGCGGGCCGAGCCGGCGGCGGGGCCGGACAGCCGCATCGGGGTCATGGCGGTGATGCGGCGGGCGTAGCGAGAGTCCGGCACCACCCGCCAGCGCCCGTCCTCGCGCTTCACCTCGATCACCGAGCCGCCATGGGCCGCCATCTCGATCTCGACGAGGTCGCGGTTCATGCCGGCGAAGGCCGCCTTGCCGTCCTGCCGGCCGAGGCCGGGGAACATCAGTTCCTCGTTCGTGTATTCGTGGTTGACGACGAGGAGGCCGTGGCCGGCCGGATCGCTCGCGCTAGGCAGGGGAAAGAAGCCCAGGAAATCGTTGTTGTAGCCGAATTGCTGCGCCTGCGCGGCGGCACTCTGCCGGTGCGGGTCGAAGGCCGGGGCGCCGGGCAAAACGGGATCGCCCCAGCGGATCAGCACCTCGGCGTCGTGGCCCTCGGCGACGTGGTGGCGCTCGTCGGCGCCGGCCGGCAATTCGCGGAACGGGAAGGTCTCCGGTGTCGCCGCCGCGACCGCCCGGGGGACGAGCGTCGCCGAGATCGCCGAGACCGCCAGGCTTCCGGCAAGACGCCCGGCAAGACCTCCGGCCAAACCGCCGCGCAGCACCGCGCGCCGGTCGAAGCGCCGGGCCACGACCTCGCCGAGGGTCGGGTTCGGGCTCGGATTCGAGCCGGCATCCTCGGCCGCCTCGGCCTGCTGCGAACGGTTCAGCGATGGCTGCGTCATCGGGTCCCCTCGGCGCTCCCTGTCATGCAAAACGAGAGCCTACCCGACGGACCATGGCGACCGGATGACGGCGCTCAGCGGTGCGTCCGCGTCCGGGCCGGGAGGGCGCGCACGGACCCGGTGGTCTCGGGTCCGGCGATCCCGGGCGTCGACCACGGCACCGGCCGGTCCAGCGGGCGCGCTTCGGCGGGCGAGCGAAGGGTCGCGTCGGGGGCGGTGACGTAGCTGCTCATGAAGGCGCCCCCGGCCGGCTCCCGGTCGCCGCCATTGGCGAGGGCCGCGACGGGCAGGGCGACGAGGGCGGTTGCGACCGCGGCGGTGGCGAAGCGGATCATGACGAGCCTCCTGCCGCAGCGTCCCGGCGTCTCGCATGCCAGCGTCCCACGGGGGCATGGCGGGGCCTGAGCGGCATGGGTCGGATCTAGGCTCGTTCGGTCCGGGACGGCGTGCGCCGCCGCACCCGCAAGGCGCGCCGAAAGGCTTTCGCTTGACGGGGCCTATCGGAGTCGTCGCGGTCGCATCCGCTCCGGCCGTGCCTCACGGCAGCAGGTGCGGGTCCAGCCAGGGCTTCGGGGCCGGGAAGGGCAGGCGGCGGGCGATCCAGTCGATCACCGCGTCGGGCGTGTCGAAGAGCGGAGCCCTGGCGAGGGTCGCGCAGGGGCCGTAGGTCTCGTCCACGCACCATTGGTGGCGTTGCTCGGGAACCGGAGCGGTGCCGGGCTGCAGGCGCACCAGCCGCGAGACCAGCTCGTCTTCGAGATAGATCAGGCAGGTATCCTGGTCCGTCCCGCCGCAGTTCACCCGGATATGGCGCTGGACCAGCCTGCCCGACGGTCTCGTCCCGGTGCGTCGTCCGAACATCGTGCTCCTCTCGTTCCCGTCTCATGTGCCAGCATTGCGATATAAGAAAACGTGAAAAGACTATCGACAATTCATGACGTCGGTTGCAATTCCAGTTGCGCACCCCGTGACTGGCACCGCCTTTCACCGGGAAGCGGCACCTCAACCGATTTTATGGTTAATCAACCGTAAATAGATACGACTCGATTGAGCGTCGCATGTTTCGGCGGGGCGCTCAAGTGGATCGATCGAGCGATCGACTGTCGGGAAGCGAGCGCCTGCTGCCTCGGCCTCGCCCTCGATTGTCGCGCTCGGCGCGACGCGGAGAGGCGCGTCCCGCGGAACCTGCGAGAGCGACGCCCGATCGCGGTGCCCACGGTACACGACATTGAAGAAAGTGGAGGCCACCAAGCGGGCGTTCCACCCCCTTTCCCGGACGACTGGAGCGTTAGCGGAAGGAGATCCGGGATCCAG
>NZ_JTHF01000273.1 GCF_001043895.1 Methylobacterium indicum
CGGCCCGGCCGGATTCGGCGACCGCGCCGCTCGCCGAATCCGGCCGGGCCGACGTGGTGGTGATCGGCGGCGGGTTCTGCGGCCTGTCGACGGCGCTCCATCTCGCCGAGGCCGGGTTGAAGCCGGTGCTGCTGGAAGCCCGCGAGATCGGCTTCGGCGGCTCGGGCCGCAACGGCGGCCAGGTGATCCCCGGCCTCAAGCACGATCCCGACGAACTGGTGGCGATGTTCGGGGCGGAGCGCGGCGAGCGCCTCGCGACCTTCGGGGCCGGCACGGCGGATGCGGTGTTCGACCTCATCGCGAAGCACCGGATGGACGTGCCGCATACCCGCACCGGGTGGATCCAGGGCGCCCACACCGCGGACGGGCTGGTGCAGGCCGAGCGCCGGGCGGAGCAATGGGCGCGGCGCGGCGCGCCGACCCGCCTCCTCGACAAGGCCGAGGCCGCCCGGCTGATCGGCTCCGAGCGCTATCTCGGCGGCTGGCTCGACGGGCGCGGCGGCGCGGTGCAGCCGCTCTCCTACGCCCGCGGCCTCGCCCGGGCGGCACTGGCGGCGGGCGCCCGCATCCACACCGAGACCCCGGTCACCGGCCTGTCGCGCCAGGGGGCGACCTGGACGGTGCGGACGGGGCGCGGCCCGAGCCTCACCGCCGAGCGGGTGGTGCTCTGCACCAACGGCTATTCGGGCGACCTGTGGCCGAATCTGCGCCAGACCATCATCGCCGCCAACTCGTTCCAGGTCGCGACGACGCCGCTCTCCGACAACCTGCGCCGCAGCGTCCTGCCCGAGGGCCAGGTCTCCTCCGACACCCGCAAGCTGCTACTGTATTTCCGCCTCGACCATACCGGGCGGCTGCTCCTCGGCGGGCGCGGCCCGTTCCGCGAGCCGAAGGGCGCCGGCGACTGGGCGCATCTGGAGCGGATCGTCCCGAAACTCTTTCCGCAGCTCGCCGGCATCGGCTTCGACCATCGCTGGTGCGGGCGGGTCGCGGTCACCCGGGACTACCTGCCCCACCTGCACGCGCCCGAGCCCGGCCTCCTGATCGACATCGGCTGCCAGGGCCGCGGCGTCGGCCTCCAGACCCGGATGGGCCAGGCCATCGCGCGGTTCGTCGCCCGGGACGATGCCGACGCCCTGCCGATCGCCCCCACGCCGATCACCCCGCTGCCGCTCCACAGCCTGCACCGGCTCTACGCTTCGGCGGTGGTCGCCTGGTATCGGCTGCGGGATGGAGGGTTGTAGGACCGGGATTTCCGGTTGTTCCGGGCACCGCATCAATCATCCCATGCCCTACGGGGCGGGGACGAGACCGTGGTTTATCTTCCGAAACACACCCGAAGGCCGCGGATATCTGGAAACGTTTTCACGACTCTTTAAACATCTCCGGACACACCGGCCCCATCGCCGCGACCGTGCCGACCAGATGAGACTCGTGGGCCCGAAGACCGACATGACGTCCCCGGCCCGGCGCGGGCGCTCCTTCCAGATGATGGCCGTGTCCGCCGGCCTGCTGGCGGCGGTGATCGCCGGCGGCGCCGGCCTGCTCGTGCGCAACCTGCACCGTCAGGCGATCGTCGACACGGAGCGCAATCTCGTCGGGCTCTCGACCGTCCTCGCCGACCAGGCCGAGCGGGCGCTGCAGGCCATCGAGCTGGTGCAGGACAGCATGATCGGCGAGGTCCGGGCCGCCGGGATCGTCCATGAGGAAGACTACATCGCCTTCGCCAGGCGGCAGTCCCTGCACGAGGCACTGAAGACGCGCATCACCGCCCTGCCGCAGGCGAACGCCGTCACGATCATCGACCGGGACGGCAACCTCCTGAACTTCAGCCGCTACTGGCCGATCCCGACGGTCAACATCGCCGACCGGGACTATTTCCGGGCGCTGGCGACGGATCCGGCGCTCGACCGGGTGATCAGCCGCCCGTTCCAGAACCGCGGCGACGGGGCCTGGACGATCTACATCGCCCGCAAGGTGCGGGCGCCGGACGGTGCGTTCCTCGGCCTCGTGCTCGGCGCAGTCGAGCTCGGCTACCTCGAACGCCTCTACGCGGCGATCGCCCCGGCCAGCGACTACGTGATCTCGGTCTTCCGCGACGACGGCACGCTCCTCGTCCGTCATCCCCAGCGCGAGGGCAGCATCGGCCAGACCTTCACGGGAGCGGCCGCCCTGCGCATCGCGTTCACGCGCCCGGCCGGCGGCGTGATGCGCACCGTCAGCCCGATCGACGGGCGCGACCGCATCGCCTCGACCCGGCCGCTGGCGCGCTACCCGCTCATCCTGAGCGTCAGCCGCACGGCCGAGGCCGGGCTCGCCGCCTGGCGCCGGCAGGCCTGGCTCATCGGCGCGGGCGCCCTGGTGCTCGATCTCGGCCTCGCCGGGATGGTGCTGCTCGGCCTGCGCCAGATGCGGGCCCAGGAACGTCTCGCCGAGTCGGAGGCCGCCCGGGCGGCGGCCGAGGCGCGCGAGCGCGGCGAGCAGGAGCTGAACGCCCAGCAGGCCCAGTTCGGCGTCGCCCTCGACCACATGACCCAGGGCCTGTGCCTGTTCGACCGCGACAACCGGCTGATCGTGATGAATGCGCGCTACGCGCAGATGCACGCGGTGCCGGATGCCCTGCGCCGGCGCGGCACGCCGGTCGCGGCCCTGCTCGGCCATCTGGGGGCGGATTGCGGGTGGGAGAGCGCCCTGGTGACGGCGTGCCGCCGCAGCGCCGGCAGCGGCGGCCCCGCGAATTCCGCGACGAGCCCCACGGCGAGCTTCACCTGCGACCTCGCCGACGGGCGGGCCGTGGCGGTCGTGCACGTGGCGGTCCCGGGCGGCGGCTGGCTCTCCACCCACGAGGACGTGACCGAGCAGCGCCGGGCCGAGCAGCGCATCGCCCACATGGCCGCCCACGACGCCCTGACCGGGCTGCCGAACCGCGCCCGGATGCAGGACCGGGTGGACGCGGCCTTGGCCGCACGGGCCGCGGACGAGGCGGTGAGCGTGCTCTGCCTCGACCTCGACGGATTCAAGGACGTCAACGACACCTACGGCCACGCGGTCGGCGACGACCTGCTGCGCCAGGTGGGCCTGCGGCTGCAGGAGGCGGTCGGCGCCACGGCCCTGGTCGGGCGGCTGGGCGGCGACGAGTTCGCGGTGATGCGCTGCGCCCCCTCGCATCCGGCGGGGATCGCCGCCCTGGCCGAGCGCATCGTGCGGCTCCTGCGGGTGCCGTTCGAGGTCCAGGGCCACGAGGTCGGCATCGGGACCTCGATCGGCATCGCCACGACGGAAGCCGGCGAGATCACGACCGCCGAGGTGCTGCGCCGGGCCGACGTGGCGCTCTACCAGGTCAAGGCCGCGGGACGGAACGGCTGGCGCTTCTTCGACCCGGCGATGGATGCCGACCTCCAGCGCCGCCGCCAGCTCGGCACCGACCTGCGCACCGCCCTGGCCGAGGGCCAGTTCGAGCTCTACTACCAGCCGATCGTCGCCGCCGACGGCTCGGGCCTGCGCGCCCGGGAGGCCCTGCTGCGCTGGCGCCACCCGCGCGAGGGCTTCGTCAGCCCGGCCGAGTTCATCCCGATCGCCGAGGCGACCGGGCAGATCCGCCGGCTCGGCGCCTGGGCGCTGGCCCGGGCCTGCGTCGACGCCGCCGCCTGGCCGGCGGGCCTCAAGGTGGCGGTGAACCTCTCCCCGGTGCAGTTCGTCGGCGACGCCCTCGTGGAGGAGGTCGCGGGGGCGCTCGCGGCGAGCGGCCTGTCGCCGACGCGGCTCGAACTCGAGATCACCGAATCGGTCCTGCTCCAGGACGACGAGGCGACGCTCGCCATCCTGCATCGCCTGCGCGCCCTCGGGGTCAGCACCGCGATGGACGATTTCGGCACCGGCTACTCGTCCCTGAGCTACCTGCGCCGCTTCCCCTTCGACAAGATCAAGATCGACCAGTGCTTCGTGCGGGGCCTGGGCCAGGACGGCGGCGAGGAGGCCGGCAGCGGCGAGATCGTCCGGGCGACGGTCGGCCTCGGCCGGGCCCTCGGCATGATCGTGCTGGCCGAGGGCGTCGAGACCGAGGAGCAGGCCGCGATCCTGCGCGCGGCGGGGTGCGACGAGCTGCAGGGCTACCTGTTCGGCCGGCCCTGCCCGGTGGGCGAGCTGCGGGGGACCGGGTCCGCCGGCGACGGCCGGGCCGCCGCCTGACCTCTCCTAATCCCGCAGCGCCCGCTCGATCAGCCCCGCCGCGGCGAGCGCCCGTCCGTCGTCGCCGAAGCGGGCGATCACCTGCACGCCGACCGGCAGGCCGGCGGAGGTGCGCTCGACCGGAAGGGTGACGCAGGGCACGCCCATCAGGGTCCAGAGGCGGTTGAAGCGCGAATCGCCCGTGTGGTCGAGGCCGGCCGGCGCCGCGCCGGGCGCCGCGTAGGTCAGGATCACGTCGAGGCCGTCCTGCGAAAAAACGTCCTTCAGGCCGCGGCGGGCGTGGTGGGCGGTGCGCCGCGCCGCATCGTAGGCCGCCGTCTCGATGTCCTGCGCGGCATCGAGGGCCGCGCGCAGGCGCGGCGGCAGGGCATCGCGGTGAGTGGTGTATTCCCAGGCGAGGCTCTGCCGCACCTCGTGATCCTGGATCGTGCCGTGGACCGCGAAGGCCTCGCCGAACGAGGCCGGCAGGGCGTAGTCCTGCACGCGCGCGCCGGCCCGCTCGGCGGCACGGGCGGCGCGGGCGAGCGCGGCCTCCGCCTCCGGGTCGGGGGCCGCGCAGAAATCCTGGCGCACGATCCCGATGCGAAGGCCCCCGGGATCGCCCCGGAGCGCAATGACCGGCCGATCGGCGAGGAGCGCCAATGCGTGGGCGGCATCCGGGACGCTCGCGGCGAACAGGCCCAGGGTGTCCAGCGCCCAGGAATAGCACTTCACCCCGACCGTCGGCAGCAGCCGGAACGAGGGCTTCACCCCGACGACGCCGCAGAACGCCGCCGGGCGGATGATCGAGCCGCCGGTCTGGGTGCCGAGCGCCAGCGGCAGCATCCCGGCCGCCACCGCGGCGGCGGATCCCGCCGATGAGCCGCCGGGGGTGTGCCCGGGGTGATGCGGGTTGCGGGTCGCGGTCGGGTCGAGGAAGGCGAAGGGCGTCGTGGTGGTCTTGGCGAGCGGCACCGCGCCGAGGCGCTTGAGGCGCGCCACCACCGGCGCGTCGGCGCGCGGGCGCCAGCCCTCGTAGAGGGGCGAGCCCATGGCGGTCGGCAGGTCGGCGGTGTCGATGATGTCCTTGATGCCGACCGCGATTCCCGCGAGCGGCCCCGTCGTCGGGATGGCGGGGGCCGGATCGGTGCAGACCAGGGCGCCGACCGCCGGCTCGCGGGCCGCGATGGCCTCGCGCACGAGGCCGACCGCCCCCGCGGGCGTCAGCCGGCCGGACTCGATTCGGGCGCAGAGGTCGAGGAGCGAGAGCATCGGGCCGTCCGGACGGAGGGATCGTGGGAACGACTTTGTAAGCGCATTGTGGTCGTGTGTTCCAGAACACGAAGCAAGGCCCGGCGGAACTTCGAGCGCGTTGCGGCCGGGGGCCGGCTTCGGCTAAACCGGCGCCGTTCACCCGCCGCACGGCCGCCTGGGGCGGATCAGGCCGATGCGACGGGACGCCGAAAAGCCGGTCTCCTTCGCCGGCACCTTCGCGAGAGAGCCCGTGACCTGTCCCTCCGCCCTGTCCCTGCAAGCCCAGACGGTTCCGGCTCAGGCGATGCCGGTCGTGTCGCGCCTCGGGCGCCTGTTCGGCCGCGGGCGCCGGGCCGAGGCGGGGACGGCGGGAGCGGACGGCGCCGCCGAGGGCTTCGGCGGGCCCGGCATCCTGGCGGTGGCCGGCCTCAAGAAGAGCTACGGCGCCCGCACCGTGGTGCACGATGCCGGCCTGACCGTGCGCAACGGCGAGGCGGTGGGCCTGCTCGGCCCCAACGGCGCCGGCAAGACCACGATCTTCTACATGATCACCGGCCTCGTCTCGGCCGATCGCGGCACGATCAGCCTCGACGGGCAGGAGATCACCCGGCTGCCGATGTACCAGCGCGCCCGCCTCGGCATCGGCTACCTGCCGCAGGAAGCCTCGATCTTCCGCGGCCTCAACGTCGAGGACAACATCCGGGCGGTGCTCGAGGTGGTGGAGCCCGACCGCAAGACCCGCGAGCGCAAGCTCGATTCGCTGCTGGAAGAGTTCAACATCACCCGCCTGCGCAAGTCGCCCTCGATCGCGCTGTCGGGCGGCGAGCGGCGGCGCTGCGAGATCGCCCGGGCGCTCGCCTCCTCCCCCTCGTTCATGCTGCTGGACGAGCCCTTCGCGGGCATCGACCCGATCGCGGTCGGGGACATCCAGGAACTGGTGATGCACCTGAAGGGCCGTGGCATCGGCGTGCTCATCACCGACCACAACGTGCGCGAGACGCTCGGCCTGATCGACCGGGCCTACATCGTCCATTCGGGCCGCATCCTCACCGAGGGCACGCCCGAGGAGATCGTCGCCGACGAGGACGTGCGGCGGCTCTATCTCGGCGAGGATTTCCGGCTGTAGCGGGCGCAAGATAAGGAAGCACGCTTCCGGAAGAGGCGGGCCCGTTCCGACCGGCGCCCTCCGGAACAGCGCCGCGCCGGCACCGCACGACCTGCCGTGTCGTGTACCGTGCCGTGCAACTCCGCGGGCGGAACCGGTCCTCGCGCCGGATCGGCGAACCGCTCTTTCTGCGTCACCCGGTCGATCGACCCGTCTCCCTCTGGGTCGCGGCGGCCGCCCGGTCGCGACACGCCTTTTTTCCACTGGCGCCGGATCACTCCCGACGCCACCCTGGGCGCTGGGCCGGGGCCGGTCCGTCACGTCCGCTTTGACGCGTGCCCCGCTTCGGTTTAAAGCTACGTCCAGCGAGATGAAGCAAGAGTCGTGCCGACCCCGGCCGGAACCGGGGCGTCGCATGTCGGGGCTGGCTGATGGGTTTGCTGCAACGGCTCGAGATGCGCCAGGGCCAGGCCCTGGTGATGACGCCGCAACTCCTGCAGGCGATCAAGCTTCTGCAACTCTCCCATCTCGACCTCGCCGCCTATGTCGATGCCGAGCTCGAGCGCAATCCGCTCCTGGAGCGGGCCGAGGCCGAGGCGCCGGAGGCCGGCGAGTCCAGGGGCGAGAGCCATGGTGAGAACTATGGCGAGGCGTCGGACGCGTCCCGGGACGGGGGCGACGGCGACGGGTTCGATGGCGAGGGCTTCTCGGGAGAGGGATCGGCCGAGCCCTGGCTGTCGCACGACCTGAACCCGAGCCGCAGCGCGATCGAGGGCGATCTCGGCACCCGCCTCGACAACGTGTTTCCCGATGACGGCCCGGTGGGCCGCGAGGCGCCGACGGGGTCCGAGGGGCTGTCGCTGACCCCCGCCCCGTGGGGCAATGCCGGCGGCAGCTTCGACGGCGAGGCGCCGGATTTCGAGGCGACGCTGACGAGCGAATCCTCGCTGCACGAGCACCTCTCGGCCCAGCTCGACCTCGCCACCCGCGATCCCGTCGAGCGGCTGGTCGGCGGCTTCCTGGTCGATGCGATCGACGAGGCCGGGTACCTGCGCGAGGACCTGGCCGGGCTCGCCGAGCGCCTCGGCGTGGGCCTGCCCGTCGTCGAGCGGGTGCTGGCCCTGGTCCAGGGCTTCGACCCCTCGGGCGTCGGCGCCCGCGACCTCGCCGAATGCCTGGCGATCCAGCTGCGCGAGCAGGACCGGTTCGACCCGGCGATGCAGGCCCTGGTCTCGCGCCTCGACCTCGTCGCCAAGCGCGACCTCGCCTCCCTGCGGCGCCTCTGCGGGGTCGACGACGAGGACCTCGCCGACATGCTGTCGGAGCTGCGCCGCCTCGATCCCAAGCCCGGCCGCGCCTTCGGGGCCGGCCCGGTCGAGGTGCTGGTGCCGGACGTGTTCGTGCGCGCGGCCCCCGACGGATCCTGGCTCGTCGAGCTCAACAGCGAGGCCCTGCCGCGGGTCCTCGTCAACCAGAGCTACTACGCCACCGTCACCCGCGGCGCGCAGACCGACACCGACAAGGCTTTCCTGTCGGAATGCCTCCAGACCGCCAACTGGCTCACCCGCAGCCTGGAGCAGCGCGCCCGCACCATCCTGAAGGTGGCGAGCGAGATCGTGCGCCAGCAGGACGGGTTCTTCGTCAACGGCGTCGCCCACCTGCGGCCGCTCAACCTGAAGACCGTCGCCGACGCGATCGGCATGCACGAATCCACCGTCTCGCGGGTGACCTCGAACAAGTCGATCGGCACCAGCCGCGGCACCTTCGAGATGAAGTACTTCTTCACCGCGGCGATCCCCGGGGCGGCGGGCGCGGCCGCCCATTCGTCGGAGGCCGTGCGCCACCGCATCAAGCAGCTCATCGACGGCGAGGCCAACGACGTCCTGTCGGACGATGCCCTGGTGCAGCGCCTGCGCGGCGAGGGCGTCGACATCGCCCGCCGCACGGTGGCCAAGTACCGGGAATCCCTGCGCATCCCTTCCTCGATCGAGCGCCGGCGCGAGCGCGCCGCGATGCCGGCGCGGTGACGGCAAGGCCCGATCGCCTCGTCCTTTAAGCTGAGCCGGCTTCGTTGACTTCGCGTCCGGGCGTTCCTAGCTCTTGAGGCGCTGGCCCCGCGCCGGAGACGTCCCCGGGACGCGGGCCGGCGAACGACGAGACCGGAGGGAGCCAATGGCAGCGTTGCGCGTGTCGGGTCGTGGCGTGGATCTGGGGGAAGCCCTGAGGACACGGGTGGAGGAGCGGATCTCCGCGGCCCTCGCCAAGTACTTCGACGGTGCCTACCACGGCCACGTGACGGTCGCGCGGGACGGCGGAGCCTACCGCACCGATTGCGTGCTGCACCTGCCCTCGGGCATCACGCTCGAAGCGTCCGGCACCGCCCACGACGCGCATGCGAGCTTCGACCAGACCGCCGAGCGGATCGAGAAGCGCCTGCGCCGCTACAAGCACCGCCTCAAGGCCCACCCGAACGGCCACGCCAAGGAAGTCGGCCTCGATGGCGGCCTGCCGGGGAGCCTGCCCGGATCCGCCGCCGTGATGGAAGCGGCCTATTCGGTGTTCGAGGCGCCGGAGGAGGATACCGGCGAGCACCCGCCGATCATCGCCGAGAGCACCCGCACCCTGCACCGGCGCACGGTGAGCGAGGCGGTGGTGGAACTCGACCTCACCGGTGTCCCCGTCCTCGTCTTCGTTCACGCTGGCACCGAACGGGTCAACGTCGTATACCGGCGGGGCGACGGCGCGATCGGGTGGATCGATCCGCCGGAACGCGGCACTCCGTGAGCGGGGAATTCCTCCTCTCCCGGAAGGCCTCCGGTCCTGGAACAAGTGCGGGGCGCCCGGGCGCTCCCCGCCGATGAGGCAGCGGTCTCGATGCCATTGCTGGAATTCCTGAAGCCGGAGGCGGTCCTCCCGGCGCTGCGGGCGCAGGGGAAAAAGCAGGTCCTGCAGGAGCTGGCCGCCCACGCGGCCCGCCATCTGCCGGGCCTGGACGAGCGGGAGATCTTCGAGACGCTCCTGCAGCGCGAACGCCTGGGCTCGACCGGCATCGGCGAGGGCGTGGCGATCCCGCACGGCAAGCTGCCGGGGCTCGACACCCTGTTCGGCCTGATGGCCCGCCTCGAGCGCCCGATCGATTTCGAGGCGCTCGACGGCCAGCCGGTCGACATCGCCTTCCTGCTGCTCGCCCCCGAAGGCGCCGGCGCCGACCACCTGAAGGCGCTCGCCCGGGTCGCCCGGGTGCTGCGCGAGCCCGGCATCATCGACCGCATCCGTGCGGCCCGCGACGCCGACGCGCTCTACGCCCTCCTGACCCAATCCCCCGCCCAGGCGGCGTGACGATGCGGACTTCCCTCCTCGCCGCGGCGTGCCTCCTCGCCGCGGCCGCCCCGGCGCACGCCGTCGACGGCACCTGCGCCCGCGACCTCCTGGTGGCGCAATCCTCGCAGAAGACCGCGATCGAGCGCCTCGAGATGCTCGGCGACAGCGATGCCGACCGCTGCCGCGGCTGGCGCCAGCACGTCGACACGATGCGCCGCGCCGCCACCGTCTACGGTCGCTGCCTCTCGGGCGCGGAGCGCGGCGAGCGCCTGGCTCAGGTCCAGGGCTCGGAGAAGGAATTTTCGGAGCTGCTGCGGACGCGCTGCAAGGGGCGGTAGGCGGCCCCTGCGCCGGCGGGCCCGGAGACCCGCGTCCCGGTTCCGTGCCTCACCGCACCAGCGGCTCGGCCACCACCTTCACCGGATGACCGCGGCTGACCAGCACCGCCGCGCTCGAATGCTCGGGATCGGTCTCGAAGCGGGTGCGGACCCAGGCGACCAGGAGCTTCGCGTATTCGGAGGCGAGGAGCCGCGCCGAGGCCGGATGGCGCCACCACTGGTCGGGGTCGATCCCCTCCGAGACGACGGGGTGCGGCACGACCCGGTGGCCGCCCTCGAGGGCGTGGTCGAGTTCCACCAGGGTGCGGGGCATGTGATAGTTCGAGGTCACCACCGCGACGCTCTGGAATCCGTTCTCGCGCATCCAGCGCCGGATCTCGATGGCGTTGCCGATGGTGTTGCGGGCCCGGTAGTCGAGGTCGACGCAGCAGGCCATCAGGTGCTGCTGGCCGGGATTGAGCCGGGCGATCTCCTCGCGGCTGGTGCGCTCGTTGACGCCGGTGATCAGCAGCCGCCGGCCGTAGCCGCCGGCGAGCAGATCCATCGCGTCCTCGATCCGCTGGGCCCCGCCGGTCAGCGCCACGATGCCGTCGGAGGGGCCGAGGGGCAGCCGCTCGGCGCGGGCGAGGCCGGCCACGAAGGCGAGGAAGCCGAGGCCGAGGGCGAGACCGGAGGCGAGCCCGAGACCCGCGACCCCGAGGGCGAGGCGGCGGCGCAGGCTCCACCGGGCCGGGGGCGGTCCCTCGGATCCGCCGCCCGACCAGCACCAGCCCACCACGTCGCCGGTTCGCGTCGTCATTCCACGCTGCATCCGCGAGGTCATCTCACCCCTGTCGAGCATAGTGCCGATTGCGGCGACCCGGAGGCAACCGCGTCGGAGGCCGATTCGTTCACCGTGCCGGCGCGTCCCTGTGAAGAGCGGGCACGCCGACGGATCCGGCACCCGGCTATCGGCCCACGGTAGCGAGGGTCCCTGGCGTCGGGCTGTCGCCCGAGCGGCGTTCTGAAGCGAGACTGGCTCATACGGCTTCCGGAAGACCCCTTCGGGCAGCCGTATGACGAGCCGGCACGGCGCCTGAGCGACGCCGGTTTCCGCATCGCGACGCGATCAGTCGAAAATCGTTTCAGTCGAGGAAGCGCCGCACGGTGAGCCGCGAGACGACCGCGGTGACGACCGAGGCGATGACGCCGATCAGCACCACGCTGGCATAGCCGCGCCAGCCGATGGCGAAGCCGCCGAACAGGGCCTCGATCTCGTCGCCGGCCGGACCGGCGCGCCAGACCCGGGCCAGCGCCCCGCCGGCCCCGATCACCGCGAGCGCCGCGGCGGCCCCGATCGCCCCGCCGCGCAACCCCAGGCGGAAGAAGCGGCGCTGGAACTCGCGGGCGATGAAGTCGGCATCGGCCCCGACGAAGTGCAGCACCTCCACCACCTCGCGGTTGCCCGCCATGGCGCCGCGGGTCGCGAAGGTGACGGCGAGCCCGGTGGCGACGAGCACCAGCCCGACGATGGCGACGCCGACGCCGACCACCGTGTTGGCCATGGTCGAGAGGCGCGAGAGCCAGAGCGCATGGTCGTCGAGGCTCGCCACCCCGGGCAGGGATTCCGCCAGGCGCCGGCGCAAGTCGCCGAGGTCGGGCGTCCCGGAGCCCAGCCGCACCGTGATCAGGCGCGGCACCGGCAGGTCGCCGAGATCGAGCCCGGTGCCGAGCCAGGGCTCCAGCAGGCGCTCGGATTCCGCCTTGGTGAAGGGCCGGGTCGCGGCGATGCCGGGGGTGGCCGAGGCGAGGGCCGCCGCCTTGGCGACGTCCGCGTCGGTGTCGCGGCCCGGGCTCGGGCGGACCTGGATCGTGACCTCCTGCGCCACCGAGCCCTGCCATTGCGCGGCGCTCGTGGCGACGATCTCGGCGCCGCCGGCGCAGAGGGCGGCGAGGAAGGTCAGGATCGCGATCACCGCCGCGAGCGCGCGGCCGGCGCTGGTGTCGGTCGGCACCAGCGGCGCGTTGCGGCGCAAGGTCGGCGGCAGGTCGGCGGCGGGCGCCTCGCGCCGCTTCCCCCGTGCCAGGGTGGCCCCGTCAGACATGGTGCGTCTCCCCGCGGCTCATCCCTCGATCCGCAGGCGGTTGTTGCCGAGCACGAACCGGCGCGCATCGACGAGGTCCATCAGGGCGAAATCGTGGGTGGCGATCAGCACCGAGGTGCCGAGGCGGTTGAGCTCGACGAACAGGCGCAGCAGGCGCCGGCCGAGCTGGGGATCGACGTTGCCGGTCGGCTCGTCGGCGAGCAGCAATTCGGGCCGGGCGATCAGCGCCCGGGCGATCGCCGCGCGCTGCTTCTCGCCGCCCGACAGGAGCGGCGGCAGGACGTGCATGCGCTCCCCCAGGCCCACCCAGCGCAGGAGTTCCACCACCTCGGCCCGGTAGCTCGTCTCGGCCCGGCCCTGGACCCGCAGCGGCAGGGCGACGTTCTCGTAGGTGGTGAGGTGGTCGAGCAGGCGGAAATCCTGGAAGACCACGCCCATGCGCCGGCGCAGGGAGGTCAGCGCCCCGCTCGAGATGCCGCTCACCTCCTCGCCGAACACCGAGACGAGGCCCCGGCTCGGCCGCACCGAGAGCAGGATCAGGCGCAGCAGCGTCGTCTTGCCGGCGCCCGACGGGCCGGTGAGGAACTGGAACGAGTGCGGCGCGATGGTGAAGCTGATGTCGCTCAGGACCTCGGGGCCGACCCCGTAGCGCATCCCCACGTTCTCGAACCGGACCACCGGCTCGTCCATTCCGCCGAGCAGGCTGTTGCCGGTGCCCCTGTCGGTTCTCGCGTCCATCCGGTCTCCATCACGGGTCCTCGGGCAGCCCCGACGCCTCGCCGGCCTCCCGCGGCCCGGCCGCTTTACCATGCATTAAGGCTGAAGCGGGAGGAGTCGTGATCCGGCCTCGGTGCCGCGCCCGACTGATTCGCCATGCTGATCGTCTGTCCCGCCTGCGCAAGCGAATATACGCTCGATCCGAGCAAGATCGGACCGGCCGGGCGCACCGTGCGCTGCGCGGCCTGCCGCGAGCCCTGGTTCGTGGCGGCCCCCGCCGCCGAGCCGACGCTCTCGCCCCCCGGCGAGGCGGTGTTCACCGCCGCGGAAGCCCCGGCGGAGCCGACGCCGTCCAAGACCCGCGAGCGCGGGGCCGGGGAGCGCAAGGCCGGGACCGCGAAATCGGGCGAGCCCGGGACCGGCCGGCTGCGTCGCCTCGCCGTGGCGGCGGCCGCGGTCGCGGCCTGCGCCGCGGTGACGGCCGCCCTGATGCCGGCCGGCCGCGCCGGCCTCGTGCGCGCCCTGCCCCAGACCGCCCGGCTCTACGCGGCGATCGGCCTGCCGGTGAACCTGCGCGGCCTGACCTTCCGGGACGTCGCCGCCTACCAGGTGCCGGAAGCCTCCGGCCCCGGCCGCCTCGTGGTCGAGGGCGACGTGGTGAGCGCCGCCAAGGAGGCCGTGGCGGTGCCCCCGCTCAGCCTCGAACTGCGCGACGAGCACGGCCAGGTCGTCTACCGCTGGCGCGCCGAGGCACCGCGCGAACGGCTCGAGCCCGAGGAATCCGCCCGCTTCCGGGCCGAGCTGCCGGGCCCCTCGGCGAAGGGCCGCCAGGTGCTGGTCCGCTTTGCCGCGGTTGACAGCCACGATTCTGCAGTCAGCCTGAAGGCTCCGACGAACCCGAAGTGAACCCCGAAGACCGATGACCCCGTCCCTGCCCCGCGTCCGCGTCCTCTTCGACGAATCCGCCATCGCGCAGCGCAACGAGGAGATCGCCCGCGCCATCGCCTCCCAGCCGCTGGAGAACCTCCTGGTGGTGGCGGTGCTGAAGGGCAGCTTCATGTTCGCCGCCGACCTGATCCGCGCCCTGCACCGGGCCGGGCTGGCGCCGCAGGTCGAGTTCATCCATCTGTCGAGCTACCGCGCCGCGACCGTGTCCTCGGGCCAGGTCGCGATCCTGCGCGACGTCGAGAGCGAGGTGCGTGGCCGCGACGTGCTCCTGATCGACGACATCCTCGAATCCGGCCGCACCCTCGTCTACGCCAAGGACCTCCTGATGGCCCGCGGGGCGCGGCGGGTGCTCACCACGGTGCTGCTCGAGAAGCCCGGCAAGCGCGCGGTGACGATGGATGCCGATTACGTCGGCTTCACCTGCCCGGACGTGTTCGTGGTCGGCTACGGCATGGACGTGGCCCACGCCTTCCGCCAGCTCCCCTTCGTCGGCCTCGTCGATTACGGCGACGGCGACCCGGATCTGTTCGACACGGGGTCGGACGGCACGGCGATCGCCTGAGGATCGACGGTGCCGGCAAGGCCCGGAAGCGATGCGGGATTGCAACGCGGCCGGGCCTTGTTGCGGCGCAAGGCGCGAAAGCGGAACCCTCGGCGCAACTGCCGCTTGACCCTGTGGCGCGCGCCTGACCACACTTCCCGTCTTCGCGCAGCTTTTCGACCCAGAGAGACGAGAGGACATGGCGCGCATCCTGCTGGTCGACGACGAGGAACCGATCCGCGGCTTCCTGAAGCGCGGGCTGGAGATGGACGGCCACACGGTCGTGACGGCGGTGGACGGCAGCGACGGTCTCGACCGGCTGGCGGAGAGCGCCTTCGACCTGATGCTGACCGACATCCGCATGCCGCTGATGGACGGCATCGCCCTGTCGCTCGCGGCCAAGCGCGACTATCCCGACCTGATCATCCTGCTGATGACCGGCTTTGCCGACCAGCGCGAGCGCGCCCGCGGCCTCGACGCGATCGTGGCCGACGTGCTGACGAAGCCCTTCACCCTCGCCGACATGCGCGCCACGGTGTCCCGCACCCTGCGCGCCGCCGGAGCGGTCGCGGCGCGTTGACGGCCCGTCACGGCCCGGCGAACCGGGCGAGCGCGAAATCGATGAACGAGCGCAGCTTCGGGGTGATCCGCCGATCGGGCGCATAGAGCAGGTGCATCGGGCGGGAGACCGGCCGGTAGGCCGGCAGCACCGGCACCAGCTGACCCGCCGCGACGGCATCCCGCGTGAGCGCGACCGGCTGCAGCAGCAGGCCGAGGCCGGCGAGCGCCGCCGTCAGCAGGGCCTGGCCGTTATTCACCAGGAGCCGGTAGGACACCTCGACCGTCTCGGGGCCCTCCGGGCCGACGAAGCGCCACTGGTCCCCGGTCGCCATGTAGGCAAAGCCCAGGCATTCGTGCTGCCGGAGGTCGGCCGGCACGCGCGGCGCGCCCCGGGCCGCGAGATAGGACGGCGCGGCGCAGAGGGCGAACTCCATCGGCCGCAAGGGACGGGCGACGAGGCCGCCCTCGGCCGGCGGTCCGACGCGGAAGACCACCTCGTCGCCCTCCTCGATCAGGTCGACCTTGCGGTCCGACAGGGTCAGCTCGACATCGACCTGCGGATAGGCGGCGAGATAGGCCGGCAGGACCCGGGCGAGGTCGTGGGCGCCGAAGGTGACGGGGGCGTTCACGCGGATCCGGCCCCGGGGCACCGCCTGGCTGTGGGCCGCCACCGCCTCCACCGCCTCGACCTCCGCCAGGATGATCCGGACCCGCTCGTAGAGCTCGCGCCCCGCCTCGGTCAGGCTCTGGCGGCGCGTCGTGCGGTGGATCAGCCGGACGCCGAGATGCTCCTCCAGCAGGCGCACCTGCTTGCCGACCGCCTGGGGCGACAGCCCGAGCGTCGCGCCGGCCGACGAGAAGGACCCCGTCTCGACCGCCTTGGCGAAGGCCTCCATGCCGGACAGACGATCCATCGATTGCAAACCCGGCGTTTCGAATCTCGAATGCGGGCCCCGATTTATCACCGCGTCCGGCGGGTTCATACCGGGGGGCACCAGCGGGGCAGGCACAAGGAGAGTCCGTCATGGCGACGACGCGCAGCGTGGTGATCACCGAGTTCGGCCCGCCGCAGGTCATGACCCTGCGGAGCGGGGACCTGCCCGCACCCGGTGCGGGCGAGGCGCAGCTGCGCCAGACGGCGATCGGCTTCAACTTCATCGACATCTACCAGCGCCGGGGGGCCTATCCGCTCGAGCGGCCGACCGGGCTCGGCTTCGAGGCCGCGGGCGTGGTCGAGGCGGTCGGGCCGGGCGTCACGGACGTGAAGCCGGGCGACCGCGTGGCGTACATGAATGCCGGCGTCGGCGCCTATGCCGACCGGCGCACCGTGCCGGCGGACAAGCTCGTGCGGCTGCCCGAGAGCGTCGGCGACGAGGCCGCCGCCTCCCTGCTGTTCAAGGGCATGACCGCGCAGTACCTGCTGCGCAAGACCCATGCGGTGCAGCCGGGCGACCTGCTGCTGGTCCATTCCGCCGCCGGCGGCGTCGGCCAGATCCTGACCCGCTGGGCGACCGCGCTCGGCGCCAAGGTCGTCGGCACCACCGGCTCGCCGGGGAAGCGGGACGCGGCGCTCGCGGCCGGCTGCGCGGCGGTGATCGACCTCACCGATCCCGACTGGCCCAAGGCCTTCCTGGAGGCGACCGGCGGCGCCAAGGCGCGGGTGGTCTACGATGCGGTCGGCAAGGACACGCTCCTGAAGTCCCTCGACTGCGCCGCGCCGT
>NZ_JTHF01000274.1 GCF_001043895.1 Methylobacterium indicum
CGCTGCGCTCCCCGCCGCCGCGCCCGTCGCCGACGCCGACCCGAAGGCCCTCGCCGCCCATCCGGGCGCGGTGCTCTCGCCGATGGTCGGCACCGCCTACCGCAAGCCCTCGCCGGAGGCGAAGAACTTCGTCGAGGTCGGGTCGCGGATCGAGAGCGGCGCCCGGGTCCTGCTCGTCGAGGCGATGAAGACCTTCAACGACATCGTGGCGCCGCGCTCCGGCACCGTGACGGCGATCTTCATCGAGGACGGGCAGCCGGTCGAGTTCGGCGAGCCCCTGCTGCTGATCGAGTGATCGCCCCGCGGACAAACCGCTGGCGCGCCACCGCTTTGTCCGCGCCGTTCCTTGTTTTGCCGCAGGTTTTCACCGCGAGACCGGCGGCCATTTTTGCGGAACCTGCTTAGGCGCCCATGTTCGACAAGATCCTGATCGCGAACCGGGGCGAGATCGCGCTCCGCATCCTGCGGGCCGCCAAGGAGCTCGGCATCGCGACCGTGGCGGTGCACTCCACCGCCGACGCCGACGCCATGCACGTTCGGCTCGCCGACGAGAGCGTGTGCATCGGCCCGCCGCCGGCCCGCGACAGCTACCTCAACATCCCGTCGATCATCGCCGCCTGCGAGATCACCGGCGCCGACGCGGTGCATCCGGGCTACGGCTTCCTGTCGGAGAATGCGCGCTTTGCCGAGGTGCTCAACCACCACGGCATCGGCTTCATCGGCCCGAAGGCCGAGCACATCCGCGTGATGGGCGACAAGATCGAGGCCAAGCGCACCGCCAAGCGCCTCGGCATCCCCTGCGTGCCCGGCTCCGAGGGCGGCGTCACCGATACCGACGAAGCGAAACGCGTCGCCGCCGACATCGGCTACCCGGTGCTGATCAAGGCGGCGTCGGGCGGCGGCGGCCGCGGCATGAAGGTCGCCCGCAGCGAGGCCGACCTCGAGACCGCGCTGATGACCGCCCGCACCGAGGCGAAAGCCGCCTTCGGCGACGACGCGGTCTACATCGAGAAGTACCTCGAGAAGCCGCGCCACATCGAGGTGCAGGTGCTCGGCGACGGCCGCGGCAACGCCATCCACCTCGCCGAGCGCGACTGCTCGCTCCAGCGCCGGCACCAGAAGGTCTGGGAGGAAGGCCCCTCCCCGGCGCTCAACGCCGAGATGCGCGAGCAGATCGGCGGCACGGTCGCCCGGGCGATGCAGGAGCTGGGCTATACCGGCGCCGGCACGATCGAGTTCCTCTACGAGGACGGGCAGTTCTACTTCATCGAGATGAACACCCGGATTCAGGTGGAGCATCCCGTCACCGAGATGATCACCGGGATCGACCTCGTCAACGAGCAGATCCGGGTGGCGGCCGGAGCGCCGCTCTCGGTGCGCCAGGAGGACGTGCGGGTCGAGGGCCACGCCATCGAGTGCCGCATCAACGCCGAGCACCCGGCCACCTTCCGCCCCTCGCCCGGCACGATCACCTATTTCCATCCCCCCGGCGGCCTTGGCGTGCGGGTCGATTCGGCGGCCTACCAGGGCTACCGCATCCCGCCGCACTACGATTCGCTGATGGGCAAGCTCATCGTCCACGGCCGCACCCGCAACGAGTGCCTGATGCGCCTGCGCCGGGCGCTCGACGAGTTCGTGGTCGCGGGCATCGACACGACCCTGCCGCTGTTCCGCACCCTGGTGCGCAACGCCGACATCCAGAACGGTCTCTACGACATCCACTGGCTCGAGGAGTTCCTCAAGACCGGCGGTCTCGAGATCGAGTAACCGGCCCCGCGAAGCGGCGTCGCGACAAGGGGCATCCTCGCGGGTGCCCCTTTCGCATGTCGGCTCGGGAAATCCCGCCGTTGCGGGTGCGGCATCGCAGCAATCGATGGCGCGCAAGTTTTTTGCGGGCGCTGGGGAACGGCGCGGCGCTCCGCCGGTTCTCCCGGCGACAACGGTCGGAACATCTGGATCGTCCCTGCGTCAGGCAGCGGACAGGTCGTTCCGAACTGTAACGGTCGCAGTCGAGAACCGAGAGAGACTGTTCCATGCGCATCATCACGCTCGCCGCCATGGCCGCCCTGCTGGCCACTCCCGCCCTCGCCCAGGCTCCGGCCTATCAGGGCCCTGCCTATCCCGGCCCGGCCGCCCCGGTGGTCGATCCGCTCACCACCGGCACCGTCGTGAACCCCGCTCGGCCCGCCCCGGTCGGCGGCGTCGGCCGCAACACCATCGAGACCGAGATCGACTCGGCCAAGGGCGGCAATGCCGCGATGCCGAGCCGCCTGAACCCGAATCTCGGCCAGACCTCCGGCGGCCCCTCGAACTGAGCCGGGCCAGACCCCGTCGACTTCGGGTGAAACGGCCCGCGGCCAGCCGCCGCGGGCCGTATCTCGTTGCGGGCGGCCCCACGCCCTAGTTCGACCGGGCCTACCCGTGTCCGACCACCCTTTTCGAAAAGTCGGGCCGGGGCGAGAATGCCGTCCCCGCACCCAGTGCCCGGAACCCCTGTCGATGCACGGCAGCCTGAACGTCGAGATCACCGCCGAGATCCTGCTCAAGGCCTATGCCGCCGGCATCTTCCCGATGGCGGAGGATGCCGACGACCCGACCCTGTACTGGGTCGAGCCGAAGGAGCGGGGGATCCTGCCCCTCGATCGCTTCCATCTCGGCCAGCGCCTCGCCCGCACGGTGCGCAAGGGCGATTTTGAGGTGGTGACCGACCGCGACTTCGACGCGGTGATCGAGGGCTGCGCCGCCCCGCGGCGCGATAGCGACCGCACCTGGATCAACGCCCGCATCCGCGCCCTCTACGGCGAGTTGTTCGATCTCGGCCATTGCCACACCGTCGAGGTCTATGCGGGCGAGCCCCGCAGCCTGGTGGGTGGGCTCTACGGCGTGTCGCTGGGCTCGGCGTTCTTCGGCGAGAGCATGTTCCATCTGGCCCGGGACGCCTCGAAGGTCGCTCTCGTCCACCTCGCCGCGCGGCTGAAGCGCGGCGGGTACACTCTGCTCGACGCGCAGTTCGTCACCAGCCACCTGGCGCAGTTCGGCGCCGAGGAGGTGCCGCGTCAGGCCTACAAGGCGATGCTGCGCGCCGCCATCGAACGGCCGGCGCAGTGGGACGGTGCGCCGCTCACCGGGTCCGAGGCGGTAGCAACCCTCGGCCATCCGTGACACGATTCGCCCGACCCGGATCGGCCGCATCGAAGTCGATCGAACAGGAAGATTCGGCAATCCCTACTGCCAAACTTTCCCTGACGCGACGTTGTCGACCCGGCGGATTGTTGCAGGACCGTCACTGTGCCCGGGGTTCGCGCGCCGATCCTGGCCCGGTACTTCCTAAGAGTGCCGTATGACCTTTGCCGGGATTGCGGCGAAACGGTGAAGCTCGTTATCTCTCCTCCAATTCGCGGCGCCGTGCGGCACCGCACGAGTCGGATACCGGCGGGGGAGTATGTCGGGCATGGTTGCGTCGCGCTGGGGACTTCTCGTCACGACCGCGCTCGTGTCGGCGGCGCTCGCCGCGCCGGCATCCGCTCAGGGGACCATCGCCCTCGAGACCATCGACGTCGTCCCGGTGACGCCGGTGGCCGGTTCCGGCGGCACCGGCCGCTCGGCCACGGGCGAGCGGATCGAGAGCGGCGGCGCCCTACCGCTCTCCAAGGTGCCGTTCACCGTCGAGACCGTGACGGCCCGGAAGCTCGAGCAGGACCGCGCCACCCTCGATCCCACCTTCACGCTCGCCCGCACCACGCCCGGCGTGAACCTGTCGGACGGCCAGGGCAACAGCTTCCGCCAGACCCTGACCTATCGCGGCTTCGACGCCTCGCCGCTCCAGGGCGCACCGCAGGGGCTGGCCGTCTACCAGAACGGCACCCGCATCAACGAGGCCTTCGGCGACGTGGTGAACTGGGACCTGATCCCCCAGGTCGCGATCAACCGCATCGACATCGTCACCGGCAACCCGATCTTCGGGCTGAACGCGCTCGGCGGCGCGGTCAACATCGAGATGAAGAACGGCTTCACCTGGCAGGGCAAGGAAGTCTCGGTGATGGGCGGCTCGGACGGCCGCATCCTGGGCACCCTGCAATACGGCGAGGTGGTCGGCCCCTGGAGCTTCTACTTCGCCGGCGAGGGCCTGCGCGATGCCGGCTGGCGCTACAAGTCGCCGTCGGAGATCGGCCGGGTCTACGCCGATATCGGCCACCGCACCCTCGATTCCGAGTTCCACGTCATCGCGTCCGGCGCCCGGACCTTCTTCGGCGCCGCGGCCGCCACCCCGGTCGACTTCACCCGCGACAACGAGCGGGCGATCTTCACCTCGCCGCAGACCACCACCACCGAGGTCGGCCAGATCCAGGTCACCGGCAAGGTCAACATCTCGCCGACCTGGGATCTCGCCGGCAACGCCTATGTCCGCCGCTTCAGCCAGCAATACATCGACGGCAACGACGGCAACTTCGAGAACTGCTCCACGCGCTCGAACTTCCGCGGCAACCTGTGCTTCGAGGATGACGGGTTCTCGGCCGCGCCGGGCCAGACCCAGGCGCAGTTCCGCAACCAGTTCCTGATCCTCGGGCCGCAGAACCAGCGGATTCCGTTCCGGGCCGGCGTGCCCTACGGCACCCTCGACACCGTGCGGACCGAGGCGACCGGCTACGGCGGCACGCTGCAGGCGACCAACCGCGACAAGTGGTTCGGCCACGGCAACACCTTCATCGTCGGCGGCAGCATCGACGTCGCGAACTATTCGTTCAAGTCCGGCAGCACGCTCGGCGTCATCAACCCGGACCTGAGCATCACCACGGATCCGAACAACCCGACCTACGGCAACATCCCGGGCCTCGGCGTCGGGCCGATCCGCACCGCCGGGGCGCTCGGCATCGCGCCGAGCGCGGTGACCGGCTCGAACCTCTATATGGGCCTCTATGCCCTCGACACGTTCGACGTCACCGACCGGCTCTCGCTCACCGCCGGCGCGCGGCTGAACTTCGCCCGGATCAACACCCAGGACCTGACCGGCTTCTCGCCCGACGTCACCGGCACGCACTACTTCAACCGCATCAACCCGGTCGCCGGCCTGACCTACCGGTTCTACGACTGGCTGACCCTGTACGGCGGCTACTCCGAGTCGAACCGGGCGCCGACGCCGCTCGAGCTCGCCTGCGCCAATCCGGACCGGCCCTGCCTGCTGCCGAACTCCCTCGTCGCCGACCCGCCGCTCAAGCAGGTGGAAGCGCGCACCTACGAGGTCGGTTTCCGCGGCGCGGTGCCGAACTTCTACGAGGGCGGGCTGCTCAACTACAAGCTCGGCGCCTTCCGCACCGACCTCACCAACGACATCCTGCAGATCGCGGTGCCGGGCAACGCGGCGCGCGGCTACTACGTCAACGTGCCGGCGACCCAGCGCCAGGGCATCGAGGTCGCGGCCGAGTACGTCACCGAGCGCCTGAACCTCTACGCCAACTACGCGCTGATCGACGCCACCTTCCAGTTCCGCGGCGACCTGTCCTCGCCCAACAACCCGCTCGCCGATGACGGGCTCATCACGGTACGCCCGGGCAACAAGGTGCCGCTGGTGCCCGCGCACCAGTTCAAGGCCGGCTTCGACTACGCGATCACGCCGTTCTGGCGCTTCGGCATGAACATGCAGGCGTTCTCGTCGTCCTACTTCCGCGGCGACGAGTCGAACATCAACCGCAAGCTGCCGGCCTATTTCACCGCCAACCTCAACACCAGCTTCCAGCTGACGCAGAACGTGCAGATCTTCGGCCTGGTGACCAACCTGTTCAACAACCGCTACGCCAATTTCGGCACCTTCCTGGAGCGCAGCAACGACTTCGCCGGCCGCTACGTCCTGAACGACCCCCGCACCACCACCCTGGTGCAGCCGCTGTCGGTCTATGGCGGCGTGCGGATGACCTGGTAGGACGACGGCCAAGCAGGTTTCGCCGAAGCGGATACCGGTTCGGCGGCAAAAATCTGCGACAAAACAGGAATCTGAGCGGGCGAGACGTCGGCCTGCCGACGCAAGTCTG
>NZ_JTHF01000275.1 GCF_001043895.1 Methylobacterium indicum
CGCGCCGGCGCGGGTCGCGATGTTGGGGTTGGCCTGGCCCTGGGTCAGCGCATTGAGGCCCGGATTCTGGGTCTGGTAGGGCGGATAGACGCCGCCGTAGCCGTAGGGAGGAGCGCCGTACGGCACGCCGTAGGGGGCGACCGGGACGCCGGGGACCTGAGTCGCCGCCACGATCGGATTCAGCTGGGCGAGGACCGGCCCACCCGTGAGGGTTGCGAGGGCCGCGGCAAGGATCGCCAGCCTCACAGCCCGCGCCGTCCCATCTCCTCCTTGAGGAAGGTCCGCGTGCTCTCCGGGGATCCGGGCCGGCTTCCCGTGAGGGAGCAGGCCTGAAGGCACGCGGCACAAGAAAGAACGATAAGAAGCCATAACAACTTCATGTCCGATCGTCCGCACGCCACCGCATCCGTCATGATCTTTCCACCTTGGATCGTCAATTGCCCACAGCGAGACCCGCAGATAGGGCCATGATGTGTGGCATCGCGGGCACAGGACCTGCCATTGAACGCAGCGCGCGTCGCATCATCGCCGGACGACGCCACAGGCCGGCCGGTTTTTGCTGGAAGGCGTCGATTTTCCTCGTACGCCGACCATTGCCTTGTCGACGTACCTTGCGTCATATTGCTGGTCTGTAAGATGCGTTCTCGGGACAGGCGGGGCCGGCAGGATGGCGGGACGGATCCGTGTGGTGGGACTCGCCGCCCTCGCCGCGGCGGTAACCTGCGGTGCCGGGGATGCGCCTGCGCAACCGTGGCGCGTATCCCAGGCGACCGGCGCCGCCGTGCCGGCCCCGGCCGCACAGGCGCCGTCGCCCGCCCCGGCTCCCTCTTCCTCGTCTCCGTCTCCGTCTCCGGCGGTCCCACCCCCGGTGTCCCCGCCGCAGGCGGCTGCCCAGCCGTCGGTTCCGGCTCCGGCCGAGGTCCCGCGGGCCTCGCCGCCGCCGCCGCGCGAACTGACCCCGGCCGAGATCTCGGCGCTCCAGAGCGTGATGACCGACCGGTCCGGCAGCGCGATCCTGACTCCCGGCAATGTCGGGGCGATCCGCAACCGGGTGATCGACGCGCAGCGGGCGGCCACGACCCCCGCCTACGCGGACGAGGGCCCGCCGAGGATCCGGCCGCGGCTGATGAGCGTGCAGCCGCAGGTCGACATGGCCGCGCCCCAGACCGTGCACCTCGCCTTCGGGATGGTGACGCCGATCACGATCCTCGATGCCGGCGGCCGGCCCTGGCCGATCGCCGCATCCGCCTACGACCCGCGCAGCTTTGCCGTGGATGGCGGCGGCTGCGGCGGGCAGGCCTCGGCGCCGGCCGAGCGGCCGACCACGATCCACCTCATGCCCTGCCGGGTCTCCACCTACGGCAACATCTCGATCACCCTCGAGAACTACCCGCTGCCGATCGTCCTGATCGTGAGGAGCGGCGGCCGCGGGGGCGAGGCGGTGGACCTGCCGGTGACGATCGAGGTGCGCGGGCGCGCCGCGCCCCTCACCGCCCGCTCCGCCGAGCCGGTCGTCCCGGCGAACCCCGCGGCGGCGGCGATGCGCCAGCCGGATGCAATCCCGGTCCCGCCGGGCCGCCACACCGCCCTGGCGGCCGCCCCCGACGGGGCGGTGCGCACGATCGCCGCGCGGAGCGGACGGGGGCGTGCCGCCCATGCGCCGGGCGATCTGCCGGATCGCCTGATGGACGAGTTCGGCCTCGGCACGCCGCCGCGCGGCGCGGCGCGGCTGCGGGTCGACGACCCGGCGGTGTCGGCCTGGATGTTCGGCGGGCGGCTCTACGTGCGCGGGCCGGTGGTGGTGGTGAACCCGGTCCAGGACGCGATGGCCCAGACGCCCGACGGCGTACGGGTCTGGCGGTTCGACCGGCCGGTGCCGCGCCTCCTCGTCACCGACGCGGACGGGCGCGAGCGCGCCGTCACGATCGATGATTGAGCGCGCGATGGCCGCCGCGCAGGCGCGTGAGGGGCGCTCCCGCCCATGGAGCCGGCCCGGACCCGCTGCCGGGACGGCCGCCGGCGCGCCGGCCGGGGATGCTCACGTTGCAGCCGGGGGAGGATGGCCATGCCGATCACCGCATTGATCCTCGCCGCCACGCTGGCCGGCACCCCTCTCGTCCGGATCCAGGCGGCGGGGCAGGGGAACGGGCAGGAGACCGCCGCGCAGGCGCCGGTCCAGCCGACGCCGCAGGCGACGATGCCGTTCGTCCAGCCTCCGCTGCCCGGCCAGGCCCCGGCGACGCCGAGCGTGGTCTATCAGGGCCCCCCGGGCCAGGTCCTGTCGGACCCGGCGATCGAGGCCCGGATCAACGCGCAGATCGAGGCGCTGATGACCCCGCCGAGCGGCGGCTTCACGGTGCAGCGCTACGCCCGGCCCGAGCCCGCGGCCGCGGCGACTGCCGGATCCGGCGGGAACGGCGCGCGCCCCGGATCCCCGCTGCAGCAGGCGGCCTATCCGCAGCCGGGCGGCTACGGCGGGGGATTCCCGGGCGGCCAGTTCCCGGGCAGCCAGGGCCAGACCGGATTCGGTCAGGGCAATGTCGGACAAGCCGGCGTCGGCCAGGCGGGCGCCGGGCCCGGAGGCTACGGATCAGGCGGGTATGGCGGAGCGCCCGGACAGGCGAATGTCGGCCAGCCGGGCCAGGGGGGCGGGTTCGGCGGCGGGGTCGGTGGCATGCCGGGCGCCTATGGCGGCCAGCCGGCGCGTCCCCGCGAGCGGCTCTATGCCGTGGCGCGGGCGGGCGACACCGTCTACGCCTCCCTCGACCAGGGCTTCAACTCGGACGATCCCCAGGCCCCGATCTTCGCCACGATCTACGACGTCGACGGCGCGCAGCGCGCCGGGCCCCTGCACGGCGTCCGGCTGATCGGGCAGATCGTCTACAGCACGAACCAGGCCGCGATCCAGTTCACCCAGCTCGTCCTACTCGACGGCCGCCAGTACCCGCTCAAGGCCTACGCGATCTCGCCGCGGGACGCCCGCACCGGCATCTCGCGCGACGTCGACGACCACGCCTTCGAGCGCTACGCCGGGCTGTTCGCGGCCGCCCTCGTCCAGGGGGCCGGCCAGGTCGGGCAGCTCCTGCTGCAGACGAACCGCAACGTGGCGATCGACCCGGTGACCGGCTTCGCGCTCTCCACGCCCGGCGGCGGCCAGCGCACCCAGGCGGCGCTCGGTGCCCTCCTGCCCCTCGGCCAGACCGCGACCGCAATCGGCGCCCAGAACTTCAACACGCCGGCCACGATCGCGGGCGTGCCCGGCCTCCCGATCGGCGTCGTCTTCCTGGAGCCGCCGGCCCTGCCGCGGGACGCGGTCCGGATGGGGGCGGCCGGCGCCCGTCCCCCGCTCGGCCTCTCGCGACTGAACTGACGGCGGCGGCGGGGTGCGGGCGACGCGAGAAGGGCCGAGGGGGCGATGACGCTCACGCTGCGAATCCTGCAGGCGCCGGACGGCGCGCCGGAGATCGGCGCGCGCCGCCTCGATCCCGGCGCAGGCCCGGTCTCGATCGGCCGCGGCCCGGACAACGACTGGGTGCTGCCGGACCCCGAGCGGCACGTCTCCAAGCTGCATTGCCGGATCGAGGCCGGGGCGGACGGGTTCTACCTCGTCGACCTGTCGAGCAACGGCGTCTACTTCGCCGCGGAGGGGCGGCCGGTGGGCCGCGGCAACCGCCGGGCGCTCGATGCCGGCGACAGCTTCCGAATCGGCGATTACCGCATCGGGGTCGGCCGCGAGCCGGAGCCGCAGGACGGGCCCGGGCCCGGCTCGCCCCACCCGGGCGGCGTCTCGGCGATCCTCGCCGGCACGAGCGACGCGAGCGAGCCCCGGGCCGCGCGCGGCCTCGGCGGGTCGGCGGACGACTGGCTCGCGGCGGTGCCGGGCGGTGCCGCCGACGCGCAAGTGGTGCAGCCCTACGGCTGGCGGGACCCGCCCGCCACGACCCTCACCGACCTGCCGGAGGCCGACGAGCCCTTCAGCGATTTCGCGAACCGCAGCGAGCACGTCGCCCCGATCGACGAGGCGCTGCAACTCGCGCCGGCCCGTACCCTGCTGCCGGTCGACTGGCATCTCGGCGACGCGGCGGAGCCGACTCCGGCCGGGGGCGGCGCGGCGACACCCGACTGGAGCGGGGCCTGTGCCGCCCTGGTCGAGGGGACCGGGCTGGGCGGCCTCGCGGCCGGGCCCGCCCCCGGCGACCGCGCCGCCCTGGTGCGGGCCGGCCAGCTCCTGCGCCGCCTCGTCGACGTGCTGGCGACGGTCGAGGCGGTCCAGCGCAAGACCGAGCGGGATCTCGGCCTGGTCCCGCCGGACCGCGCCCCGGCCGGCGGTGACGCGCCGGGAGACCTGCCGGGCCTCGTGGCCGACCTCCTGACGGCGGGGACCGAGGATGCGGGCGACCGGCTGGTCGCGCGCCTCGCCGGGGTCGCGCGCGACGCCCGTGCGCTCGGCCTCGCGGTCGCCGAGACCGCCGACACGGTCGGCGCGCAGATCCTGCCGGACGCGATCGAGGACGCCGCCCGCGAGGGCACGCGGCTCGCCGTCGGCCCGCTGCTCAAGGCCGCGGCCTGGGAGCGCTACGCGACCTTGCACGGCACCCTCGCGGGGGGCGAGGGCGCCGCCGCCGCGGAGGCCGTCCTGGCGCCGCTGCGCGCAAGCTACGCCCGCAAGATCTGACGCCCGCCGATCCTGGAGCCACGAGAGCCGATGCTGAGCGAGAACCGCGTGGTCTGGTCGGAGGGGATGTTCCTCCGCGTGCAGCATTTCCAGCAGGCCGACCGCTGGACCGAGCGCTTCGTGCGCGGGCTGACCCGCGACCTCTCGCCCTATCCGTGGGGCTTCTCCGAGATCGGCATCAACCGCGAGCTCCTCGGCGTCGGGCGCTTCGCCCTGTCGCATGCCCGCGGCATCTTCCCGGACGGGACCCCGTTCGAGGCGCCGGGCGACGCCGATCTGCCGCCCCCCCTCGAACTCCTGCCCGGCACCCGCGACGTCACGATCCACCTCGCGGTGCCGATGCGCCAGCCCGGCAGCCCCGAGGTCGGCGCCGACCGGCGCGAGGACGCGGCGACGCGGCTGCGGCGCACCGCCTGCGACGTACCGGACGCCAACGGCGACGGCTATGCCAGCGCCGGTCTCGAGGTCGGGCGGCTGCGCCTGTCCTACGCCCCCTCGAACGGGCCGCTCGCCGGCACCGAGCGGCTCGCCGCCGCCCGGGTGGTCGAGGTCCGCTCCGACCTGGCGGTGGTGCTCGACGAAAAATTCGTCGCGCCCTGCCTCACCTGCGCCGCCGAGGGCCCGCTCGCCGCCCTCGTCTCCGAACTGCAGGGCCTGGTCTCGCATCGGGCCGAGGCGCTGGCGGCCCGCATCGCCGACCCGACGACCCGCGGGGCCGGCGAGATCGCCGACTTCCTGCTGCTGCAGGTCCTCAACCGCGCCGAGCCGCTGCTGCGCCATGCCGGCGCCCAGGCCGGGCGGCTGCACCCGGAGGCGTTCTACGGCCTCTGCCTCGCGCTCGCCGGCGAGATCGCGACCTTCACGGCTCCGTCGCGGCGGGCGCCGCACCTGCCGGACTACCGGCACGACGACCTCGCGGCGACCTTCGCGGCGGTGTTCGCGGAGCTGCGCGCCGGCCTCTCGGCGCTGCTCGAACAGGTCGCGGTGCCGATCGACCTGCAGGAGCGCCGCCACGGCGTGCGCGTCGGCGCCATCAACGACCGCGCCCTCCTGCGCGGGGCCGGGTTCGTGCTGGCGGTGCGCGCCTCGCTGCCGCCCGAGACCCTGCGGCGCTCGCTGCCGAACCAGATCAAGATCGGCCCCGTCGAGCAGATCGCCCAGCTCGTCAACGTGGCCCTGCCGGGCATCGCCGTGCGGCCGCTCGCGGTCGCGCCGCGCCAGCTGCCCTATCGCGGCGGCACGGTCTATTTCGAGCTCGACACCACCAACCCGCTCTGGCGCGACCTCGAACAGTCGAGCGCGGTGGCGATCCACGTCGCGGGCAACTTCCCGGACCTCGACCTCGAGCTGTGGGCGATCAAGGGATAGGGCGCCCTTGGACGAATCCGGTACCGGTTCGTCGTCGATCATGCCCTCGAATGAACGCTCGGGGGCAGTGTCCGCGTGCCGGGTGCTCGGACACGGGCATTGGAGGCGCGATGCCGGTTCGGGGCTGCGGCCGTGACCGAGGATCGGGGCTCGTCCAGGCCCGGATCGCGTCGCCGCGCGACGTCGGGGCCGCGGAAGGGCGCCCCCCTGGGTCGATCGCAAGACGATCATGCACGGTATTTTTTCGTAGTCTGATTCTTCCCTAGGGAAGACGCGTCGCAGGATCTGACAATTCGGATATTTGTTCGTGGCGTATGCGACGATCGGGCGTTTCGCGCATTGTCCATCCCGGGATGACGCAAGGCGAGCGCCCGCGATGACGAGATTTCCGGTCGGGGAGCGGTGATGGAGGCGGATCCGCGCGGCTACGATTCGGAATCGACGGTGGTGAAGCCGACGCCCGGCGGCGTGCGCGCCCCGACGGTGCTTCACGTCGATCCTCGAGGAGCCGGTCCTCGCGACGTCGATCCCAGGGACGTCGATCCCAGGGAGGCCGGTCCGCGGGTTCCCCCGCCGGCGCAGGAGCCCGTGCCCGGCGACTTCGCCCGGGCCGGGATGCCCCCGATGGTCGAGGCGGCCCTGCCGCTCCTCAGCCTGATCGCGCGGCTGCGCACCCTGTCGGGCACGCCCGACCTGGAAGCCCTGCGCCTGCGGGTCGTCGCCGCCGTCAAGGCGTTCGAGGCGGCGATCCTCGGCGTCGCGGTGACCCGCGAGCGCGCGCAGGCCGCCCACTACGCCCTGTGCGCGACGATCGACGACGTGATCCTGAACTCGTCCTGGGGCGCCTACAGCCTCTGGGCCCGCCAGGGCATGGTCTCGACCTTCCACACCGACGTCACCGGGGGCGAGCGCTTCTTCGACCTCCTCGCCCACCTGCACAAGGATCCGGGCTCGAACCGCGACGTCCTGCTGCTGATGTATCACTGCCTCTCCCTCGGCTTCGAGGGGCGGATGCGGGTCCACCCGCAGGGGCACCTGGAGATCGGGCGCATCCGCGAGGGCCTGTACCGGACGCTGCGGGGGGAGGCCGAGCGCGAGCTGTCGCCGGCCTGGCGCGGGGTCGATGCGCGCTTGAGCGCCTCCGGCGCCCGCCACCTGCTCTGGGCGGGGGCGGGCCTCGCGGTCCTGGTGTTGGCGGGCCTGTTCCTGCTGCTGCAATCGGCGGTGAACCGGCGCTCCGATGCGACGTTCGCGGCTTTCATCGCGGCGCCCCCGAACACGCCGCCGAGCCTGCGCGGCGGCCCGCCGGGCCCGGCCGCGGCCCCGGTCGCCGCCAAGGCGCAGAGCCGCCTGGTCGACAGCCTGCGCCGGACGCTCAAGCGGGAGATCGACGACGGAACCCTCGACGTCGTGCCGAACGGCAACGGCGCCACCCTGCGCATCCGCAATGCCGGCCTGTTCCAGAGCGGCAGCGCCGAGGTCGCACCGGCCTACACCGCGCTGTTCGAGCGGATCGGGCAGGCGGTCCGGGGCGAGGACGTCTCGGTGCAGGTCATCGGCCACACCGACAACGTGCCGATCCGCACCGTGCGCTTCCCCTCGAACTACGAATTGTCGGTCGCCCGGGCGCAGGCGGTGGCGGCGATCCTGGCCCGCTCGATCGGCACCGACGCGATCCGCGCCGAGGGGCGCGGCGAGGCCCAGCCGGTGCGCCCGAACGACAGCCCCGCCAACATCGCCTTCAACAACAGCCCCGAGGGCCGGGCGCAGAACCGGCGCACCGAACTGGTGATCCGCCGCAACGGTTCGCCGACGCCGCCCGACGGGTCCGAGCCCGAGAGCGGGCACGAGGCCGGGCAGGAGAGCGGGCGAGAAAGCGAGGAAGTCCAGCCGTGAACATCCTCAACTGGATCTACGAGATCCGCTCCTACGCCACCGCCTATACGACCCGGGTCAAGGCCTGGTGGCTCGTCGCGCTGATCTGGGCGCTCGTCGCCGCCTGCGTGGTGTTCTTCTACGGCGAGGCGGTCTCGTTCGGGACCTGGCGGCCCTTCGCGGCGATCCAGACCCGGATCTACGCCGTGGCGGCCATCGCGGCGGCCTACCTGGCCTACTGCATCTACCATCTCGTTCGCGGGCTGCGCC
Source organism: Methylobacterium indicum (assembly GCF_001043895.1). Taxonomy (GTDB): domain Bacteria; phylum Pseudomonadota; class Alphaproteobacteria; order Rhizobiales; family Beijerinckiaceae; genus Methylobacterium; species Methylobacterium indicum. Next base: position 8,189 of record NZ_JTHF01000275.1, read on the forward strand.
GCGACGAGGCGCTGATCGACGCGGTCTCCGGGACCGATCCGGCCCGGGCCGCGCAGGGCGACGTGGCCGAGCTGCAGGCGCGCCTGCGCGACGCCCTGCGGCTCCTGCGCCGCACGATGGGCCGGCGGTCGGTCTATGCGCTGCCCTGGTACGCGCTGATCGGACCGCCGGGCTCGGGCAAGACCACCGCGCTGCGCAACTCGGGTCTGCGCTTCCCGCTCGCCGACAGCATCGGCGAATCCGTCGAGGGGGTGGGCGGCACCCGCTCCTGCGACTGGTGGTTCACCGACGACGCCATCCTGATCGACACCGCCGGCCGCTACACCGCCCAGGACGGCGACGGCGAGGCGGACGCCGCCGGCTGGCGGGGTTTCCTGAGGCTCCTGCGCAAGCACCGCCGGCGCCAGCCCCTCAACGGCGCCATCGTGATGCTGGGCGTCGATACGCTGGTCCAGGCCACGGCCCCTGAGCGGCTGCATCACGCCCGCACGATCCGCAAGCGCCTGCGCGAGCTCGACGAAGCCTTCGGCCTGCGCGTCCCGGTCTACGTCGTGCTGACCAAGGTCGACCGGCTCGCCGGCTTCGAGGCCTTCTTCGAGGCCATGCCGAAGAGCGAGCGCGAGCAGGTCTGGGGCACGACCCTGGCCCTGCCCAAGGCCGGGATCGAAGGGCGCGACCTCGCCGATCGGCTCGGGCGCGCCTTCGACGACCTGATCGCGCGGCTCAACGGCCTCCTGCTCGGACGCCTGCAGGACGAGATCGACCCCGAGCGGCGCGCCCGGATCTTCGCCTTCCCGAGCCAGCTCGCGCTCGTGGCCGAGCCGCTGCACGAGGTGCTGGGCGAGATCACTGCCTCGTCGCGGTTCGACCCGCCGCCGCGCCTGCGCGGGCTCTACCTCGCCTCCGCCGAGCAGGACGGGCAGGTCGTCGACCTCGTCGGCCGCACCGCGAGCCGCCACTTCGGCCTCGACCTGCCGCGCTTCGCGGCGGCGAGCGCGGGCGGCCATCGCAGCTACTTCCTCGCCCGGTTGTTCCGGGACGTGATCTTCAACGAGGCGAACCTCGTCGCGACGAATCCCGCCGCCGAGCGCCGCCGCCGCTTCCTGCGCCTCGCCGCCGGGGGCCTCGCCGCCGCCCTGTCGCTCGGCCTGGCGCTGGTCTGGCTCGCCGCCTACCTGCGCCAGGACGATCTGCTCGCCGCGACGGACATGCGGCTCGCCCGCTACACCGCGGCCGCCGCGACGCTGCCGGTGGAGGACGTCGCCGATGCCGACTTCGTGCGTGCCGACGCGGTCCTGTCCGGGGCCCGCGACGCCGCCGCGCCCTACGGGCAGGACCGCCCGCCGCACCTCCTCGACACCTTCGACCAGCGGGCGAAGGTCGAGGCCGGCCAGGCCAACCTCTACGAGCGCGCGCTGACGGGCTACCTTCAGCCGCGCCTGCTCGTCGCGCTCGCCACACTCCTGCGGGCGGGCGACGGCGCGCCGGAGGCCGGCAAGTCCTCTGCCGGCAAATCCTCTGCCGACAACTCCTCCGGCAACAAGTCCGCGTCCGGCAGGCCCGACGCAGGCCCGCCCGGATCCCCCGGGACGGAGGTCGTCGCGCGGGCGCTCAAGGCCAGGGCCGAGCCGGCACCCGGGCGGCCCGCGCGCAAGCCGGGTGGCGCCGAGGCCGCGCCGCCGGCCGCGCCGGACCTCGCCGAGGCCCTGCGCCTCTACCGGATGCTCGGCGGCGAGGAGAGCCTCGACCGGGCCCTCGCGACGCAGCGCCTCTCGGGCCTGTTCGCCCGCCTCTACCCGGAGGAGCGCCAAGCCCCCCTGCGGGCGAGCCTCGACGGCCATGTCGCGGCCCTGCTCTCGCGCCCCCTGATCCCGATCGCCCTCGACGAGGGTCTCCTGGCGCGCGCCGGCGACCGGGCGAAGGTGCAGGATCTCGCCGGGCGCTGGATGCGGGCCGGCGGCGAGCGGGCCTGCCGGACGGCGACCGAGCGCCGCTACCCGTTCGACCGGAACGCCGCCGCGGAGGTCGGGCTGCCCGAGTTCTCGGCCCTGTTCGGGCCGGGTGGCCTGTTCGCCCGGTTCCTGCGCACCGACCTCGCCGATGCGGTCGATACCGGAACCCGGCCGTGGCGCTGGCGCGGCCAGGCGGCGGGCAACGAGGCGGGCGACGAGGCGGTTCTGCGCAGCTTCGAGACGGCGGACGAGATCCGCCGGGCGTTCTTCCAGACCGGGGCCGACCGGCCCGTGGTCGGCTTCGAGGTCACGCCCCTGCGCCTCGACCCCGAGGCCACCTCCGCCTCCCTCATCGCCGACGGTCAGGAGGTCACCTATACGCGCGGCAGCGCGCGGCCGCTGACGCTGACCTGGCCGGGCGAGCGGGCGGTGAGCCAGGCCGCCCGCGTGGTGGTGCAGCCCGGCCCGCCCGAAGCCGCCGCGTTCACCGGGCCCTGGGCGCTGTTCCGCCTGGTCGAGGCCGGACGGCCCGAGCCCGCCGGGCCCGACCGCCTGCGGCTCGCCTACGATGCGGGCGGGCACGAGGCGAGCTTCGAATTGCGCAGCCCGACCCGGCCGAACCCCTTCGCGCTCGCGGTGCTCCGGTCCTTCCGCTGCCCGAGGTTCCGATGACCGGACGGCGCCCGGCCGCCGCGCCGGAGCCCGCCATGCCCGGACTCTTCGGCAAGGTGCCGAGCCGGGGCGATTTCGTCAGCCGCCGCCTCGGCGGGGCGCTGCACGGCGCCCTCGACCAGTGGCTGTCGCGGGCGATCGTGGCGAGCCGCCGGCAGCTCGGCGAGGCCTGGCTGCCGGCCTATCTCGTCGCCCCGGTCTGGCGCTTCGTGCTCGGGCGCGACACGATGGGCCCGCACGCGGTCGCCGGCGTGCTGATGCCCTCCGTCGACCGGGTGGGGCGCTACTTCCCGCTGGTGCTCGCCGCCGAGATGCCGGACCTCGCCGATCCCTGGCGGCTGTTCCGCCGTGCCGGAACCTGGTTCGACGCCGCCGAGGCCCGGGCGCGCGCCTGCCTCGCCGACGATTTCGACTTCGATGCCTTCGAGGCGGGGCTGACCGCCCTCGGCCTGCCGGAGCCGCCGCACCGGCCGGTGCCCGACGGCGCGGAGGCGCCGCGCCGCTACGGTCTCGGCGGCGAGGCGGAGGCGATCCGGGCCTATGCCGACGTCCTCGAGGCGGCGATGGCGGGCTCGCGCCGCAGCTTCACCCTGTGGTGGACCACGGGATCCGAGGCGGTGGCGCCTTCGCTGCTGATGCATGGCGGCGCGCCGGCCCCCGAGCAGTTCGCCGCCTTCCTCGACGGGCGCTGGGACGTCTGGGGCTGGCAGGACTGGGCCCGGCAGGACGGGCCGGGGCCGGGCCAGGCGGACCGGGAGGCCCGCGCGCCGGTCCTTCCCCCGGCCGACGCGCCGCTCGCGCCCGCGGCTGCGCCCGAGCCGGTGCGGCTCGTCTCGGCGGCGCGTACCCATCGGGGCACGCGGCGGCAGCGCAACGACGACGCGGTGGTGGACCGGCCCGACCTCGGCCTGTGGGCGGTGGCCGACGGGGCCGGCGGCCACGCCGCCGCGGATGTCGCCGCCGCCGCCGTGGCCGAGCGTCTGGCCGGGCTCCCGGCCGGCCCGGAGGCGCCCGGCCGGGGCGCGATCGAGGCGCTGCTCGCCCAGGCGAACGAGGCCTTGAGGGCCCGCGCCCGCCGGCTCGGTCCCGATGCGGTGGTGGCCGCGGTCGTCGTGGTGCTGATGGTGCGCGCCGGACGCTACGCCGTCGCCTGGGCGGGAGATGCCCGCGCCTACCTGCTGCGCGGGCGCGGCCTTCTCCCGCTCACCCGCGACCACGCCACCCGCGAGGGCCGCAAGGTCGTCACCCGGGCGGTCGGGGCCGAGGACGCCTTCGCCCTCGACTGGGTCGATGGCGCGGTGCGGGCCGGCGACCGGTTCGTCCTGTGCAGCGACGGCCTCGTCGGGGCGCTGGGCGAGCGCGGCCTCGCCCTGGTCGCCGGCCACGGCACGCCCGCCGAGGCGGTGGCGAGCGCCATCGACGACGCCCTGATCGCGGGCGCCCGCGACAACGTCTCGGTGGTGGTGGTCGACGCCGCGGGGGCGGGGAGCGAGGCGCGATGAGCCGGGCGGACGAGGCGGCGCGCCGCGAGACCCTGCGGGTCCAGGTCCGGCTCGACGCCCTGGTGGCGGCGATCGGGCAGGACGGCGACGGGCGGCCGCGCCCGGAGCCCGAGCGCCGCCTCGTCCTCGACGCCGCCCGCTCCGCCCTCGACCGCCTGGCCGATCCGGGCCTGCCGGCCGCGCCGCCCGGCGCGGCGGACGCGACGCTCCTGCCCGAGACGATCATCGCCAACACCTACGCGGTGCGCGAGCGGATCGGACGCGGCGGCCTCGCCGAGATCTACCGGGTGCGCCACCGCGACCTGCGCGGCGACCACGCCGCCAAGATTCTGCGGCCCGACCGCGCCCTCGATCCCGTTCTGGCGCGCCTCCACGTCAGCGAGGCCCGCGCCCTGATGGGCCTGTCGCATCCGGCGATTCCCCGCGCCCGCGACCTCCTGCGCCACGGCGACGGCCGCGCGGTGATCGTGATGGACCTGCTGCGCGGCGAGACCCTGGCGGAGACCCTGCGCACCCGCGGCCCCCTGCCGCCGGACGGCGTCGCGGCGCTCGCCCGGCGGCTCGCCGGAGCGCTCGCCGCGGTCCACGCCGCCGGCCTCGTCCACGGCGACGTGTCGCCCGAGAACGTGATGCTGTGCGGCGGGGCGGAGGGCGCCACGCTGATCGATTTCGGGGTGGTGCGCCGGGCCGGCGAGGCGCTGCCCGACGTCGAGTTCGCCGGCAAGTGGTCGGTCGCCGCCCCCGAGCAGCTCGCCGGCCGGCCCGGCGGCCCCCCGGCCGACCTCTACGCCCTCGGCCTCTTGCTCGCCGCCGCGTCCCGCGGCGAGCGGGTCGGGCTCGGCCGCGACCGCGAGAGCGCGCTCGCCGCCCGGGCGAGCCTGCCGGATCCGAGGATCGACGGGCGGCTGGGCAAGGTCGTGCGCGACCTCCTCCGGCAGGACCCGGGCGCGCGGCCCGACGCCGAGGCGGTGATGCAGCGTCTGTCCGGGACGCCACTCTCACGCCTCGCCGCCCGCCTGACCGCGCCGCGCGGCGCGTATCCCCATCCGGAGACGGAAGGATGAGCATCGATCCTCGTGCCTGTGTCCCGCCCGAGCCCGACGCGGGTGCCGTCCCCGGGGGGGCCGGTCCGATGACCGCATCTGGGGAAGCTCCCTCCGTCGCGGCGCAGCGGCTCGTCGGACTCGTCGCCGGGTTCGGCGTCGCCGGCTTCGCCGTCCTCGACGGGGCACAGTTCGACGACCTGCCCGCCGCCCTGCGGCAGGCCGGTCTGCTCGGCCGCTCGCTGTTCCTCGACCAGGGCGACGCGGAGCTGGAGCGGGCCGGTCCGTGGCTGGTCACCCTCGCGCAGGCCCCAGACGCCGCAGATCACGTCTTCCGCCTGGCCGGCGACCGACCGGCGGCGGTGTTCTGGTGCTGTATTGCCGGGGAGGCGGTGCTGTACCGGCACCTGCGCCGGATCAACAAGGCTCGCATCCCTGCCTGGTCGGCCGCCGGCCGGAGCGCGCCGTCGGAGGACGACGACGGGACGTTTGAGGCGGTCCTGTTCCGGCACTGGGACCCGGACGTGCTCGGCGCGCTCATGCCGGTCCTCGATGCCGGCCAGTTCGCGCGGGTGCTGGGTCCCGCGAGCGAGATCGCCTACCGGTCGGAGGCGTATGGCGGCCTGAAGCGCGTGCCCGCCAATCCGGGCTGGCCGGTCGCGCCAACCGGGATGCTCACGATCCGCACCGAGCAGATGCTCGCCCTCGGCGAGCGCCGCATCGAGGCGTGCCGGCGCAGCGTCGCCGCCTACCTGCGGGACGTCGCCGACGGCGCCCTCGACGGCATCGCCGAGGCGGACCTGCGCGCGCCTCGCTCGCCAGCACAGGCGCGCGCAGGTCCGCCTCGG